>JAKABN010000039.1 GCA_021796895.1 Thermoplasmata archaeon | reverse complement strand
CTTCGGATAATCGATTCTGAGGTCGATATACTTCTTCCACTCTCTCTGATGGCTCCTGAGGCTGTCAACTCTGTTCCTTATCTATGTTATATTCTCCGATGTTTAGGGATTGATTGTCTGCACAAGTATGAAATCGCCTTTGCACTGTGATGCGAAACGGTGTTAATGATGTTTAGTGCAATTCGGCGATTTGGATGGCCAGTGATATACTCCAGGGAACTTCTACTGGAGTCACTGTGCACCGATGCAAAACAGATAGACTCACTATTGCAGAAACACTTATTCTGCCTGAGCTGTACCTTGGCTTAACCTCGAAATTGTCATCACAGATGCGGCGAGAATGCCCATGAATGTCACCGGCACGAGTATCGTCCATGTTCCGGGGAGCAAAGTCAGAACAAGGATCGAAATCAGCGTCGCGGAGGAAAGCAGCGGGAGCGCAACGTGCCTGAGAAGGCTTCTCCTCACGCCGCCGCTGGCAATGAGCGCGATATTTACCGCCGTGTGTATCGTTACAAAACCGACTGTGACTGTCGTAATCAGCAGAAGAAACGCCGTGTACGGTCCAAACAGGTAGGAAGTCACTGAGGCAGTAACGAACGACAGGAAAGCGGCTATGAGCACAGCAATGTACGGAACTCTTCTGGAAAGGTCGAGTCTGCCGAGATCGCGGTGCATCATGAGCCGGTTCTTCGACATGAAGTAGATGCCCCTGGAGAATCCTGTCAGAAAACTGACGGCAAGAGCGACCGAGCTTGTGATGACGAACACTGAAACAAAAGCTTCGAACAGAGGTCCTGCGGATGCGGCAATCGCCGGCAGATAAGATCCGGAGAGCGAGCCGACGCCCGTTCCCAGTCTAGCATCGAAGACATATGCTGTGAACAGCAGGAGCAGGCCCGCAGCGGTCACAGAAAGGACAATGGAGCGGCCTATGTTTCTCGATGGATTCGCTATTTCCTCTCCAAGCATTACCGGCGATCCCGACCCGGCAAACATCAGCAGCGCATACAGCGCTCCCGCGCCCACCGCTCCGATCGACGAAGCGCCCGGCATGAAAGGCGACGTCTCGAGCGCAAAACCGGTCTGATGCCAGACTGTGGCGCTCAGCGAAACTAATGCTGTCAATTCAGCTATTCCTGCAATGATCACAAACCTTGCGGTCGGTTTTATGCCAAACAGCACGACAGCGGTCACAGCGAGTATTACGAGTGCCATGATGCCGAAACTGTCCACAGCAGACACGTGAACTCCGGGGAAAGCCCGTTCTATCAGCGGCGGCGCATACAACATGCCCAGAAATATCGCTATGTTCGGCAGCACCGCGAACGTATATGCGCAGTACAGCCATCCGAGCGCCTTGCCGGCATTTCTGCCGAACACCGACGATATGAATTTTATGTAACCGCCTGAGCTGGAGTATCTTTGCGAAAAAACATATGTGGTGTTGACCAGCAGAAGGGAGAAGAAAAAGCCAAGCAGAACGGAAAGCGGCGCGAAACGTCCTGCTATCGCAAACACGGGAATGAATATCGCACCAACATCAAGGAGCAGACCCATTCCAGAAAGACTCTGAAACAGGGATCCGAAAAAGCCCACCGCTCCGTTTCTCAATCCACTGAATACTGTGGAATCGGCGGCGGACTGCATATGCTCGCGGATGCGACTCTGCAGCAGCTAATAAAATTAACCGATTCGGGCCGCCGGCACTGCCATTTGGCAAGGGTCTTGCCCCACAACTGCGTGTGCGGCGTCAGGGCAAACGGTATATTGCCGGGATGAATCAGGCACTCGAAAAATGGTGCAGTCATGAGTATGGGCAATTATCGTAATTATCTTCATGATCCTGAGGGGAGGATATATCTGGCGGCCTGCTCGCATTCGCCTGTTTCACGTAGACTTCTTCTGGCGCTGGAAAGGTACAAACAGGACCTGATTGAGTTCGGCAATCCGTGGGATATCTGGCTCGAGAAGATTGCGCACGCCAGAAAGCTGTTTGCCGGACTGATCGGTGCCTCGCAGGAGGAGGTGTTCCCGTCTTTTTCAGTGTCGTCGGCACTGTCATCCGTACTGAGCGCGTTCCGTTACGAAGGCAGGAACGGCCTCGTACTCAGCGATCTGGAATATCCGACTACGAACTACATCTTCCTTGCCCAGCAGAGATGCGGCGCAAAGGTAACAACGCTCAAGAACAGGCATTACACGCTTTCGCCGGACGAATATTCGAAGGCCGTGAACGGCAGAACACTGCTGACCAGCGCCATTCAGGTGTCCTCTCTCAATGGTTTCAGGCAGAACACGCGAGAGATATGCCAGATGGCGCATGAGGCAGGCTCATTCTTCTACACCGATGCATACCAGTCCCTGGGCACTCTGCCCGTTGACGTCAGGAAGGAGGATGTGGATTTTCTTGCAGGCGGGAATCTCAAATATCTCATGGGCCTGCCAGGCATCGCGTTCATGTATGTCAGGAAGGAACTCATAGGGAGCCTGGAGCCAACGAACACAGGCTGGTTTTCGCAGAAGGATCCATTTCATTTCGGTGCGGAAAGGCTGGATTATGCAGACAATGCGGACAGGTTCCAGTCGGGCACTCTGAGCATCCCTTCAGTTTACGCCGCGATAGAAGGAATGGAGGCAATACTCGAAATAGGGGTGAAGAACATAGAGCGGCATATTGGGGAGCTGACTGCACGCGCAATGGTGAGAGCCGGCGAATGCGGTCTTGAGACCATAACTCCGGCCGATCCGGACCGCAGAGGCGCAATTGTCTCCTTCATCGTTAAGCACCCTCACGAACTGGAACTCAAACTGAGGGAGCGTGGAGTAATCACTTCCTCCAGAGGCACAGGCCTCAGGATCGCACCGCATTTCTATAACACGCTCCGCGAGATTGACACGGCCATCGATATCATTGGTTCGATGAAGGATTATTAAAGCGTGCACAGGCGCAGCGCGGCTCCGGCCAGCTTGCATAAAAGCCGCACTCCCTATCTTCTTCGGTATAAGTGCATGCGCGGACATGGCATTGACGGAAAGTAACTTGTATGCTGAGTGCTTAGGTATTCCATGCGCATGTGCCTCAAACCATGTGCTATTGGGGGTTTAGCTCGTGGCATCCGGATCTGGTGGAACTCTAGATTTCGTCTCGTTAGACTTCAAAATAACGCATGAAGGCTGCACCACAGCGCTCACTAGCGACGTCAGGGATCTTGTGATACGGATGGTCTACTGCCATCCTTTCAGAGACCGCGGATATAACTGGGTCGTAGTCGAGGCAAAGGCCAGGGATCAGTCATCGCTCTCGAAATACGTTGCGAATATGAGGAAGCACGGGCGGGTCAGATCCATACTGGATACAAAACGCGACGTGAAGAATTCTTCTGTGCGACTGTCGCTGATCGAGGGATACGAGGGCATGATATCATCACTCGCATATGAAATGAGCGCGGTGCAGAAACTGGAAACGGTACAGAACGGCGAAGAGACTTGGAGGGTTATCATTCCCGCAATAAACAGGAACACCTTCGTCGAACTGATCAACTTGTACGGGAAGGTCGTGAATTTCAGGGCAAGAAGCTTGGATTATCACGAACCTGCAGAGATAGCCTCCAGACTGACCAACAGGGAGAGGGACGTCTTAAGGGTGGCGTATGAACTTGGCTACTTCGAATTTCCCAAGGATGCGCATTTGAAGGACATAGCGCAGAAGACAAACCTTTCCATATCCACAATCAACGAGTATATACGTTGCTCACAGAGGAAAATACTGGCTTTCTTCATTGAGAACTTCACTGCGTGACTGTCTTCCCGCGCTCCGGTCACTCGCGACTCAGACTTCCTCTGGAGTTTCGTACCACTGTATCTTTTCGCCAATCAGCGATCTCATTTTCCAGCTCGCCGTCTTTTTGCAGGTCTGTAATACATTCCTGATGCGTGATATTTTCGAAGTTGTTGTGGCGCATACAGGTGAAAATCTGTCTTCACTCAGTAGTTTCTCCGTCTTCTGTAGATTCAGAGAGGTGGTCTTCCACAATCCCCAGTCGCCGCCCGCTAGCTTCCCGATCCTCGCGGTTTCAATGAAATCGGCGTTCTGTTCATCCGACAGATCAAATCTCACAAGCAACGAAATAATATCAAGAATGTCTTTCTCGTTGATCTCCCAGATCTGCAGCTTTGTGAAAAGCATATCGGTGGGTGAGAGAGTGAACTCTCCAAGCGGCAGTCTGTGGAGCAGCGGAAGCTCATGGCTCTGCTTGAACTTGTCCAGAAAGACATCCACCACCATGGTGCTGTTTTCCACCGAATTGTCGTAAAATTTCAAACGCTGGTTTCCGAAGAGCGCGTTGAATCTCTGGTCTGCAGTGAAGCCTTCGTGCATCGTGAAAAATCTGGAAATGCCGTGCGACTGTCGCGAATATCCCATGAAGTCTATGTCATGCGGCGCCCTGCTAAGCATCGGGAATCGAGTGTATATATCACGGCAAAGGCTGACGACAGCAACTCCTCCCAGCAGTCGTATGACTACGTCGTCATCGCCCGCTTCTTTTACCATCCGTCTCGCTCTTTCAAGGAGGCTGTTCGTCTCGCTCATTGTTCAGCCAGCACATCCTGTTTCCTGTCCTTCCGCATTGTGAATCTCCCCCTTCATCCGTTTTCCCCGTAAAGGGCAATGTTCTTCTGCTGTTAAAACGGCTTCCCGCCTATGGTACCGCCGTCAACGACGAGGCCGCTTCCCATCACATATCTGGACTCATCGGAAGCAAGATAGACCGCTGCCCATGCTACATCATCAGGCGTGCCAAGTGACGGCGCAAGCTGCCTCTTCTTCAGCTGCTCGATGGCGGAGGCGGGATCATCGTAGGACTTTCGGAGATAATCCTCGACAAACGGTGTCATTATGGTTCCGGGCAAAAGCGCATTGACCCTTATGCCGTAAGGCGCATAATCGACCTGCATCGATCTCGTCATTGAAAGCACCGCCCCCTTTGTTGCCGTGTACGCGGCACGTCTCAGGAGTCCTATTTCCGCAACAGATGACGACATGTTGATGACAGATCCGCTCTTCTGTTTCATCATAATCGGCAATACGTTTCTGCATACCAGATAGATTGAGGTGAGGTTGACCGCGACGACCCTGTCCCACAGCTGCCTGTCTATTTCATCTATGCGTCCCACGGCGCTTATTCCAGCATTGTTGAAGAGCACGTCTATTCTTCCGTGGCGCGCGACCACTGCATCTATCCAGACCTTCACCCTCTCCTCTACAGTGATGTCCACTTCGGTAAAGTATGTCCTGCCTCCGGCAGTGTTCATGGACCTGGAAACACCGAGTCCCGCATCCCTGTCTATGTCGCAGATTTCCACCACTGCTCCTTCGTCGCTGAACTTCTGCGCGGTGGCAGCACCGATACCCTTTCCTGCGCCCGTAATTATGCATATCTTGTTTTCAAGTCTCCTCAATTGATGCTCCTCCTCACTGATCGGGCGTAGCCCGAAACGGTCCTGTTCCCTGTGATCGCCTTAATGTCACATTTATTTTCCACGGATGTGCGGCAGATGTTACCGCCTGCATTCTTCCACGATATCGTAGTTCAATTCGATGCCCAGGCCAGGCAGCCTTGGTGGTTGTATCCTGCCGTCGACTGGTTCTGGTTCTCTCTTGAGCAGCTTCAGACGAAGATACGACGGTGCGAGTTCCTTCACCAGGAATTCGAAATACGGGCAGTTGGATGTAGCGAGGCTGAAATGGAGGCTTGCCGAAATGCTGATGCCAGTCTTCCAGCAGTGCGGTATGACCTGGACACCCCTCAGTGCCGCGAAATCCGCTATCCTTCTCGCCTCGGATAGCCCTCCGACCCGGCCAATGTCCGGTTGCGCAATATCCACCCCTCCCCTGTCAATGAGATCCACAAATTCGTGAGCCGTTGTCAGCAATTCTCCCGACGCTATCCTGACGTTAGACGCTCTTGTCAACCTGGACAGTCCTTCCAGATCGTCGACCTGCAGTGGTGTTTCCACAAAATACGGGTTGAACTCCTCCAGCTCCCTTATGGCAAGGCTAGCAGTCCTAAAATCTGGCCAGCAGTAGTAAGCGTCGAGCATCAAATCGATGTTCTTTCCCGCCGTCTCTCGTGCGACGCGGACCGATTCTACGTCACGCTTTCTGCTGTTGACTAGCTCCTCGAATTTCACAGCTTTGAATCCCTTCGATTTCGCGAATGATACCTGGTGCCTGAGCAGCTTCTCCTGCACATCGTCAGGATCCTGAAGCGTGGGCAGGCTCGCATAGGGAAGAGCGTACTCCTTTTGCGAACCGCCCAGGAGCCTCCACACAGGCTCTCCGTAATGCTTGCCGGCGAGGTCCCAGAGCGCCATGTCTATTGCTCCAATTACGTTGATTCCTATCCCACGTCTTCCCGCCATCATCGTTCTGAAATACAGTTTTTTCCAGATCCTTTCTATGTCAAGCGGATTCTCTCCCACGACGATCTTCTTGACGCTCATGCTGATGTCATGTGACGAGGGCATGTCGATGTAGCTCTTGATCACGGAGGGCGGCGCATCCACCTCCCCTATTCCGGTGATGCCTTCGTCGGTGTGGACTTCCACTATTACCGTGTCCTGTGCGGAATCCGATGCATTCTCGTTGATATGCGGGCTGTACAGGCATGTTGCTGTCACATCAGTGATTTTCACAAATTCCACCTCATCGCAGTGATATCATTCCGGCGGTATTTCCTTGAATGCAAGAGAGGGATCGAATCCGGATTTTCTCTTCTTGTACGCTACCGAGGCGAAGTACCAGACTATGCCAATTATGTAGGAAAGCGTCACAACGGAAAGACCCAGAACGGTCGCACCGCTCACGTCCGTATTCAGCAGCAGCGTATAGAAGACGACTCCAAGAGATATTACGCCGAGCACGCCAAACACTGAGATGAGCGGTATGCCCGCAATCGTCTTTTTCACGATGGGCGGAGCATACTGCAGCAGATCCTTACGCCTGAATGGCAGCACGATGCCTGCCACCATTACAAGAATGTACGCCGTCGTCCAGGCGGTCACCGAATCAAAGTAGGTGACGATGAAATTGAAAGCCGTCAGCGCGAGGAATATGAACGCCACCACCATCAGCACGATCGAGGCCTTGACCGGAGAGTGGAACCGTTCGCTTATATCCGAAACCCACGATGGCAGGATCCTGTCGAAGGATGTGGCAAAGAGGAATCTCGTCGCCATAAGT
This sequence comes from Thermoplasmata archaeon, assembly GCA_021796895.1. Taxonomy (GTDB): domain Archaea; phylum Thermoplasmatota; class Thermoplasmata; order Sysuiplasmatales; family Sysuiplasmataceae; genus Sysuiplasma. The sequence goes on along the minus strand of JAKABN010000039.1, from coordinate 7,018 downwards.
CCGAACATGATCATCAGCAGCAGTTCCCAGCAGAGAGCCGATATCATCATGAAGACATTGAACGGCACGTTAGGGTAGAGTATGGCGAGGAAATAGTCGGTGTAGGGTGGCGAGACGTATGGATAGTTCGTTCCGGTGAAACCCAGTGAGGCGGACGATGTCAGGAAACTGTATCCGAACACGTTATAGGTGAAATAACCCATAAGTGCGACAACACCCACCAGTATGAACAGGCTGGAAATCAGCGAAAGGGGCAGGCTGCGGTTTGCCTTCTTGACTTCGCCGCCGAGGTATGTTATTCCCTGCGGAAATGCGACCGTTGCATAAACAATCGGAAGCGCAAGCAGGGATGCGCCAAAAGTCGGCGGTATGATGGAGAAGCCGGAGCTTTTTGCTGTTGATATGACTGCCGAGTAGCTGGGGAAGTTGTTCTTCGCTGCATATGCATTAAATGCGTGTATGAATGCGGCATTTGAACTCGCTGCCAGTGCGATAACGTAGAGGATCGGCCAGCCGACGAACGCTATGATGAAGAGAACAGACATTATTTTGTGAACAGTCTCGCTGCTCCTCGTGAGCACAAAGAGGACTATGATCAGGAGCACCAGGCCTATCAGTATGCTCGGCCCGGGCTGTGTTATCTCCGAGGAGAGATTCACGAGCCACGGTATGCTGTTGGTCGAACCGATGGCCGCCAGATATGGCGATATCACCGTCGCAGTGGAAAACCATGCGTTCTGGCCAACGGAAAACGCGGACAGGAAGACGAAGAACACGAGTCCCACCGCGAAACCCATCCAGGAAGACAGACCTCTCGAGACATAGATGTAGTCCCCGCCTGTCCTCGGCATGAGCATGGAAAACCAGCTGTAAACAAGCACCACAGGGATGTCGACAATCAGTCCCACCAGACCTATGGTGATGATCATGTTCGCGCCTGGAAACAGCCAGCTCCCCCATCCGAAGACAAGAAATGCGCCGACTGCCACATTGAAGTAAGCAAGCGCCATTATGATGCCATCATACCAGCGCAGCCCCTTGACGAGCCCTGTTGCCTGCCTGACGAAAATGCTCTTACCGCGTGTCAGATCCATGACTGATGAGTCTGTTATGCCTATTTTAGCGGGTCTCCTTAATTTTACGGAGCAGTGCGTCCGGCGCATGTTTCTAAACAGGCAGCAGCTCTCAGTCTGTGCTTCCGACTGTAAATTCCAGCCTCGTGGAAATGACTGAATTTGCCTCCACAAAGGGCACATTATTGAGCTTCACCTGTTCGGAAAGACCTGTTGCGGGCCAGGTGGTAGAAATTTCCACGGCGGTCCCATAGATCCGGCCGAACCACGGGTATGTCGCGCCGCCCCCGAATGCGCGCCAGATCCACAGCGATCCGAACAATGCGCTGTCCCACTTCGCAGAGAATGCCAGCTTCTTGCGCCTGTTGACCAGTCTGAACCACCCCTCACTCACTTTCGGTATATACACGAGATCGTCGGAATTCATCTCACCTGTTGCTGGAAATCTCGAAAGATCCGTTCTGCCGCCCTTAACATTCGTTGCGAAGGGCCACTTGCCCCTTGAGCCCGGCACGAGAGAATTATTGGCATTCGGCAGATGGCGGTCTACTTCGAATTCCGATCCGGGCAGTTCGAGCACGGTGTCCTCACCGATAAATTCCCTGCCGAACATGGGATGCTGCAGCCAGCCAACCGGCAATTTCGATGACGACTCATTTATCAGTTTTTCGTCGAACACGAGTCTGTTCCCTGAAATGGACATGCGCCTTATCAGCCTGAACGGAAATTTGTTCAGCCTAACCATCAGCAGGATCGAATCAGGATCCCTGTCCTCATCAAATTCAACCTTCCAGGGCAGATAGACAGTTTCGTCATGCAGACCGAATTCCGCCCCCTCGTGACTCGACCTGTAGCCAGCATTGGGAACGACCTCGTACCATCCTCCGATCAGCGATAAATCGAGGAGGTTGTCAGCCTGCACTCCTTCTCTGTATGTCTCGATATGCCCCGGTTCCCTGATGGTTGCCAGTAATTCAGTATTGCTCGGCAGATGTTTGAGGCTCATCATGCAGCCGCCAAGTTCCGGGATGACCGCAACAGACAGTTCTTCCGAAGACAGGAAGATGACACTCATGTCATTGAATTTCCATCTGTCATCGATGGCCATCGGCTATCAAACCTTCTCCTGACCGGGAGCGCTCTCCGGTATAAACGAAGACAGGCCGCCGTCTATGTAGATGCATGTTCCGGTGACATAAGACGCGTAACTCGTGGCCATGAAAACTGCAACATTCGCAACCTCCTCGGGTTTTCCCTGCCTCTCCATGGGGCAGAGCCTGCCCCACTGGGCCAGCTTCCGTTCGACTTTCTCTGGATCGTTTCCCACTTCCTGTCTGGCGCACCAGAGTTGCAGAGGTGTCAGTATCGTTCCAGGGCATATTGCCACGGATCTTATGTACGGTGCATAATCTATCGCCACGCTCCTTGCGAGTCCGAGCAATGCATGCTTGCTCGTAACATAGGCGGCGTCGCGCTTCTGTACCATGCTTGACTGGACGGAAGCGGTATAGAGTATCACACCTTCCTTTGTCCTGAGCAGATGCGGAATAGCGTATTTGCTCATCAGGAACGATCCCTTCAGGTTGACACCGATTATCTCATCCCATTCTTCAGACGGGACTTCGCCTGCCGCATTGTATTTTTCTATGCCCGCGTTGTTGACGACAATATCAATTCTGCCTGATCTTTTTACAACTTCCGCGATTGAAGCACTCACATTAGTCTCCGACGATACATCGCACTCTATGTAGCATATGCCGGCGCGGTCTTCCTCTGGTTTCCGCACGTCAAAATTATAGACGGAGCATCCCTCCTTGTGAAATGCATCCGCTATGGCTTCCCCGATGCCTTGCGATCCGCCGGTGACAATTACAATCTTGCTTCTGAGACAATCATACATTCGAAATCGACCTCACAACTGTTTTCCGGATACCCGCCGCTAATAATGTGCCGAGACTGGAATTTCATTATGACGGGTGTCTACTTAAATGGAGTACCGAAAATTTTCGGCTTCCATAAGAAACTTTTCCACCTTTAATTGCTCAAGGTAAAAAATTTAAATGAAACGTGCTCCGACATCGGTTTCATAAAAGGCTTAATATCGCGACGGTGTTGTCAGATCAGTCTGACTTTATGGCTGTGAAAAAAATCCTTGTCGTTTCAGATCTGCACGGCTCCAGGATGGCATACGGTAAGCTGTCGAACGCTCCGAAGATATACGATTGCGACCTCGTGATACTCGCAGGGGATCTTACAGGAAAGGCGGTGGTCCCAATCGTCAGGAGAGGAGATGGGACGTATGACGTAGTAATTTTTGGTGATCACAAAATAATAAAGGAGAATGAGCTGGAGAGCACGATCAAGACAATAGAGATGAGTGGTTATTACACTGCTGTGATGAACAGGGAAGAGCACGAGGATATATCTTCCAATGAAAACAGGATCAACGAACTGTTTCTCAGGGTTGAAAAAGAAAAGCTAGGAGATGCACTGACCCAGATCGAGGGAAAGTACAGACAGAATAATGTGAATCTGTTCATCATGCCCGGCAACGACGACAGCGAATCGATCTCCAGCTTCGTCAAAGAGTATGCAGACGGATCCAAAACATTTATCGATATCGACGAGGGAATAGCAAATTTTGAGGATTTGCAATTGCTCGGTTTCGGTTACTCGAACAAGACTCCATGGAACAGCCCCCGAGAACTGACCGAGGAAGAGATTGGGAGGAGGCTGAATGATCTGTTTGATAGATCCGAGCAGAGGCGAATGAACAGAACAATCGCCGTAATACACGTACCGCCATACGATACAATGATCGACAAGGCACCCGAGCTGACATCAGATCTTCGGCCTGTTATCAGGGGCGGTGATGCCGTACTGAAGTCTGTCGGAAGCAAATCTGTCAGAAGCATTATGGAAAAATATTCACCCATGCTTGGCGTACACGGCCACATACACGAATCTGCTGGCGTGGATTATGTCAGGAACAGCACATCGGGGAAGGTGCCGGTCTTGAATGCCGGCAGCGAATACCAGGACGGTGTTCTGAGAGGAGCTCTTCTGACACTTTCGGATGGCGGGATAGAGAACATCATGCTCACGCGCGGTTAGACGTCTGGAGCTGGAACGGGGACAGAAGCAATCGGGAGTCTCACCGTTCCGCAATTGGCTTGGTATTGTAACACTGCGCCCGGATAGACTGCGGAATGGTTAATATGCTCCAGGACTCGCAGCATGCCTGCGGTGTAACACTTACACGCGGCTCTCTTTCGGCTAAAGCGCCGCTGCGTGCCTGTGTCTCAAAAAGGAACGTATCCTCACTGCAATGTCGACTGGAGCGTAGAAGAAGGACAGGAACAGAAGCCCGATGAGTCTGTCGATTATGTCAGTCGCGAGAGAATTGCCTGAGAGCATCACAACGATGGTCAGTATCCCATAGAAAATCTGGAAGGCCGTCAGACTCCTGAATCTGACGGCACCGCTGATCAGTCTCTTCCTGTAGTTGAATACGGAGAATGCCATGTAGAAAGTGGCCACGTCTGAGAGCAGAAGCAGCATGTCGATTGAGGGGGTTGTCCCGTGTGAGTAAATCGGCACCACTATCAGGAAAATTATCGCTGTGGTCAGCAGATAGCATGCAAACAGGAAGTGCAGCAGACGCTTTATCCGGACCACCTGCGCCGTGTGGGCACACTCGGCCGTTCCATATTGTGCCGTCTCCCGGACCCTGATGCTCTGCCGGATATATTTAACCGCCAATGCAAATTTGATGTCCGACATTATGGGCTTAAGGCAATAACGGCGTTCATCTGATATCGCCAGCCGTTATCACACCGCATTCACACAATGCCCCGATTCATATTCGGTGGCATACGCGCCAAACGGTTTAATACACTCCAGCAAATGATACGGCGCTCTATGAAAAGGCCAAAGATCATACAGGTACTAGGCGTGTCCTCACACTCAGGCAAGAACTTCAATTGTTGAATTATCTTCTCGGCTTATCGGTCCGGCGGGTGGAATATCTTTCAATTATGAACAGTAACATCGATCGGCTCGTGTCTGAGTTCGTTCGCAATGTGGATATTTCTGAGATCGATGCATACGTAGCTGATTGATCATTGGGCGAGCAGTCGTCTCTTCCATCTGTTTGACTTGGATGACCAGTTCCACTCAAAGGTGCAGGAGTCATTGGCGTTGCGCGATCGGCCAACGTTTAAATAAGAAGCCTTGTTTCGTTGGATAATACATCCAACCGGCAGGTAAACTGGTGATTTTATGAAGGGAAGAACCAAGATTGTCGCAGTGATTGTGATAGTCGCGCTCATCGCGGGAGGGGTGCTGGCCACTGGCTACGGCCGGACCATTCGCAGTCACTCGACCGGCTCCATTACGATAACCGACGGACAGAACAGGACTTACACTTTTCAGGAACCGCTGACAAGAATTGTCTCCCTGGATCCAGCGGCAACCGCAACTTTCTACGCGCTAGGCGCGTATCATGATCTAGTAGGTATCGATTATTACTCAATGTACCCTCCTAGCTCCAACCTTTCGGTTGTGGGAGACTATCCAACCATGAATATCGAGCAGATATTGAATCTGACTCCGCAGGCTGTCATTGCCTTTTCCGATTATCCGCAGTCTCAGATTCAGCAGCTTCTTTCAGCGAACATTGCTTACATCTACATTTCCCCGGGCAGCATGACACAGATTGAGCAGCAGAACACCATACTGGGTAAGATTACAGGCACCTCCGCCAATGCAACCATTCTCAACAACTGGATGAACGCATCTATAAGCGCAGCGGAGACAGCAACTTCCTCCATTCAGGGCAGTTCCGAGCTATCTGTTTTCTATTATCTGAGCAATTACGGTGGCTACTGGACCGCGGGCAACAACACATTCATAGACAGCTTTTTCCTCATCGCTCATCTTCGCAATATAGCGAACGAAAGCGGTTATTACACGATGCCCGCAGAAGTGATTGCTAACGACAGTCCGCAGGCCATACTCCTCGACCAGTATGTTCCGTATTCGGCCGTCAACCAGACGCCTTTCAACGAGACGCCTGCCGTGTTCAACGGTAAAGTCTACATGGTATTCAATGACAATTTCTTCAACGAGCCCGACTTCCGTGTAATGTACGCGCTTCAGTGGCTCATCAATACTATGTATCCGGCTAATCCGCTGGTGCTGCCCAAATTCCCCATTCAGCTGAAGTATTCGCCCGCACCTTGAACTGGTACCTGCGGGCCATCGTCGGACGCCCCTTCATCAGGAATAACTGACTGATGAACATTCAGCAGTCAGGCAGGAAACGGCACCTGCCAACCACTTTGACCTTTGCAACTTCGAGTATCTTCGTAACCGGTCATACGAATGTGCCCGCCGCACATTATCCGGACGTAAATGAGACACTGCGCGCTAACGCGTACCATTCAGGAGCAATCACCGCGCAGGTGCGCCGTCAATGATGAACAACCAGTCAGTGGAAGTCTGACCATGTTAAGAACCGGAAAACATGTAGCGAGGGAGAGAATGGCTGAGAAATCAGTACATTCCATGCAAACCGACAAAGGGAATATATCGGCCCACGAGGTTGTGAGATCCCGACGCGAATCCGCAGGCTCAAACGTGAGTAAAGCCAGATGTAGCGTCGTAATGATTGCCCACAGCAATGTGGTGAATTAGGGCGCCGAGACTGTCAGTGTAAGGCGAAGGCAGCATGGCACATCAACACCGGCAGAGATGTGCTGGCCCCCCGGCGTAGCAAGCTGGGCATGCGGTGAAGGCTGTTCACAGGAAAACGGGAGAGCCGGCATTGCTCCGATGAGAAGGACGGAACGGCGGAAACATATAAAGCGCCCTGTGGCGGGCTGGAGTAAACCGTTCCGGAACTGTGAGGTAAGGATGCCTATAAGCAACAGCGAAATGGCATC
>JAKABN010000038.1 GCA_021796895.1 Thermoplasmata archaeon | reverse complement strand
AAAGAGCCGTTCCGGGAAGAGGAAGGCCAGAGTATCCGTCAGAAGAAAGAAGGAGTTCACCTACAGGGGCTACACGCTTGAGGAAATGCTGAAGATGCCACTCGCAGAAGTAATTAATCTTCTTCCTTCGAGAGCCCGGCGCTCCTACAGAAGGGGGTTGAACAGGGAACAGCAGACGCTTGTAGAAAAGCTGCGCAGCTCAAACGGAGAAAAGGTAAAGACACACAGGCGGGAAATTTTCATACTTCCAGAATTCGTCGGAAAGAAGGTTGCCGTCTATAACGGAAAAGAGTACAGGGAGATTGAGATCAAGGTTGAAATGATAGGCCATGCGATCGGAGAATTTGCGCCGACACGGCGTTTCACCAGGCATTCAGGGCCCGGTGTGGGAGCAACGAGAGGATCCAAGTTCCTCCCGCTGAAGTGAGGCGATGACTATGAACGGCTACACACAGGAGTCGGATCAGGACACTACCTCAAGGGCCCTGATGAAGGACATGGACATATCGCCGAAGCATGCCGTCGAACTCTGCAGGTTCGTTCGTGGAAGAAAGGTGGTCGTCGCGCTGCAGTACCTGGACGAGGTCATTGCGCGCACCAGACCGGTGCCGTTCAGGAGATACAACAAACAGGTGACGCACAAGAAGGGGACTGGACCTGCGAGATTTCCGGTAAAGGCGGCCAGAGTCGTGAAGAAGGCAATTGAGGAAGCGCAGCACAATGCGGAATACAAGGGACTTGACTCCGACAGCATGCGCATCCAGACTATAAGCTCCCACAGGGGCCAGGCGTACAATTTCTTCATGCCGCGCGCGTTCGGCAAGAGCGGGCAGTGGAAGAGGGAAAGAGTGCATATCGAAGTCATACTGGAAGAGGTCAAGTGAGGCAATCTGATGAGCGGAGAAAGGAAGTTTATTAAGGAAAACACCAGGAGAGTCCTCCTGAAAGAATACATGATGAGAGAAGTCGACAGGGCCGGCTTCGGAGGCATAGACATACAGAGGACGCCTCTTGGAACAAGAGTGACGCTTGTCACAGAGAGACCGGGGCTTGTCATCGGGAGAAAGGGCGGTGTGATCAAGTCGCTCACGAAACAGATGGAGGATCTGTTCGATTTCGACAACCCGCAGATTGAAGTGCAGGAGGATCCCAACCCCAACCTGAATCCGCAGATAATGGCAAAGAAGCTTGCCTTCGCACTCGAGAGGGGATGGCATTTCAGGAGGGCTGGCCATTCCACCGTCAAGAGGATCATGGATTCGGGAGCCCGCGGATGCCAGGTTGTCATATCCGGAAAACTGACAGGACAGAGACACAGGACTGAGAAGTTCAAGGAAGGACATGTCAAGTATTGCGGTGAGCCGAAGAGACTGTTCATAAGAGAAGGGTTTGCAGCCGCGAAACTGAAACTGGGCATAATCGGCGTAAAGATTCAGATCATGGTGCCTGACGCCAAGCTCCCCGACGAAATCACGATATTCGATCCGGGCAAGGTAGGTCTGGTTGTCCCGGAGCCGCAGGAGACGGTGGTACAGCCCGTTACGGAGATTGAACCTGCACATGAGCCCACCGTGTTGCCGGAGGACGGGGGTGACACTGTCTGATGGGACTCGTCAAGGCAAAGGATGCACGATCGATGCGCAGGGAAGAGAGAATGGACAAACTCAAGCAGCTCAGAGATGAGCTGATGCATGAGAGGGGTCTTTCCGCCATGGGCGGGGCGCCTGCCGATCCGGGTAAAATCAGAGCCCTGAGGAAGCAGATTGCACGCCTGCTGACCGTGGACAGGGAGGAAGAAGGGTAAATGGCAGGAGTTTGTCCCACTTGCGGTCTGCCCGAAGAGCTCTGCATGTGCGAGCAGATTGCAAGGGAACAGCAATCGATAGTGGTATACACTGACAGCAGGAGATACGGAAAGGTGGTTACTGTGGTTGAAGGCTTCAACTCGTCAGACATAGACATAGAGGCGCTGGCGAAGAAGCTGAAGATGAAGTGCGCCTCGGGCGGAACGGTGAAGGACAGCAGAATTGAACTGCAGGGAGACCACAAGAGAAGAGTCAAGGAGACGCTGGACGAAATGGGTTTCAATGCCACGGTGAGATGAATGACGAAGGACAGTGAGTTCCTCAGAGGCGAATTCATCGGAAACAGGGTGATCGTCTGCGATAACAGGATGAAGGAAATAGCGAGAGGAACCGTGGTCTGGGAAACGAGGAATATGTTGCATATCGGTGAGCCGGAGAAGCGTTTCTCGAAGAAGGGCCACAGCTTCATATTCGAAACAGAGCAGGGAAGAAAGGTTGTTGAGGGCAGAAAGATACTTTACAGACCTGAGGACAGGATAAAGAGGCTGAGATAGATGGTCACGAGAGATATAGGAGTCACGGACAGCAAGCCGGAAACCGAGTGCACGGACAGGAAGTGCCCGTACCACGGAACGCTTTCGGTACGCGGACAGTCGATTATTGGCAGAGTCGCCTCCGCCAGAATGAAAGGAACGGTCATTGTTGAAAAGGAGCACAGGAAACTGGACAACAAATACCAGAGATATGAGAGGAGGAGGAGCAGGTTTCCCGCACACCTCCCAGGCTGCATACAGGTGACCGAAGGCGATGAGGTCAGGATCATGGAATGCAGACCGCTGAGCAAGACGGTCAGCTTCGTTGTAATAGAGAAGAGGGTGATTCAGTGAAGGGACTCGCGGGTAAGCAGACGCGCGGGATGAACACAGGAGGCAAGCTCACCGTGATAGACAACAGCGGCGCAAAAATTGCGCAGATCATTGCGGTGCCGGGTTATCACGGCACTGTCAGGAGATATCCCAGGGCCGGAGTGGGCGATATCGTAATCGTGACAGTGAAAAAGGGATCGCCGGAAGTCCGGAAACAGGTTCTCCATGCCGTTATTGTCAGACAGCGCAGGCCGTTCAGGAGGGCGGACGGGACGATGGTTCAGTTTGAGGACAATGCCGCCGTGATCACTACAGAGACGGGCGAGGCAAAGGGAACGGATATAAAGGGACCGGTCGCCAGAGAAGCTGCGGAGAGATGGCCCAGAATTGCGGCCGTCGCATCGATGATAGTGTGATATTCATGACGATAAGTGCGAGAAAGCAGAGAAAGAGGCTGTACGTTGCGCATACGACCGAGCGGAGGAAGAGCATGGTAGCACCGCTGAGCGAGGAATTGAGCAGACAGAGGAATATCAGGAGGATAGCTGTGAGGAAGGGCGATACAGTGCTCGTCGTAAAAGGAGACAGGGAAATACGGGGTATCGAAGGCAAGGTCTCGGAAGTGGACAGCGTGAAGAGACGCGTAATGATCGACGGAGTGACCATCGCGAAAGCAGACGGCAAACAGACTGCCAGACCGGTCTCATTTTCAAATCTGATTATAACGGGTCTTTCTCCGGACGGCAAGAGGAAGACACAGGCCAAAGGGGGTGAATGAGTGTCCGGCAGAATCAAGCGAATGGCGGCGCCCAGGCGCTGGCAGATAAAGCGCAAGACGAAATACTGGGCAGTCAAGTCTTCCGCGGGTCCGCATGAAACGGAATTTTCTGTGCCCCTTCTGCAGGTTGTCAGGGACATGCTTTCCCTCTGCGAAACATCGAGGGAGGCCAAGATGCTGATATCCGGAGGACGATTTTCCGTTGACGGCCGCGTGAGGAAGGACTACAGATACCCGATGGGTCTGATGGACGTGCTGAAGATTGACGGAGAGGAGGGCGGCCACAGGATGCTCGTGGACCGCAGGAACAAGATGCATCTGGTGCCGGTGCCAGCGGCTGACTGCTCCTGGAAACTGTGCAGGGTGGAGGCAAAGAGAGTCATACGCGGAGGCAGGACGCAGATATCGCTGCATGACGGCAGAAACCTGCTCGGCGACTCGGATGCCGCGACGGGAGATGTCGTCAGGATAGAGATTCCTTCTCAGAAGGTGCTGGGCACATTCAGGCTCAAAGAGGGTTCGAAGGCGCTGCTCATCGGCGGCTCCCATGTCGGAGAGCTGGCGACGGTCAGCAAATTTGAAAAGTGGAGGAATCCTGCCCCGAATATCGTCTATTTCAAAGAGGGTTTTTCCACGGTGTGGACAAACGTCTTTGTTTCAGGAGCGGATGAATCGTCAATCAGACTTCCGGAGGTCGCTGCGATATGAATGTAATGAGGAAGCCGGTGCTGGAGAAGGTAGTTGTCAACATAGGAGCTGGCGACGCCGGTGACCGCCTGGTCAAGGCGCAGAAGGTTCTGGAGATGCTCACAGGGCAGAAGTCGTACGTCACGCATTCAAAAAGGACGAACAGGGATTTCGGCATCAGGCAGGGGCAGCCCATAGGATGCAAGGTTACGCTGAGAGGCAAGAAGGCCCATGAATTTCTCAGAAAGGCGCTCTGGGTCAAGGAGAACAGAGTCAGTCTCTATTCATTTTCGAGAGATGGCAATTTCTCGTTCGGCGTTCCCGATTACACCGATTTCGAGGGAATGAAGTATGATCCGGAAATAGGCGTGTTCGGCATGGACGTGAGCGTCTCGCTCATGAGAAAGGGATACAGAATAACGAAGAGGCAGCTGAGGCCCAGGACTGTCCCGTCAAAGCACAGAATGACGCTTACGGAGAGTGTTGCTTTCCTGAAGGAGCAGTTCGCTCTCGAGGTGGTCGAATGAAGCCGAAGAAACTATTCGGAAGAAAGGTAGGCTGCAGGCGGTGCGGAAGGAAGAGAGGCATTGTGCGGAGATACAGTCTGCATCTCTGCAGGCAGTGTTTCAGAGATATAGCGCCGCAGCTGGAATTCAGGAAATATTCTTGAGGTGAAAGAATGCAATGCGATCCACTCAATGATGCAATGTCGACCATAAAAAATGCGGAACAGAGGGGGAAGGACGAGTGCACGATAAGGCCGGCCTCGAAACTCATAGGCCATGTCCTGCGTGTGATGGCGGAAAACGGATACATAAGGCAGTTTGAGCTGCTTGACGACGGCAGGGCAGGTATGTTCAAGGTGGTGCTGTCGAAAAGAATAAACAACTGCGGTGTCGTGAAACCGCGCCATTCGGTGAGAAGATTCGACATAGAGCAGTTCGAATCACGCTATCTGCCGGCACAGGATTTCGGTCTGCTGATCATGACGACAACCAACGGTGTGATTTCACAGTTCAGGGCAAAAGAGCTTGGCGTCGGAGGCAAGCTGCTCGCGTACGTGTATTAGGGTGATACTGATGGCAATAACGGGCATGACAAGCAGCGAGGTGAAGATACCCACCGGGGTCAAGGCAGGGTTGAAGGGCGGCACCGTGACCGTGAGCGGAAAACTCGGTGCAGTAACGAAGGTGTTCGAGTTCGGCCGCGCTGTCGTGAATGTCGGCGATTCCTCGATACAGCTGACGCTTGAGATGCCTAGGAAGGCTGAACTTGCGGAACTCAACGCAGTATCATCCGAAATCAGGAGCATGATCGAGGGCGTCACGACCGGTTTCGAATACAGGCTCAGGATTGTGTATGCGCACTTCCCCATCAAGGTGCAGGTGAAAGGGCAGGAAGTCATAATCGAGAATTTCCTCGGAGAGAGGCACCCCAGGAAGGCGCGTATCGTCGGAACGGCAAAAGTCGCAGTCTCCGGAGATCAGGTGACGGTTACATCGAATGTGATAGAAGATGCGGGCCAGACTGCCGCAAACATCGAGAGGGCGACCAGAATAAAGAATTACGACAGAAGGGTCTTCCAGGACGGCATCTACATAACGTCCAAGGCGGGGAGGACATTGATATGAAACTCAGCGAAATTGTTGGAGAGGACGGAGAGATTACGGAAAAGCTCTCCGCTGCCGGAATAACGGATGCCGACTCGCTCAGAGCATCGCTCGACAGCGAAGAGAAGAAGGAAACCCTCCGGAAAAGCGGCATCGCGGACGAAACACTTACTGAGTGGGAGGAGAAGATAAAGGCAGAGGGCACCGGGCAGGAGACCGGGAAGCCGGAGGGCAAAGAGGGATATACGGTGAAGAAGAAGCCTGTCCTTGCCCCCGAACTCAGGAAGGCGCTGGAGCTCAGGAAGGAGATTGATGCCCGCAGACCGGAATTCCTCAGGGCAGAATGCTACAAGGCGGATAGGCTGGGACACAAGTGGCGCAGGCCCAGGGGCGGACAGGGCAAGATGCGTGTCGGTGTCTATTACAGGCCAAAATCGGTATCGGCCGGATACGGCTCTCCTGTAGCTGCGAAACATCTGCATCCGTCGGGATTCTCCGAAAAACTGGTGCACAACGCAGACGAGCTCAGCGGCGTCGATCCCAAGACGACGGCCGTGCGTGTTGCCCATTCCGTCGGCACGAGGAAGAGGAAGGAGATAGCGGAAGAGGCGGAAAGACTGAATATCAGGATACTCAACGGGTGATTAAGTTATGGATTTGAAGAATCAGAAGAGGATGGCCGCAGACATAATGAAGTGCGGTAAATCCAGGGTGAAGATTAACCCTAACAGGCTGACCGACGTAGCTGATGCCATAACCAGGTCTGATGTGAGGACCGCGGTACAGTCGGGAAGCATTTTCGCCGTTCCGAAGAAAGGAAACTCCAGGGGCAGGATAAACAGCAACATGAAACAGAAGGCCAAGGGGAGACAGGGCGGAGAGGGTTCCAGGAAGGGAACTGTCAACACCAGAACTCCAAGGAAGACGAAATGGATGAAGACAATCAGAGCGCTGCGGGTCCAGCTGAGGACTTACAGAGACGAGGGGAAGATAGACAGGGCAACGTACAGGAAGTTCTACCGGCTCACCAAGGGCGGTATGTTCCGCGGACGGAGAAATCTCGAGGAACATCTGAGGACTGAAGGGTTGCTCAGGGAGTGATTTTATGTTTGGTCCCAGATACAAAGTACCGTTCAGGCGAAGGAGAGAGGGGAGTACAGACTATTCCCACAGACTGAAACTGCTTAAATCCGACAAACCGAGAGCGGTTGTCAGGAGGAGCAACAGATACTACACCGTGCAGTTCGTCAGCTTCGGCACCGGCGGCGATATGATAATCGCATCCGCCGGCAGCATCGAACTGAGGCGCTACGGATGGAAGGGCGCGGCGTCCAACGGCGCCGCTGCATACCTGACGGGAATACTGGCGGCATCCCGTGCAAAGAAGAGCGGCATAACGGATGCCATACTGGACGCGGGCATCGTGAATCCGAAGAGGAACAGCGGCATTTTTGCCGCACTGAACGGCATTGTGGAGGCCGGCGTGAATGTGCCGCACGATCCTTCCATACTCGTTCCCAGTGAAAGGATAGAGAAACTCGCCGCGACACACGGCAAACTCGACGAAATAAAAACAAAGCTGGTGAACTGAAGTGGCATGGTTGCCAAAGACAAAACTCGGAAAACTCGTCAATGAAGGAAAGATTACGTCCATTTCACAGGTGCTCGAATCCAGGCTTCCCCTAAGGGAGCCGGAGATTGTAGACATGCTCCTGCCGGACATGGCGGACGAAGTCGCCGATGTGAAGATGGTTCAGAGAATGACGGACAGCGGAAGGCGCGTCCGTTTTGCGATTACATGCGTCGTGGGAAACAGGGACGGCATCGTTGGTGTCGGAAGGGCCAAGGGAAGGGAAGTCGGCCCGGCGATAAGGAGAGCGATTCAGGACGCAAAACTGAATATAATTGAGATAAGGCGCGGCTGCGGTTCATGGCAGTGCGGCTGTCTCACGCCGCATACTCTGCCGTTCAGGGTTGAGGGACGTTCGGGTTCGGTGATACTTTCGCTAAGACCCGCGCCGCGCGGAGTCGGTCTCGCGGTGGGCAACGTCGCAAAGAGGGTGATGGAGCTTGCGGGCATCAACGATGCATGGGGATTCACCAGCGGGCATTCTAAGACCACTCTGAATTTTACGTATGCGGCTTTTAACGCGCTCAAGCAGACCGTGAGCTACAGGGTCACCTCCGAACAGCTGGATCGTCTCAAAATCAGGTCCGGCACGGGCAAGATTCATGTGGTGGAGAGCGAGCCTGAGGCGGCGCTGCAGGCCGGGCAGCAGACGGAGGCGGGCAGGTGATGTACGCAGTAATAAGGGTCAGGGGACACGGGAAGATCATAAGGAAGGCGGTAGAAACGCTTGACCAGATTCATCTCAACAGGGTAAACCACATGGTGCTGCTGCCGGAGACTGAGACGACGAGGAGAATGCTGCAGGTTGTGAAGGACTACGTGACATGGGGAGAGGTTTCCGAAGAGCTGCTGGCCAGGGCGCTGGAGGCAGCATCGAAGCACACGGGCGAGAAACAGGTATCAGTCGCAGAACTTGGCAGGAAATACGGAGAGGAGCCGACACAGCTGCTGAAGGCGCTGATGGAAGGAAAGAAGAAACTCTCAGATCTGGATATCAAGAACGTCCTCCGCCTTCATCCGCCCAGGAAGGGGTGGGAGGCAATAAAGAAGAGTTACGCCGTGGGCGGTTCGCTGGGCTACCGCGGCAATGAAATCAATACGCTGATTGAAAGAATGCTTCCGTCGCAGGGAGGTGTCTGATCATGGTGAGCAGGACAAATAAATTCAGGGGTTCGAGAACGCACGGCAGGGGGAAGAAGTCGGGCAGAGGAGCCGGAATTCACGGCGGCCGCGGTAACGCGGGACTGCACAAGCACAAGTTCATGCACATGCTGAAATATGACCCGGAACATTTCGGTCCGCGGGGATTCAGCAGGCCGCCCAAGGTAGTGGAGAGCAGAAAGGGCATAACGGTCGCGTCGCTTGGTGCGGCGACGGAAGAATTTCTCAGACGCGGCTATGCCAGACAGGACGAAGGGAAGCTGACGGTGGATCTGTCCGCTGCCGGATATTACAAACTCATAGCAGGCGGAGGACTGTCCGCGCCGCTCAATGTTGTTGTGGAGAAGGCCACTGAACGTGCGGTGAAGGCCGTCGAGAAAGCGGGCGGAAGTGTGACGCTTAAATAGCGTGTGAGATTAAGTGGTGAATAATGCCTGATCAGGAGAAGAAGAGTCTTCTTTACAAACTGAAGCCCTTTACCGACAGGCTTCCGGCAATAAGCAAGCCCGAAGGGCATGTGCACTTCAGGACGAAGATGCTCTGGGTCATACTCATACTCTTTCTCTACTTTGTAATGACCAATGTCTACATCTACGGTCTCGACAAGTCGACGACCATAGACCTGTTTGCCCAGTACAGGGCCATCATAGCCGGCGCTTCCGGCTCCATTCTGCAGCTCGGCATAGGTCCGATTGTCACCGGTTCCATAGTGATGCAGCTTTTCACCGGCGCGAAGATAATAAATCTTGATCTGAATGATGACGAGGACAAGGCCGTGTACCAGAGCACGCAGAAATTTGTCGTGCTTGTCATGATATTCGTTGAGGCGATACCGCAGGTGTTCGGATATCTCAGCCCGAGCCCGATCTTCTCACACAACATCGGCGTGCTTGCCTCCAGGGTGTCCGTCTTCGGCATCTACCCCATGCTGAACAGCGGCAAGGTACTCTCGCAAATCATCATCATAGTGCAGCTTTTCGTAGGCTCGTACCTTATTTTCCTCATGGATGAGATTGTTTCGAAATGGGGCATAGGAAGCGGCATATCCATGTTCATAGCGGCCGGTGTTTCACAGCAGATATTCACGGGTGCGCTGAACTGGTATCCCGCTCCCACTGCCGCCAACGGAGTTGCTGTCACTGGTCCGCTGGCTAATGCTCCGGTCGGCACAATTCCCAAGATTATCTATGTGCTTTTTCACGTGCCGCTCGGCCAGCTGACAAGCAGCGGTTTCGAAACACTCATGCTCGGCCAGCCCAACCCCGTTACGGCGCTCGCCGGCACCATCGCAATATTCCTCATCGTCGCCTGGACGGAATCGACGCGTATAGAGCTGCCTCTGGCACATGAGACCGCCAAGGGAGCCAGGGGCAGATACCCGATAAAGCTCATTTACGCATCCAACATACCTGTCATACTTGTAGCGGCGCTGCTCGCAAATGTGAGCATGTTCAGCTACCTTCTCTGGACGAATCCTGCCATGATGAAGATACCGCTGATTGGCCATCAGGCATGGCTGGGCACGTATGCGACAGGCAGCACGACACCGACCGGGGGAGTAGCGTGGTATGTGAGCAATGTCAACGGCCTTTCGGACTGGCTGCTGCCAATGATTAATCCGTCATACGCCCTTGGCAATCCGCAGCTGCAGAACCATACATTCCTGCAGATTGCAGCCTGGATTGGGACGTTCACTTTCGTCTACGTGCTCGGCGCAATACTGTTTGCGAGATTCTGGATAGAGACAACAAATATGGGACCGAAGGCGGTGGCGGAACAGATTGAGAGCAGCGGCATGCAGATACCCGGTTTCAGGCGCGATCCGCGCGTCATGAAGCGCGTGCTTGAACGGTACATTCCCACGGTCACCGTACTCAGCGGCGCGCTCGTAGGTTTTCTGGCTGTCGGCGCAGACCTCATAGGCACGGTTGGCAATGCCACAGGAGTCGGGCTGCTGCTGGCAACCGGCATACTGATACAGTTTTACGATGCCATAGGACAGGAGCAGATGATGGAAATGCACCCGGTGCTCAGACAGTTCTTCGGAGGGTGATTGCACGGTTGACCAACCTCCGGCCGGCCAGCAGGTGCCAAAGGGAACCGGGCAGATGTTCATCGTGATGATATTCATGATGATAATGCTCTTCGCCTTCCTCAATCCTGCCGTGCGCTCCAGCGTCGTCGGCGGAACGAACACCGTGCTCTCGCCTCTGATAGGTTTTGGCGGTCACTTTCCCACGATAACGATCATGATTGCGGAGCTCATAGTCGTGTTCCTCGGCACAACGCTGAGGATATTCTACACCGATTTCGTCCAGCAGGCGAAGATCCAGAACACACTCAAGGCGCTCAGGCTGAAGCAGAGGGAAGCGTTCAAGACAAAGGATCAGGTGAAGATAAAGGAGCTGCAGAAGGTGCAGAGCTCATACATGATTCAGAACACGCAGCTCATGAACAAACAGTTCAAGGTGCTGCCAGTAACAATGATAGTCATATTCCCGCTCTTCGCCTGGCTGAGTGAGTTCCTTCTGTCCCTGCCATATCCTGTCTTTTCAGTCCCTTGGGCTTCATCCGTTTATTTCGGCAAGACGATAATATTCTTTCCCGCATGGGTATTCCTGTACGGTTTCCTCGGCATTCCGTTCACAATAATGTATCAGCGCATTCTGCGCTACTTCATACTGAGGAAGAGACTCGATGCCATGAAGGGAGCGGTGCCAGCCCGTGGACTGTGAGCACTGTACACTGTGTATTTTCCCCTGTTGCCCCGATATGTCTTGCTCCCTCCTGCCAGCTTTGTGCATCGGCAGCGTGCATCTCAATGAAGAGACGACAGGACAGTACGGGCAATATGTTTAAACACCCTGTTCCTTCAGTCCTGCGTTGATAGTCACAGTAAGCGGACCGGCAGGCAGCGGAAAGACGACGCTGGCGAGGCTCATTTCAGAACGGCTCGGGTATGTGCTGATAACCACGGGAGGCATTTTCAGGGAGATGGCATCCGCGAAGGGTCTGACCGTGCTCCAGCTCAATCTGCTGGCGGAAATGGACGATGGCATTGACAGGGAGCTTGACAGGAGCGTCGTCGAAAAAGCGAAGCTGAGCGGAAACTGCATTGTGGAAGGGAGACTCTCGTGCCACATGCTCGTCAGGGAGGGCATCAAACCGTTCTCCGTATACCTCGGCGCGCCGGCCGGTGTACGCACCACGCGCATAGCACTGAGAGACGGAAGGGACGCGGCTTCTGCCGCTAGAGAGACTTCTGCAAGGGAGGAAAGCGAGAGGAGACGCTACATGAGATTCTACGGCATAGACACAGAGGACTTAACATGCTACACCATGATACTCGATTCGGCTGCCTCTCCGCCGGAAGAGCTTGCGGACGCGGTCATGAAGCGGCTGGCTGGAGGCACCGGCAATGCCTGAAAGCAGACCCGTCGCGTCCACGCAATATGGCGTCAGTCCGTCGCGGCGCTCCATGGAGGAAATGCTGGACACATCGCTCATAATCATTGACAAGCCATCCGGTCCGACGAGCCATCAGGTTTCGGCCTGGGTCGCAGGAATGCTCGGTGTCGAGAAGGCGGGACACGCCGGAACGCTGGATCCCGGAGTGACTGGTGTTCTGCCGGTCGCTCTGGGCAGGTCCGCAAGAGCGCTCGATGCCATGAACTACCTGAGGAAGAGGTACGTGGGCATCATCCGTTTCCACTCGGACATACCGCACAAACAGCTGGAAGAAATCCTTCCCAGATTCAATGGCAGAATATTTCAGGTTCCCCCTGTAAGATCGGCTGTGAAGAGAGAGAGGAGGATCAGGGAGATACATTCGCTGACTGTGGCCGAGCAGAGGGAGCGTCTTTTCCTGTTCCATGTGGAATGCCAGTCAGGGACCTACGTGCGGACACTCTGCAGGGACATAGGCATTGCCATGTGCACAGGTTCCCAGATGGAGGAGCTGCGGAGAACACGTTCGGGCCCCTTCGGAGAGGAGAAGGCTGTCACACTGCAGAGGCTTCAGGATGCCGTCCATTACTGGAAGGGGGGTGACGCGTCGATGCTCCGCTCCATACTGATTCCGTACGAGGAACTGCTGCGCAGCTTCCCGGCAGTAGAACTGAAAGACAGTGCCGTTGACAGCGTCTGTCACGGGGCCAATCTGACCGTGAAGGGGGTTAACCACCTCGACAGGGGCATAAAGCGCGGGACGATTGTCTCGCTGTTCTCAGGCAAGGGGGAGGGCGTAGCGATGGCGAATGCACTCATGTCGTCCGAAAACATTGAAAATGCCGCATCCGGAATTGCCTTCAGCACGATGCGCGTGTTCATGAAGCCCGGCACCTACCCGCGTTTCAGGAAGAACTGACGCAGACGCCTCAGAAAGAATCTATGCGCTTCTGCCTTCTCCGACCGCGCCGTGCGCCGCCGCGTTGCGCAGACAGCGCGTGCGCCTCGATCTGCAAATCTCGCCGCAGCTCCTCCGCAAACTCTTCGGCGAAACCGTGCATCGTATAGACGATTTCGGGATCGCACTTCTCCACGAATGACAGCAGATCGCCGTGATCGCAGTGGTCAGAGAGCGGAAACGCTTCGTCGAGTCCGCCGCTGTTTCTGAACTGCTCGTCCATCGACCAGCCGGAGACAGTCGTGAACAGGAGTCTGGATCTGAGTCCGGGCCGCAATGCCGAAAGCGATGATCTGGATGAACAGATGAACACCGATTCCCCGTCCTTCGCTGCGCCCATGTCGCCGATCCAGTCACTGCAGTCGCCGAAGACTATGCGGTTGTGCGCCTGAACTGCCTCGTCTGCGTAAAGAGGCAGGCCGCGCAAAAGCGTCTCGACCTCCTGCGCCTTTCCGAGTGGATAGACTGTGAAGAAGACCGAACTGCCTGTGCTCAGTGCGTCCGCCACCCAGTCGCGTATCACACCTGAGAGTTCTAGCGGATCTGGAAAGGAGTATCTGGGCAGCGCGTATGTGGTTTCAATGAGAAGCACGTCGGTCTTGACCGCCCTTGCAGGCTCAAGATACACTTTGCGCCTAGTGCAGAAATCGCCGGTGTAGAGTATCCTGCGCCCGTCCTCGATGAGCGCCATGGCTGAGCCGGGAATGTGACCGGCGTCCAGAAGCGTGATACGTGCATCCTCCACTGGCGTGAATTTCCTTCCTGTTCTGTGCTCCGCCAGCTCCAGCGTCTTGGGTGTTGAGACGACACACGCCTCATCCCCGCCCCTGGGAAGATGGTCAGTGTGCGCATGAGAAATGAAATTCACTTCACCGCTGACCGTTCTCCTCGGATCCAGCCTGAAGCTGTCTCCGCCGGTCAGAACGGATATGCCGTTTGACATCGATACGCCGACTCCGGGCCCATCCCTCATGAGTTCTCCGGATGCTCAAGCGGAAGGGGATATTTGTGACTGTTGACGCTCTGCGTCGGTTCTGCGTGCCATCCGCGGGTTCATCCTGCGGCAGCGCACGAACTCCGAAGATGCGTTCACTGCAAATACTCGCAGTGCGATTGAACCTGCGACAGGCATGGATTCGGATATTCCTGAGGGACGGTTCTGGATGCCGGGCGAAGAGCGCTTCGGATGGTTCAGCTCCAGAGTGTACGGCATTGCGGACCACATTCCGGTTCTGAAGAATTTTCATGAATTCGTGATACGCAGCCTGTCTGCCCTGGAGTTCAGCAGGATTCTGGACATCGGTTGTGGAACAGGAACCGTATTGCTCTCGCTTGCGCAGAGGAAAGGGGATTTCCTGGGCTGCGGCATCGACCCGTCCGTGCACATGGTGCACATTGCAGGAAAAAGAACGGAAAGACT
>JAKABN010000037.1 GCA_021796895.1 Thermoplasmata archaeon | reverse complement strand
CAAGTAAAATTGTATTAGGCTCACCATGGTTTGGACCCCTAACTATGGGCCAGGTGTGCTTTTGGAGGGAACCGACATTTGAGCAAGGAAAAACCAAATGGCGAAGTTGATGAACTTTCGACAGAGACCAAGACTAGGTTGTGGTCTGCCCCCTTAATCCATTGGACAAATGCATGTTACTGCCTCGTGACAGCCAGATCACAATTGGCTCCATAGCACACGACCAATCATCCTGAAAGGTGTCAAATTGACAAATATTTGCTACTTTACGACAAGAGCATGATTCAAAATACAATGGCATATTACAGGATTCGTGGCACTACTCCTATGAGTGTATAAGACACTCAATTTAGGTGCAGTTAACTATTTTTATGAAGATTCGTAGATACTGATGACGAAATTACGTTTTAATACCTGTTTGAAATATTCCAGGCCGTTGGAATCATGTCTAGCGCAGTGACAAAACGAGCCGACCACAATGTATTAGGATATGCATTAGACTTCCTTATTCCGTTCGTTTTGAGCACCACAATTTCGGCGTGGAGGAATATAGCCTTAAAGGCAACCGGACATACGTATAGAACAATCTACCAGAATTTGATGGTCGTCGCCACGATTACCAACGTGGATTTTCTGCTGGGAACAGTCATTGTATTTGTGCTGTCATATGTTGTAGGCAAGCTTATTTTAGGCAACCAACAGTTTCCCGTTCTTTTAGTCCTTACGGCATTAGCAGCATATTTAGGCTCTTTCCTTGGGTTCATTTTGATTTCAGGTTTCAGATACATCGATTTTCCCAGTCTCACAATGTCCCAGAACCTAGATCTCATACTCGCGGCCAGTATACCTTTTGCCTGCGCAATAACTGCGGGCTACGTCGGAGGTTATATGACTGGTTTCTCCCAGCGCCTCAGGGAAAAGCATTAACTGAAAGAAAACAAGGCAAAGCACTGTACTCAGTAGAAGCGAGTGAGAAAGTCATTGTCGTGACAGACGAAGATGAGACAAAAACATCACATGTTGGCAGGCATGAAACTGTCTTGTGTTGAAAATCAATAGTGGAAAAGCAAACAGACAGCGATTCCCGTCTGTAGGTGCTGGCCCAGAATTTGCCAGCTGCCCAACTTCCGTGTCCACAGCACCGTTCAGAAATCTTTAATTCATCGCTGACGGTTTGGGGATTGATGTTTAGAGATCTGCAAGTGAATCTGTGTGTAAATGACATGGAGACATCTGTCGTGTTTTACAGGGACCTTTTCGGTTTCAGCGAGACTTTCAGCACTCCCCCGACATGAAAGTCTGTTCAAGTTCAACTCCGGCTCGGCGGACCTGTGCTCCGCTTTGCTTCAATGGAATCCCTGCGCTCACGCTCTGGAGAGGTGGGAGAGATTTTATCGATTATGACATTTGCAAAGCGAAGATAGATGTTGCCTGCCAGGTCAATGTACCCCATCCCTGCAGCCTTGCACAAATCTCGTGTTGATTCCGTTACATACGAGGATGCAAAGACGGGATAAGCGTTGACAATGCGAATAACAGCTTCGTGCAATTGGAAAATCACTCTCTGCGCATTTCTGGGTTCGCTAATGGATTTTATTTCGATCACCGGGGTGCGCTTTGTCCTCCCAACCGAAACATCGGCTATCATGTCAGCAGCAAACCTGTTCATTGACCCTTGAACGGCAATCTTGTTTATTCTTAGGCCACCTAACAACTCAGGGAGTTTGTCTTTCAATGACTGCTAAATCTGAAATTCATAAGCTGGGAGATATTTACTCAATTCCAAGGGTTTACCAATTGGTAAATTGGCAAACCCTGCATATAAACATAATCGGCCGAGGTTCCGAGGTGCTGTTCAGTACGTGCTGTACACTGCATCACAACCTGAATACTCCAATCACGTCATGTAAAACATCATGCTCTCTTTCTTTACTTAAAGTAAAGCAAAGTATTTGAGCTTCAAACACTTCGCCATATTCATGTCAAAAGCGGTGACGATCAGTTCGAAAGGCCAAGTGACTCTACCGAAGGAACTGCGCGAGAAATATCATCTGAATGAAGGAGAAACGGCAGTACTGCTTGACTCCGGTGAAGGCATATTGATAAAGCACGGCCGTACCAGCCTTAAAGGACTCCTGAAGGGAAAGATTGACTCGGATGAGTTTGAGGAACAGCTTCGCAAACTCAGAAAGGAATGGATTCTGTGACTGATTTCGTAGCCGACACAGTTGGTTTGGTTCGCTATCTTGAGGATAGCCTTCCTCCTGCCGCCAATAGGGCGTTCAAAGAGGCGGAACGTGGAAGAGCTATGATATTCCTCCCTGAAATAGCCCTTGGCGAGTTTCTGTACATTACGCTTCGTGGGCGGGTTCGAATATCCGATCCAGTGAGTCTCGCAGGAGAGGTGCTGGATCAATTGAGAAGTGCGGCTTACATCACTCTGTCGCCACTTTCGTTAGAGGCATGGAAAACTTTCCTGGGCCTGAATATTTCAGAATTGCATGATAGAATGATTGCCGCAGATGCAATGAGTCGCGGATTGCCATTAATATCTAACGATCCGTCTTTCGCCGCAGTCAAACAGCTCAGGACCATATGGAGGTAGTCGCAAGTCACTTAATTTTTGTTTCCAGCCGTCATTGAAACATTCGTTAAACCAGCACAAGATGTGCGACATTACATTGGAAAGTGAGCTTTTATGCCTGTTTTGGGGCCTGACATCAAACCGCCTTACTCAGGCTGGTTAGACTGACGACCCGGTCAATAGAAGGGGTAAGCAGGCTCAACATCCAAACGCTGAAATCGTGTAGACTCTAATTATCTCATTCTCGACACGTGTTCGAACTCTCACTCTTCCTCCTTTGCGCATAAATGTCATGACTTCTTCTCAGTCAACCGGCACGATTCTCCCCTGAAGTTAACGATATCAGGGCGGTGCGAAACACTGCCTACACCAAATTGTCCCAGGAAGACGACGCTTTCTGCATCGAGCACTGAGCGCACTGCCAGCATCTCGTTTCTGAACTTCCTGTCTATCGTCCGCCGAAACTTGAAGTCGAAGTCGTGTCTGTGCAATTGCTTACTGTATTCTTTCGCAATCACAAATCAATGTCTCGTGATGTTCTGACAGTGATACCCAGGTTGCTGATTTCACGTGCCCGTGATTCAAATTCTTGATCGAGGGAGACAAAGACCTCAGCTCCTATTTCGAGACATGCCGCCAAATGCAATACGTCGAGTGTTTTCATCTTCAAGCTGAAAGATATCTCTAATGCCCGTGCGAAAACCCGGTTCAAGTCCGCAATCTTATATTCAATGGCAATCTCATACACATGTCGCAGGTAGGCTTCTATTTCCTCTTCTGTCAGCTTTGTGGTTCTCGAAAATACCGATTTCATCTCAATAAGCGTAATCGCGGAAACCACCATGTCCTTAGACTGTTCGATTAGCCGCATTCCTGATGGATGGTTTGCGTCATTCGGGTTGATGCGTGAGAGGATAACACTTGTGTCTATGTAATCCATCACTCCCTCTCCTTCAACGCCATCTTTGAAAGATCCTTTGGGAGTCGGGGAAACCCCTTCTTGTGCCAGGAACTCAATATCTTTTCAGCCGCTTCCTTTCTTTCCACGATGCCAGTGGCACCTTTCATTCCATTGAGCATGATGAATCTAATTGCATCTGCTTTTGAATTGGCCAGTTTATACTTAATTATGCGATCTATCAAGGAAGATGTTACTGCATCGATCCGTATCCCTATCACTGATGTTTTCATTTGTTATCTTATGATAGCATATGATAACCTATCTATAAAGAATACGGTAGTTAGCACCATCGAGTTAAGTCGTCAGTGAGTATCAATAGGCTCGAAAGCTCATTCCAGCACTCTGGCCAGAAGCAATGGCAACTTCACCTGCCACTGGAGGAGGAGTCTTATCTCCTGACTTAACGCACCGTTTCGTAATGGAGCAGCAACTCGCCGTACGGCAGAGTTTTGACGGATAGCAGCTTCAGTGTCTGCTGATTCAGCATGGAGCCCCAGTAGGATTTCCCACGCCCGAGGAGTACTGGCCAAATCGCGATCAGGTAGTCGTCGGCCAAACCGCGCTGAATGAACTCCTGCACGAGTGAAGGACCGCCATCGACAATAATGTCGCGACCTGGTGTCGACCTGAGACGTGAAACTATCTCCTCCAGATTGCCGCTCATGATCGTGGAATTCTGCCATTCAGATTTCTTCATGTGATGTGACAGAACAATCTTGTTGCATCGATCTAGCCAGCGTGAAAACTCGAACAGGAACTTCGGATCGGAGGGCTTGCGGGCAGCTTCAGAGTGAAAGTTTGCGTGATCCTCGAAAGACCGTCGGCCGAAGACGACTGTGTCTACCGATTCGTATCGGCGTATCCACATGTCAAGGAATACTTCGCCCGGTTCTGCCGAAGGAGCGTCCGACCCGGGATATGGTGGAAACTCAGCGTACCCGTCCAAAGTCATGTAGAGGTTGACAGTAATCTTTCGGCTCATTGCTTTCTCCCGCCTACGCTATACGCGTTTACCGGGGATGGATATGCCGAACATTCGTATAATCTTAAGCGTGCGCTCCAGGGCTGACCTGTTACATGCCTGTCCGCCACAGGTTTCGAGACAAAGTATTTGCACAATATCTGCATTAAAGTTTCACAGATGGCAACTGCGCGCGCATCACAGACATTGGACGTATTCGGCGGGAAGATAGCCTACGAGGTCGAGGGGAGCGGTTCACCTATTGTGCTCCTTCACGAAGGCATCGCGGACCGGCACATGTGGAACCGTGAATTTCCCCTCCTGGCGCGCAACCATAGAGTCGTGCGTTACGACCTGCGTGGATACGGTGGTTCTGACCCGGCGACTTCAGATTTCTACCCTGTCAACGATCTGATAGCACTAATCGACCATTTACGCATGGAACGGCCGTTGATCGTGGGCCCCAGTATCGGCGGGAAGATCGCGCTCGACCTGACCATCGCGCAGCCCGACAAGGTGGGTGGACTCTTGCTCATCGCCCCCGGCTATTCCGGAATGGACTACGATCACGTACCTGGCGGGAAGTCCACGTTTGAACGGGACGAGCGGTTCTCCAAGGCAGCCGCGGATGCATGGGCCGCCGGAAATCTCGAGGAGGCTACCGAGCACCTGCGGCAGCTCTGGGCTTCGGCACTCACGGGAAGCGCGCTCGACCTCTTCAGAGTCATGGTCCGAGACAATGCGAAGGAGGTTTTTGAGGAGCGTTCCGGCCAACACGAACGGCGTGATGGTGAGCCCGCTGCCGCCCGGCTGAAGGAAATCCGCGTTCCCACCCGGATTCTGGTCGGGGACCGCGACAATCCCGCGATGCCCCATTGCGCGAATTTTCTCGCCCGGGGTATCGCGGGCGCCAGCGTGCAGCTCGTTCCCGGCGCGGATCACCTCCTGAACCTCTCCGTCCCTGAGACGTTCGACGCGGCACTTTCCACCTTCGTCTCAGTGATCAGAAGTCGGGGAACATAAGATTCTCGAGTGAGCATGTAGCCACCTTGCCGCACCCGCGCATGGTCCAACCGCAGCCCCCCCCCACTCCGCGAAGAATTATTGAGCATGTCAGCCATTACCCCCACAACAGGTAACCGGCCATGTCACTCACGACAAAACCATTGTCGTCCTCAACGTGGCCTGCCTTTGCCCGCCTCGTGGAAAAACACAATGGGATATTCGGTGGATGCTGGTGCATCGCGTTTCATCTCGAGCCGGGGAAGGGAAGCGTGGCGCGGCGGCGTACCGGGCGATGAAAGAGGCGCGAGTGCGGGAAGGCCGCGCGCACGCCGCGCTAGTCTTTGATGGCCGGAACGCGGTCGGCTGGTGCCAGTTCGGCTCGACAGCGGAACTACCCAATATCAGGAGCAAGAAGACCTATGAGGAAGGACTGCATAAGCTTCCCGACTGGCGCATCACATGCTTCTTTATCGACCGGGAACGCAGGGGGGAGGGCGTTGCTACGCTCGCCCTCCGCGAGGCGCTTCGATATATCGCTCAGCTCGGCGGCGGAACGGTCTAGGGCTACCCCGAGGACTACGCTGGCGAGAAGGTCTCCTCTTCATTCCTGTGCAGCGGTACCCTGGGCATGTTTGAGAAGACGCGCAAGATCGCAATGCGGCGGTGGGTCGTGGTAAAGAAGATTCTCCCCGCGCGGACAAAGCGAGAAGCGAGCAGGGCCCGAAGTTTGATTCGTACCCGGCGCTGAGCATATCACGTTAAGGACTTCGAGCCTGGAGGTGCCAACGAACCCGTCGCCACTGAAATTGCAGAAGTCAAAACTGCCGTGCTGAAGCGCTCATCCCATGACACAAAGAATGGCGAATACCGGTATATTTTGCACACTTGATTTTCAAATCATCAGCATCTTTATTCATTTATATGCATGGAATAACGAAGACTGTGATCCTTCAGCCAAGCCAGTTCCAGAAATTATCGCTCCACAAGTCCAGATCTTCAGGAATGGTTCGCAGTGGCACCGCCTTCAGGCCGTTCTTTGTCGCATCGTCAAACGCCGCTTTCAGCTTTGATTCCGAGTACATTGACAAATCCGTCATATATCCTTCCAGTTTCTTGCGAATGCCCATTTCCACCATCTTTTCCGGATGCCTCACTACCAGTCTGAAGTGATGTGAATCACCGCCGGTAATCCTCAGTACCTGCCACTGCAGTTTATCCTTTTTCTCCGATGCCAGTTTAAATGCAGCAAGATTTCCAAGTGCTAGAGCAACAAATCCTTCATCCGCAAGATCGGGAGACAGATGAATCCCGATTTCCACACCTCTGCTTACCATCTTTTCACACGTGGCACTAGCATGTACTCAAATTTAGAGTTATTTAATTCTGAATAGCCAAAACACAAGACACGAATCTGGATTGAACTGCGGCGCGCTGTGCATGCGGAAGGTACGACTCAATCGGCACATCGATAAAAGAAGATAAGAGATTTAGTTGAAAAAGGTTTGTGGCTCAGTCTGTTCCAGGCAGGTTGTCACTGGTTTCCTTTGCCCTTCTTCCGGGATGCTTCGTATTTTATGACTGCATAAGCAACAATTGCACCGACTACAAGTCCCAGAATCAGGAGACCACCGTCAATCAGTGCAGAGGAGGCAGAGTTTGTCGTGGCCGACGTGTGTGCAGGTGACGCATAGAACGATATATCCACACCCATGGATTGCTGCACATTAAGCGAGCCCGAACTCTGGGGAGATGTGCTCCCGTTGGAATATGCCCGGTAGTAGTATGTCCCCGGCGTAGCTGTGAAGGAGATCGTGGATGACGTCGATGAATGCGTCTGACCGTTGAATGTGACCTGCCACGATACACCGGAAGACAGGCCGCTTTCGCTGAATGTCACCGTCACCTGCGCATTGGGATTCAGCTCCATCGCAACATTGACTGTCGTAGGAGCGTTAACGAGGACATTGTTGCTGTACGACTGGTAAGAGCTGTTAGCCGGCGTGATCAGGAAGTTCAATCCGCCCGCAGGAACCGTGATGGTGACACTGCTCGCGGAAGTGGTCACTGTCTGATCGAAATAGACAGTGAATGCATATGCTTCCAGATTCCACTGAGTTCCGGAAGGCAGGTTGCTCACATCAAAGGTCACTGAATATCCCGTGTAGACATTGAATGAAATGCCCGGGAAGTAGAAAGGTGCAAATTCGAACCCGGAAGGATTGCTCCCTTCCTTATAGTAGCTGCCTGAACTGAAGCTGTAAGCGTACTGAGCCTCAATGAGCGGAACAGTCAGATTAGTGTTCGTCGACGAGAATGTGCCTACCAGGACTTCTGTTCCGTGAGCTCCTCCGTGCAGTAATAACCAGACTGTCACGCTCCACGGCGTGCCGGGTGCGATGTTTACCGGCGTGAACGTGAAATTATTGTATATCGGGGACATGCCCATTGTCACGGATATGTTGCTGAAGAGCGGAACAATGGTGATGTTGTATGAATAGGAGTCGTACTCCGGGAAGTTGTAGTAATTGCCAATCGGCGAAACACCTATGAACCATATGCCGGGCACCCATTCGAATGTTGTCACGCTGGTGCTGCTCGTATTGCCGATGATTGGGATGAAAGACCCAAGGTTATACGCGAGTATATCTCCTTCCCAGCTGTATCCCTGGGGCAGGCCAATTTCCCTCACCGTTATCGTGTAATAGGGCAGATATAGCAGACTTACAACATTTGCACCACTCCCGGACACATATGCGGAACCGGGGTTTGCGAAGAAGTCAAGGTAACCCGGTATGCTCTGCACAGTGTAATTGTAGTATGCGTTTGGAAGCGCATAGAATACCATCATATCGGATGTAGTGGTCTGGACATAATCTGAAAGATTGACGGACCAAGACTGGCCGCTTTCGAGTCCTGTCTCGACGAAAATCAGAGGGACGTATGGTGCATACGATGCCCCGGAATAGGTCACGGGTGCGTGGTCTCCGCCAACAAATATTGCGCCGCTGTCATTGAACGGCAGTGCGCTGACGCCCGGTACGTACACATTCCAGAAATTCCCTCCCATTGTTGAGTTTCCAACGATGTTGCCCTCAAGGTTGTAGCCGTTGAAGAGGTAAACGAATGTGCTTGCCGCCACCGGTGTTACATTCCATGTGTCATTGTAGAGAATAGCGGCTCCTGTGTTCAGTCCTGCGTAAAGATTGGACGGGAACTGATATACGTCGGAAAGCCTGTCAGCAAAATAGTTGTTGAATATCCGGTTTCCCGAGCTGGCAATGCTAAGACCAATACTTTTAGAACTGTCAAAGAAGTGGTTGCCGAACAGCACGTTCGTGCCGTTCGTTGTGCCTGGATTATAGATGAGAATGGAGAACTGCGCTGGCAGGAAAGGAGTGCCTACGAAGGTTGAGTTGGCAATAAGGTCGTGCGTTGAGTTCCACATCATCATATTTGCACCGTAGAAGCCCGCTGCAGCGTCGGCGGGTATCGTACCCGTTACGAGTTTCGCACCGTATACTGAAAGATTGGATGTGTTGTAGAACACATAGCCGAGATTGTTGACAGCGGGAACGAAGTACAGCAGACCGAGATAAAGAGACGTCTGTGGCTGTTCGTACATTATGCTGAATGACGGGGAATTGTTGAAGTCAATATAGGCACTGGTGTCCACTATCTGTATGCCTGAAAATACGGGGAAGCCGTAGTCATTCATCATTCCGAAATACGGGCTGATGTAACCAGGCTGGTTGTTGTATGCAAGATAGGGGCTGGCAAGCGTGCCCTTGCCGGAGAGTGAAATATTTGCAGCTTCCGCGTTGCCCATTGCGTACAGCGGCGTGTAGACGCCCATCGATGAGTTAAGAGTGAGAACGATATTTTCGGACGCGGAAAGTGCGCCGTATTCAGGGTTGTGGTAGCTCATCATCACTCCCTGCGAGTACATGCCTGTGGGCAGCCAGAAACTGTACTGCCCGCCAGTTGACGTTGTCACATACCCATACTGCCCGAGAGAAAGCGAACTGCCTGGACTCACGAACATGAACGCATTTGCAGGGCTGATTGTTCCGGTGTAATGTGTCACGCCGCGGAATGGCGTAATATTCCACATGCCGTAAACAAGCGACGGACCCGGGGAAAGCGTTACCGCTCCTGAGGGCTGCCACGCTTCAGCTATTCCTGTCGAAGTTTCGCCTGTTTCCGAGCCCACGTTGTAGGCGCTTGGAACGTTTACCATCTTGCCTGCAGCATTCTTGTAATCCAGACTGAGCGTTCCGCTTATTGACTGTATATTAATCTGACTTCCACCACCGGGGCCGATGATGCCCACCTCTGCATCATAGGGTACGTAGCCGGTCGGCGTAACGTTTCCGCCGTCGACCCTGTAAAGCGGCAGGGGCGCAGTATATCCGAGTACCCCGTTCAGCGAATTGAACTGCACTTCGTCGAAGACGCCGCCCATTGTCTGGGTTTTACCTGTACTGTGGTTTGTGAATGTAATTGTGTAATTGAAAAATACTGTGCTCCTTCCGCCGACCACTGCGGATTGCATCGACAGATTCCCTACAAACGGCGTGCTCACGTTGTTTATTACCGGCCCGACACCGATATAAGCGTACCGGTACGGAAACAGTGTCGCAGTGTGGCTGTATATCGTGGATGAAGGCATGGTTGCGCCGGAAGAGCTGAAATTCCATATATTGTCCAACATTTCGAACTGATGTGCATAGCTGTCATAGAACATCACGTTCTGAGTCCAGTAGGTGTAGCCTGTTACACCCTCAACCGTAGTTCCGGTCAGCACCGCATTGAGCTGTACCGATACGCCGTTGGGATCGAATGAATTAACGTCAAACGCATTCAGCTGTGTCGCATTGAAGCTTGAATTGAATTCTGTTGTCGTATACATAAACGGTTGGAGTGTCCCTGAAACGTTCCGTATACCATATGCGCCGATGCCGAACGGTGCCGGTCCCTGTGCATATCCCGGCATAACTACGTTGCCATTCATGATCGGCGCCTTCTTCGGGGCTGGCACATAGACATACTGAAGCGGTACGCCGGCATTCTTAGCCGCGTTTATAAACGGGGAAGCTGCGGCAGTGGAATTAGGAAACTGCCCGGCGCCGGATGCCGAACCCTGGCCCGGTGTACCTAACAATGAAGCAGCAGATCCAGTTTTCACGCCAGTACCGGAAATGCCGCTGCCGAACTGTGAATATACAGTAGTGTTTGATTTTGCACCAGACTGGTGAACCGCGGTTACTGCGAAAGCAAACGCGCCGGAGATCACCAGAAGGAGTGCAACAGCTATACTAAGAGCAAAAGTCTTACCAGACATATCGCCGGTATCTCGAATACGCATATTTATATTAATCTAGATTGCAATAATGGCCAGAACCATTCTGTAACATGGCATAAACTAGGATGGTTACCGATGGCATCTCCCAGCACGATTACTATGCAGCCAGACTGAAAGTATCGGCACACCAAATGCGCCCTCGCACAGTCTTGCTCCGATGTTCCTCCCACATCGCCTTCGGGTGGACTGTCTCGGCGACACCGCCTCACCTGAGCACTTCTCTTGCTGTTTCCGCAGCCGCATTAATCTCTTCACAGCCATTGCTGGTTTAACCGGAATGAATGCAGTCTCCTTTAAGAACACTGAAGAACCGATGCCCATGTTCGGTAAGAGCTGTGTCGGTTCGCCGCTTGGCGTTAACCTATGGCCAGTCGCGATGACGTAACATCTGCGCCTTGAAGTAGTGAGATCCGTTATCGGACCCGACGCCCTTCGACTGGTGGATGCGGACAGAAAGTGGACGCAGAGGGAAGCGCTGTCGCACGAGAAGGAACTGGAGAAGATGAGTGGCTACTGGCCGGAGGACACTATTGAATCAGACCTGCTGAAGAAGCGGTTTTCCATCAGAAATGGAATTGCTTTTCCGTCCGGAGATCCATGGCGTGGTATATTCTTCGACTGGGAAAAATGGAAAAATTCAAAGTATGCTGACACAATTCCCAGACAAGTTTGACGATCATAACTGAACTGGTAAGTCGATGTGCGGGCTGGCTGACTCTCAGACAGATAAACAGGAACGTGTGATTCGTGCATGGAAGACTGGAAGTTGTCTTGCAGAAAAACTCTCTGAACTGACTCCCTGCGCTGTCGGAAAATACGGAGCCGGGCTGCAACAGTATGGAAAAAATACTATTGCACATGATAGACAATGAGGACTGAATTGCAAATCTTTTCGTAACTATCCTGCAGGACAATTAAATGTGAATATTGCTGAATAGTGGAATAACTCCATCAGAATCCGGAGACCATTCCACCCTTCAGGATAATTGCCGGTATCCAAATAAGTTAGACAAGTATACCGACGACTCCCTAAGCGATCACTGTGGGCCGATTTGTCATGAGAAAACAGCAATATCCACATGAAATCTCAATTGAGTAATGGCTGGCCACAATCGCCACACAAATCTGGCACGTTCGCAACACTTCCCGCGACTTGCCAAGGTTGCCCTCAGCTATTGCCGTGGTCACTGTTATTCCATAAACATATCAGTTTCACATTGGCCGGAACCGATTCTATCAGTGGTGATGATCGCAGCCAAAGTGAACCCTGTTATTGCCACGCATACAGTGAATAGTTAAAGTGGAATTGAATCACAGGTGCATGGAATGCCCCAAATGCGGCACCAGCTGTGCTGAAGGACTATCCGACTGCCCTTCATGCGGAAACTCTCTGAACAGCACACTGACGGGACGGATCGCGAATGAAGTGGATAGCACACTTGGTCCTGGTGGTATTGCACCGGTGACCTTATCCAGGACGCGTATTTCTAACCGGCGCGCTGTCGTTTTCCTCCTTTGTATGTTCATAGTCCTCTTGATAGTCTTCAGTATGGCTGTTACAAAAGGTGTTCCAATATATATCGGGGTATTTTTCACGATACTACCACTTATTTTTCTCGGTCTGATACTTTATCAGAACAGAGCAGTGAGTCGAGTTGACCTCAACAACCCATCCAATTACTACACTGAACAGCTGGAAAAGAAGTACGGCGATAAGGCAGTCAGCACGGTAGCGGGAACGAATGTCTTTGGGAACTCAGCCGTACAGCTTCAAAAAGGGGAGGAGATTATCACGTATGCTTCTCCAGTCTACAGGCTCCAGACAAGCAGCTCGGGCACAAGCAGTGTCTCTGTTGAAAGATATACCGAAAATACCATTATTGTTACAAATCAGAGAGTTGTGTTTCTCACCTGTCCTCTTCCTGGCCAGGGACTTTTACTGGGGGGAGGATCGCAGGATATGTGGAATGATATGCTGAAGAGAAGAACCATACAGGATATGGCACAGAAAAGGGTTGAGGAACTCAAGACAGGCGGTTCCTCTGACCACTTCCCGAACGATTTCTGGATTGACAGGAACTCACTTACGCAAGTGGACTACCTGAAGATCCTCGGGCCTATGAAATATGCGGCAGCCGGTGCCATTTCATTCAGGGTTGATACGGGCAATAAGGTCAGGTATAACGTCGTCGAAGGTTCGGATATCGACAGGCTGGTTCCCGTGCTACACGCTGTAAAGAAACACATGCTGTAACGGTATCTGACTGCTGCAGATTCCTCTCTGAATGACACTTCGGCAGTCCATGATTTCTGATGGACTCTCTTGCCGTCACGTTGCCGGAAGCCTGAAATTTTCTATATCACGATGGGCACAATTCGATTCATTCTCAAACAAAAAGAGAATAGTCGACATCTGGAATGACTTCCAGGGAACTGATAACCGATTCACACTTCGGTTCCTGCAAATGCTCACATCAGTTCGTAGTCCTGCCTCTGGTATTCATAAAGCTGTGAGAACTTGCCGCTGCCTTCCAGCAGTGTCGGCACGTCACCCTCCTCCACGACGCTGCCATGATCCAGTACTACGACACTGTCGACGAGACGGATGAGAGAGAATCTGTGGGTGATCAGTATCAGCGTCCTGTCTTTGAGGAATCTTTCCAGAGCGTTTATTATTGCCCGTTCGGACTGCGGATCAATCTGTGAGGTCGGTTCATCCAGAACGAGGATATCAGGATCGCGTATGAAAGCCCTGAGTATCGATATGGCCTGTCTCTGTCCCTCGGAAAGATTCCTTCCCATTTCTCCGATCTCCGTATCGATTCCATCAGGCATCCTCTTGAAAATGGCGCCAAGACCGAATCGCTCTATGCATTCAATGATCTGCTCCCTGGTTGCATCAGGACTGGAGAAGCGTATGTTCTCAAGAACGGTGCCCCTGAACATGAACGGATCCTGCAGCACGGAGGCAATGAGCCTGCGGTAGGATGCAGTCTGCACTTCCTCGAGGTTCTTCCCGTCGATCTGTATAACGCCATCCGTCGGATGGTAGAACTTCAGTATAAGATTTGAAATGGTAGTCTTCCCTGCACCTGTGTGCCCCACGATCCCTATCTTTTCCCCCTTCCTGATATTAAGGTTCACTCTGTTAAGTGCGTTGCCCTCTCCGTAGGAGAATGTGACATCCTTGAGTGCTATACTGTCTTTGAATGAATCTATCCGGACCTGATTAGCGGGTTGAGGTTCTTTTTCGGCGTCAACGATGCCGTATATCCTCGTTAGACCAACCATCGCGGATTGATATGCATTGTATGTCTGTGACAGTTGCACCACCGGATTGAAGAATCCCTGGACGTAAAAGACGAATGAAACAAGTATGCCCAGGGATATGACACCGTACAGCGTTTCAAGGCCGCCTTCAAACAGAACTATGCTTATGCCCAGAGCTTCTATGACTCTTATGACAGCACTGTAGGACGAGGAAAGCCTGCCGGCTTTCATGTTTGCCTCATAGTTTTCAGTGTTGAGGTCCCTGAATTTCCCGGAGACCTTGTCTTCAATGTTGAAACTCTTTATCGCCCTTATCGCTCCGATGTCTTCCGCCAGGTTTCCGGTAATGCGTGCAATCGCCCTTCTTGTCCTCAGGTAGTTCTTCCTCACACGCGGCTGGATGGAGAATGTGA
>JAKABN010000233.1 GCA_021796895.1 Thermoplasmata archaeon | reverse complement strand
CGTATGGTAGTATTTTGAGTGTATCATATATGCGTATTTGAGCGCCAGTGAGGAATTGTAATCAAAGATTGCCGATCGGACAGACAAAACCGCCGGAACGGAAGTTCCTGTGCCGGCGATACCGCCAGTTTCAAAACCGTAACCCGAGCTCAGAGCCATGTAGGGTTGTGAAGGCAGCACGAACAGCATTACAAGCAGGAGCGACAGCAGTGCTGCACTGACATATCTTCCGTCAAAATTCTTGCCCTCCATGGTCACGCCCCTGGTACGTCCCATTTGTGGCAAAGAGCTCTGGTTTGTTATAAAACGTTCGCAGAACGTTACAGCACAAGCTCAGTATCGGGATTAATGTTTCAACGGATCACGCACTGCCGCTATTGAAATCGAAGAACCCGTCACCGATGAGTTTGATGCTCCAACCTGCTCATAAGCACACTGGGAGAACGATAAGGCACAGCGGGCAGAATTGTGGAGTCGTTTATGCACCTTTTATATAGCTGTTTCGATTACAGCCTACAGACCAACTGCATCGAATTGCGGGGGTAGACTAGTTTGATAACAAAAAGAGTGGTAATTTCTGTCTTGGTAATGTGTGCCGTGATGATTAGCGGACTTGCCGTGGTATTGCCATCGGCCGCTCATGCATCCGGACCGTCGGGGACGTACATATGGGGAACGCCCATAGCAACGCCCGTGACGGACCTGAATCCGTTGACTGCAACCAACCTGGAGAGCCAGGTTACCGGAGTAATGTATTCTACTTCGATGATGCTTGAACTCTCGAATGGCACGATTCTGCCATGGCTCGCCAGCAACTACGCCATATCGAATGGAGGCAAGACGCTGACTTTCAATCTTGTCCATAACGCGGTGTGGATGAATGGAACTACGGCTGCGGGGAGCATAACTGCACAGGATGTAGTTTACACGTTCCAGGTTATTATGGCCAACAGCAGCCTTGACGCATACAATGTTGACCCGTATCTGGTCAATGTGACCGCACTGAGCACTTACACTGTCCAGTTCACAGTCAACACGAACACAGTCATGATGTTCAGGTATCTCGCGGGACAGACAATCATTCCGTATGCCTGGCACAACTATGTGCACAACGCCAGCGCCGTTGGCAGCTACACAAATATGAACGTCGGGCATGAGCTTGCCGCAGGAGCGTTCATATTGAGCACCATCAACAGCGGCGGTGTGACGTTCACCGCAAATACGCACTTCTGGATTGGCACACCACACCTCAGTCAGCTCGTCATTGTTCCTTTCAAATCGACCTCGAGCATGACGCTTGCACTTCAGACCGGTTCAATAAATGTGGAGTACCCGTCACTGAGCGACTACCTTGCATTGAATGCATCTTCTCAGTTCACGAATGTATTCTACAAGCAGCCCTGGGCGTTCTATCTGTGGATAAACGACCATGTTGCTCCCTTCAACAGCACGAGCTTCAGACAGGGACTCGCCTATTCGATAAACAAGGCACAGATAATGAAGAAAGCTGAAGACGGTCTTGGAGGTCAGGGTTCATACGGCGGCGAGAGCTGGATCAATACATCGTGGTGGGCACCCAACCTTCCATACTACCACTACAACACAACTCTCGCAACACAGTCCTTTGAAGCAGCGGGATTACACCTTCAGGGTGGTTTCTGGGCCTATAAGAACAATTCGACAGTTACTTTGGCAATAACGGAACCTCCCATATCTGACTGGATTGCTGCATCATCAATGATACAGCAGGATCTGGCGGCAGTCGGTTTTCAGGTCACTTACTCAGTCACACCATTCAGCACATGGGGCGGCGAGATGTTCCAGCCGAATGTTTCCAAGGCATCGAGTGTCATGAGCTACTTCGGCTTCGTTCCATCGTACCCTGACCCGTACTACATACTCTGGGACCTCTACGCGTCCAACTCCTTCTGGAACGGCTGGATTGAGCACTGGAACTACCCCCAGTACAATCAGCTCGTGAACTCGGCCGGCAACCAGTCGGGTAACCCGACGGCAGAGATGAATTATCTCTTCCAGGCTCAGGCCATAGTTGCACAGCAGTTGCCCAACATACTGATTGGAGACACGGGCAACTACTACACCTTCAATCACAACGTCCTCGGCGGCTTCAATACACACGTCTCACCGCTCAACGCGCTTAACCTCCTCTCTGTGGGACCGGCCAGCAAGACTACGACAACGACTTCTTCAGTCAGCTCCGGCACAGTGTATATCATTGCCGGTGTGGTCGTTGTGATCATAGCGGTGGCGGCGGGCGCGGCACTGTACATGCAGCGCGGACGCAAGAAGAAGGAAGACTGAGCAGGTCAGACTGAAGAGAACTGATCTCTTTGTCCGTTCAAACCTTTTCCACATTTCATTATAAGACAGGCTGTGGGTATTCGAAGGCGATTGAATGATAACGTTCAGATATATTCTTCGAAAAATAATTTACATGGCAATCACACTCTATATTGCAATAACATTCAATTTTCTGTTGCCCAGGCTGATACCCGGAAATCCGGCAATTACGATTTTGCTTTCAAGATACAAGTACCTCCCTCCTGGAAAAGTCAAACTGCTCGAGCGTGAATTTAACCTGACAGGCACATTGTGGCAGCAATATACCGGATATCTTAACGGCCTGGTACACGGAAATCTCGGCGTCTCATATTACTTCTATCCG
>JAKABN010000036.1 GCA_021796895.1 Thermoplasmata archaeon | reverse complement strand
GGTAGCAGGCACCAAGTGCAATGAAGGAAATGCACTGCAACCCTAAATACCGGCGGTGATGCTGCCTCACATACAATGAGCCAGAGCTGGCGGTTGTTAAAAGAATCGGCACTTGATTTTGACCCAAAGTGCCTCAAGTATTATATACATATGAAATCATATGTTAACTGATGAAAACATCCGTAATCGCTATGAGAGTAGACGAGAGCACGTCTCTGCTTATCAAGAAACTGATCAAATACAATCTCGCAGGCAACAGCGCCGAGGCTGTCAGGTTCATAATGCTCAAAAGCCTGGGAGTTGCGCGCGGGGAAGTGGAGAGGAGGGAGAAGGCAGAGAGGCTGCTCTCAGGCTGGCAGGAGAAGGGCTTTCCGGAGCTTCCCGCAGACCTCTCAGCGCTGTCGATGAAGGAGAGAGAGTGAATTGGACTATATTGACACGAACGTAGTTCTTTCACTCATCAATCCTGCAGACTCAAATCACGATATTGCGTTGCGGCTGACTCGTGAATCAAAGGAAATGGCAATATCGATGGTTACACTCCTTGAAATGAAATCCGTGATGGCGAGGACAACCAGCTTGCGTGAAGAAGAGATTGAAGCATACGTGCAGTACATGGACAGACTGGGATTTGAGCTGAAGAGGGTTGACATGGACAGGGTGTTCCAGAGAGCGGCGGAGATTTCGTTCGCGATCAGAATGAGAACACTGGATCTTCTGCATCTGGCTGCCTGTTCTGAAACAGGCGCTGACACATTAATTACGCTGGATCAGGAATTCAGGATTAGGAGAGCAGAGATAAAAAGCATAGGCATAGACGTACAGTAGTCCCGCATATCGGGTGCCGCAACGGGCCGGAGCATGATGATGCCCGTGACTTCGCAGATTTCAGAACATGCTTCAGCATGAACAATGTGAAGCATGGGCTGAACGGTTGCATCATGCAACGGAGTTCAGCCGTCTGATTCGTGCATTATGCGGTCATGGACCGTTTCACGGATCATTGTGAATGGCATATCAGGAAGAGATGTATGCCATGAATACCTCCTTCTTCAGCTCTTCTGCGAATTCGTATGCCCTCATCCCACTCATGCCCTTCTCTGTCTGCACAGCCTTCAGGAGCGTCCATATGTTCCTGAGTATGACGGAGAGGAGGAGATAGAAGATGCGTATGGCATCGCTGTGCGATGTTGTCATGCCTGTGAACTCATGATCATCGATCCTGTAGCCCGTCTCTATCCCCCAGCGTGCGTCGTAGTAACGGCATAGATCGACGATATTGCCGTCTGTCACCGGCATGTTAGTGACATAGAGCCAGAACATCTGTTCCGATCCCGGTTTACTCTTTTTTGGCACCACTTCACTGCTGTCGATAATGATGAGCGTCGTTGTATCTGTTATGCGCCTGTATGCCGTCGTCCATTCGATATGCCTGAAACGCAGGCCGTGTGCCGCCTTCACCTCCCGCTCTATTCTGTCATCCGTCTTCACAGGCATCAGGCAGCTGATGCCCATGCCTGTCAGCATGTGCCTGATTTCCACTGTTGAAAAGCCTCTGTCCATCAGCAGGTGCCTTATGCGCACATACTTCGACGATTCATCCAGCAGCCTCCTGACGACCTTCGGCAGGTTCGAGAATGCGCTGTACTCTGTTGCTGCAATCTCTAACCTCATGCCCTTCTCCACGACACAGAGTGTTGCAATCCTGTAGAACCAGGATGTACTGTTCCTGTGTTTGCCGCCGACGACGAGCTTTGAAGTTCTCTTCCCGTAGTACTCCCTGTCATTGCAGTCGATGGCGCATGTCACGGAATGCGTGAACATGCGCATCCTCGCTGCCTTTGAGAGAACATCACTGTTTATTTCCAGCAGCTGCCTTTTCACATCGCCGGCAGGCATCCTGTTCAGTTTGCGCCTGATCGTGTCGCCGGAGGGAACGGGGAGGAGCCATGTCCTCCTCATTGTGTCGGCGAAGCCGTCGACGAACCTGTGCGCCATGGCAGTAATTTCCCTATGCGGGACTACTGCAGCCGGGGTATGTTGTGATTGCTTTTCCATGCCCTGCCACAATTAGGCATCAGAAGCGCCATTCGCCGTGTGTCGATGGGTTGCCACTTCGACAGTTAGCTAACTGCGGCACATTTCGAAGTGCCGCGCGGAAATGTAGACACAACTGTGCGCAGCGCTACAATACGGCCATTTGAAGACCGATGCAATCAGCCTCGGTCGTATGTCGAACAGCGATCACTTGACCTGGAGAAGCTTCCGGTCATCCACGACAATTGCACCATCGACAATTGTTGTGACGACGTCGCCACCCTGCGCAGAATACACGATGTTGTTCACGGCATTTGCCCTGGTCAGCGGATGCAGACGGGGACTCTTCGAATCCAGAATTATCACATCGGCCCTTTTCCCTTCTTCGATTGATCCTATCGCATCTTCACGCCGTAGAGATCGAGCGGCTTCTCGTGTGGTCATATCCAGGACTGTTTGCGCGTTCATTATGCCGGCATCCCACTTGTTGACCTTCTGAAGGAGGGAGGCGGTTCTCATCTCCTCGAACATGTCCAGGTTGTTGCTCGTCGTTGCACTGTCCGTTCCGACGGATACGCACACGCCCTCATTCTTGAGTTCGACAACAGGCGCTATTCCGGATCCCAGTTTCATGTTTGATCTTGCACAATGAGAAATTGAGACGCCGTGCTTCTTGAGAACACCAATTTCTGCCTTTGTAAGCCATGCGCCGTGAGCGCCGACAATGTCGCAGTCGCTGAAGAATGAGAAACTGTTGAGCCATTCCACCGGTCTCGAACCTGTCCTCTTCTGGTGGTCATAAACTTCATGCCTTGTCTCAGCAAGATGCATGTGCAGGAGTGTCTTCCTGCTCATTGCAAGACTCCTGGCAGCATCGCATGTATCCCTCGAACAGACGTATACGCCCTGCAGACCCACCGTCGGAGTGATCAGCCTGCTACCCGAAAAATTTCTGATGAAGCG
The DNA here is from genome assembly GCA_021796895.1 of Thermoplasmata archaeon. Lineage (GTDB taxonomy): Archaea > Thermoplasmatota > Thermoplasmata > Sysuiplasmatales > Sysuiplasmataceae > Sysuiplasma. The sequence continues at coordinate 11,618 of JAKABN010000036.1, read as the reverse complement.
CTCCGCGTTTGCGATAGGCCTTCCCTTCTGAGTGGTCTTGTCCTCATCGAGAACGACCCATGAAAGAAAGGATCGTATGCGGAAATCCCTGCATACTTCGGCGATGATGTCTTCCCCGTAATAGAGATCCAGAAAACTCGTTGTTCCACTCAGTAGCATCTCACGAAGAGACTTTTTCGTGGATTCCCTGATGGAGCTTTCTGTCCTGTGTGCATCAAGCTCAAATGTTTTCCTTAGAAACTCATCGAGGGCGATGTCATCCACCATTCCCCTGAACTCTGTCATGGCAACATGGGTGTGAGTGTTAATGAGACCGGGCATAACTATGCCGCCACCGGCATCCACCACCGCATCGGATGTGTGGTTCACCTTACCTATGCCCGCTATTCTGCCGTCCTCGATCCATACATTGCCTTCTACGATGCGCCTCTGCGCATCCTGTGTCACCACGACACCATTCCTGATCAGAATATCCGTACCAGAACACCAGCCCGCCGGGTCGTGCGGGACATGACCGGAAGGTGATAAAAACAATTGTGTAGCCGTGTCGAGACAATGAAAACACGCGAACAGATTGGCAGATCAGGTGGCGAGTTTCACTGGAGTTGCGCTCAATGCCTCCGTCTGACGATGAACTCGAATAACCAGATTGTGAAACTGCCAGTTTACTTTTACGGAACACGGGAGGCCCATCACAGAAAGCACGCTGCGATCTGCCCGCATTCTGAATACAAACGCGATAGATGCCTTAGACCTCCCATGACACGGGTCAGGATTAAATAATACGACGCATATATCGTCAGACATACGTCGGACCGGTGGTAGTTTTTGAGGCATTACTACGAACAGCCCTTCAGCGAAGAAGATCTTTACAGGATACCGCAGGGAGTGGTTGGTCAGGCTCCCTCAGTGTATCAACTTCCGAAAACCGATAATGCAAAGAAAATAGGCCTCGGTTCAGGGCACAAGCCGTACAGCATCTGGAGCGCGGCGAAGTACATACTGATGATTTCGCTTATGCTTTACTGGCTGCCTTTAGTGGGGCAGATGATCGGCGGCTTCATTGGCGGAAGAAGAGCCGGATCGCCATGGCGCGCCATAATCGCAGCGATGCTGCCCGTGATCGTTCTGTATGGTCTGTCGTCTGCGCTCAGCACTGGGCTGATCCCGATAAGATTTCAGAACGCGACACTGCTGACCTACGTCCTGATTAAAGATGCGCTGGAAAAACTTCCGATTGCTGCGCCGTATATCAGTTTCGCCACAACGTATGTCGGCTCATTCATAGCGGAACTGAAGACTGCGGCCTCATTCAAGATTGGCAATTATCTCATAACCATAGCATTTGCTTATGTCGGCGGAATACTCTCGGATCAGAGCAGGCGTGAGCTGGAATATGTCTCAAGATTCGGAGCACCGACGACAAACATACTTGTATCCGGGCGAGACGGTGGCCAGGAATCTCCTCGACAGCACATCAACTTTGCACGACCGCTGGGTGTCATCAGATCGTTTCTTCCCGCAAGGAGGAGAGGACCATACGGATTTGACAGCATGACTCCGATTTATCCATCATTGCCCCCGGGTGGAGGCGGCGCTTATGCCGCATCGGGAGCGATGGTCCAGCCACCGGTACAGCCCGGGTTTGAAGATTTGCGCGCATCTCAGGCTCGGAACTTTTCTCCCCCTGCAACGTTACCCTGGAGCGAGGCATATCAGAATGGCGGTAACATGGCAGCACGACAGTGGTCCGGTGCACCACGTTCTTTACCGGGTCAGGGCTTAAACAGGCGCAGGAGGCCGGAGGAGTCAGGCCCGATGCCGGTTTCGCGTCCCGGACGCAGTGTGAACACACAATCGAGAATGTACGCCGGGGCGCCACAGGTAAGGCTCCACAGAGCGACTGACGGTGCAAATATGTCTTCAATTCGCAACGACAGGATCAAAGCGGAGAGCACGCGGAAGCTTGTTGAAAGGGCATTGGGCAAGGATTATTTCAGTTCGGCAGGGAAGAGAGGCATTCAGCACGGTAACGTGGCTGAAGTCCGGGCGACTGCGGGAACATATGCCCAGCCGCGCATCCAGAGGGATGAAAAGAAGACGAGTCAGTGGGACCTGCTCTGAGCAGTGACGCCGGGACAGGCGTTCGCGTTGAAATCGTGCCTCCGGCGAAGAAAAACACTGCAAAGTGTTAAGAGCAGGCACCCTTTGATCATTTAGGAAAAGAATGTTTTGCTCCAAGTGCAAGTCACTGATGTTCCCCGAGAACGGGAAGTTCAGGTGCCGGAGATGCGGTAACGAAGAAGGCATGGGCAAATCTTCCAGGAACACCGTCCGCTCCGAGATGAACGCAGACAGGGAACTCTTGATTGTCGAGGGCAGATCGGACACATTGCCGAAAACAGATATCAAGTGCCTTAAGTGCGGGAACAACGAGGCTTACTGGGTGCTCAGACAGACAAGAGCCGCTGACGAACCAGAAACCAGGATATACAGATGTACACAATGCAGCTACTCCTGGAGAGAATACTGACACAATCCACGGATGTTGACGCGCTTTGTTCACAAAACCGGAAATGACGTTGCGCTGATCAGACGCCGGAGACACAGCTTTGACCGGATTACCGCAATAGTGATTATATCCCGGGAGAGGCATAACAATTATATTTTGAGAGGATTTTACCCGCAGAAGGAGTTAACAGATGTTTAAAGCCAGCGTGAAGGCAGAAGTACTGAAGCAGATTGTAGATGTGGTTTCAACACTCGTTGACGAGGCAAAGTTCAACATAGATGCGGAAGGAATATCCCTGAAAGCAGTGGATCCGGCGCATGTCGCAATGGTTGAACTTTCTCTGACAAAGGATGCGTTCAACGAGTACGAGGGGGAGGAATGCGAACTCGGGATTGACCTTGAGAAACTCAGGGAGATACTCAAACTTGCACATTCGGGGGATGTGGTAAAGCTGGAGCACAATGAGGACAAGAATCAGATGATCATCCGGATAGGCAATGTTACCAGAAGAATGAGTCTGGTGGATACTGCAGGCATGTCCGATCCCAAGGTGCCAAATATAGAGCTTCCGACCACCATGAAGATTTCAGCAGACGAACTGAATTTCGGCATAAAGGCATCGGAGAGCGTATCTGATCACATTGCACTTGTTGCAGACGAAGATTACTTTGAAATGAGTTCAGAAGGAGATTCAGACTCAGTCGATTTCAGGCTGCCGAAGGAGAAGCTTCAGCTTCTTGAATCAAAGGGGAAGGTCAGGAGCCTTTTCCCGCTGGATTACTTTTCCAACATGGCGAAGGCGATTTCCGGCAACAACGAGATCAAGATAAACCTTGGAAACAACTATCCGGTCAAGCTTGAATTTGAGATTGCCGGAGGCAGCGGGCGCGTAAAGTACCTTCTTGCACCGAGGGTAGAAAGCTGAACAGCCATGAGCCCCAGTGGATACCGGATATGCGTTCTCGCATCGGGTAACGGTTCCACCTTCCAGGCAATTGTGGACGCATGCAGAAGCGGCTATCTGCGCGGCAGGGTAACCGCGCTAATATGCAACAGTCCTTCTGCGTTTGCCCTGACAAGAGCCCGGAAGGAGGGAATAGAGACAATTGTAATTGATTCTGCGGCGATGCCACAGCAGGAATATGACGCGCGTCTTCTCCACGAACTCAGCATCAGGAAGCCCGATATACTATGCCTTGCCGGCTACCTCAGAATACTTCCCGCTTCCACGGTTTCCTCCTTTCCGGTGATACTGAACATACACCCGGCACTGCTGCCGAAATTCGGTGGAAAGGGCATGTACGGAATAAACGTGCACCGTGCAGTCATTGCGGCAGGTGAAAAAGAAAGCGGATGCACCGTGCACATAGTTACGGAGCGCGTGGACGATGGACCGGTAGTGGTTCGTAGAACGGTGCCGGTTCTTCCAGGCGACGATGCGGCGAGCCTTAAGAACAGGGTTCATGCAGAGGAGCTTACGGCCTACCCGGAAGCCATCAGGAAAGTGATGGAGCAGAACTGGCATTAGAAACAGAATTGTGGTTCAGCCTCAGTGTCAGCGGAGGAACAATGTTCATTGCGGACGATTGAATCGTCGTTCAAAAGGTTAAATATGCGAATATGTTCGCTTTTAACGGGTGTGGAAACAGTTGATGGAGCATTCCCCGGGAACCCCCTCTGTGTCCGAACTTCGAAGAATTGCCAGAGATGTCAGGAAGAGTGTAATACGGATAACGAATGCAGCCGGATCCGGCCACCCGGGCGGTTCGCTCTCTTCCGCAGATATCATGACGGCACTGTATTTCGGGCTTCTCAAGCATGATCCGAAGAATCCACACTGGGAAGGAAGGGACATATTCATTCTGAGCAAGGGACATGCGGCGCCCGGTTATTATTCCGTTCTTGCACAGGCCGGCTACATTCCGGAATCAGAACTCATGACGCTCAGAAAACTGGGCACCAGGCTGCAGGGACATGCGCATACAGGAGTGCCTGGCGTCGAGGTGTCCACAGGCTCCCTTGGACAGGGACTTTCGATTGCGTGCGGCATTGCTCTCGCGCACAGACTCGACGGCAGAAAAAGCAGAATTGTCGTGCTGATGAGTGATGGCGAAAATGATGAGGGCGAAACCTGGGAAGCGGCCATGTTTGCGGCTTACAGGAAGCTTGACACAATAACCGCATTCATAGACCGAAACGGCATACAGAACGACGGCTTCACGAAAGACATACTCGACACGTCAGTGCTTGAAGACAAATGGAAGGCTTTTGGATGGAACGTCATAACGATTAACGGCCACGACTTCGGCGAGATCATTCATGCATACAGCACATCCCTGCAGACGAAAGGACGCCCGACGATGATAATTGCAAACACCGTGAAGGGTAAAGGAGTGTCATTTATGGAAAATAACCCCTCCTTCCACGGCAAGGCCCCGACGGCTGATGAAGCCGCAAAGGCACTCAAAGAACTTGACAGGACGGATTGATATGGCCTCCGCTAACCTGAAGCTTGAGAGTCAGAGAAAGGAGTACGGCCGTGCTCTTTTAGAGATGGGTGCAAAAAACGATGACCTGGTCGTGCTGGATTCCGATCTTTCGGTATCCACCAGGACAGCAGATTTCGGTAAGGCTTTCCCCGACAGATTTTTCAACTGTGGCGTTTCGGAGGCAAACATGGTCGCCACGGCGGCGGGTCTCGCGATGGCCGGAAAGACAGTCTTTGCCTCGACCTTCGCTGTGTTCGCGACTGGCATGACATATAACCAGATCAGGCAGTCGATAGCATATCCATCGACGAACGTCAAGATAGCAGCGAGCCATGCGGGTCTCTCGGTCGGTCCCGACGGGGCAACCCACCAGATGTTTGAGGACATAGGACTCATGCGCGGCCTGCCCAATATGACAGTGGTAGTTCCTGCAGATGCCAGCCAGACATATCAGGCAACTTATGCTCTGGCCGCGATGAAGGGACCTGCTTACATGAGGTTCGGAAGAGCGGATGTTCCGCCGGTCTCTGATGGCCATGAGCCCTTCAGGATAGGAAAGGCATCCGTTCTCAGGGAAGGTAAAGACGTGTCCATCATTGCCACCGGACAGCTGGTTCATGCAGCCCTGATTGCATCCTCCATGCTCGCCGAGCATGGAACAGATGCCCGGGTGGTTAACATGAGCACCATCAAACCGCTGGACACCGGTGTCATCCTCGACTGTGCCAGGAAGACCGGCGCCATAGTTACAGCCGAAGAGCATAACGTCGTAAACGGGCTGGGTGACGCGGTCTGCGCTGCAACATCGGGAGGCTATCCGGTCCCAGTGCGGAAGCTGGGCCTTAACGACACCTTCGGCGAGTCAGGACAGGCGGAAGAGCTTATGGTCAGGTACGGTCTTACGGCAGAAGGCATTGTGGATTCGGTTGCAAAGGTAATGAAGATAAGGCAGTGAGAGTGATGTCATGAAGATATTTCTTGATACGGCAAACATAGCCGAAATCAGAGAGGCATGGGCCCTCGGAGTGATAGACGGAGTGACGACCAATCCATCGCTTGTTTCCAAGGAGCAGAAGAAATTCGGCGAGGTGCTGCAGGAGATTTGCAGGATAGTCGACGGTCCTGTAAATGCAGAGGTGGTCAGCACCGACTATGACGGCATGATGAGGGAAGGAAGGCAGCTGGCAAAAATCAACAGAAGGATCGTCGTGAAGGTCCCGATGACACAGGACGGGCTGAAGGCTGCCAAATCGCTGCATGGCGAATGCATACGGACAAACATGACACTTGTATTCTCGGCGAACCAAGCACTGCTGGCCGCCAAGGCAGGCGCCACCTATGTGAGTCCATTCATAGGAAGGCTGGACGACATCGGAAACGAAGGCATGCAGATCATAAGGGAAATTTCAGAAATATACAGTCACTATGATTTCAGGACAGAGATACTCGTCGCAAGTGTGCGCAATCCGATACACGTTGTTGAGGCGGCGAAACTCGGTGCGCACGTGTCCACCATACCGTACGCCGTTCTGAAGCAGATGATGAAACACTCGCTGACCGACACCGGACTGGAGCGGTTTCTGAAAGACTGGGAAAAGGTGCCCAAGTGAAATCGATGGTGAAGTCTTGAAGGAAACTGAAACCGATCCTGAAGTCCCGGAGAGAGACGGCCTGGACGAATGGGTGGATGAACTCGACCGGTTAATCGGAGTCGAGGAGATGACGGAGGAGGAAATCAGCGCTGCACAGAAGGTGCAGACGGAACGGAAGAAGGGGACAGACATCACTGTTTTAATTGCCGCAGCAATTGCTGTGCTGCTGATTATCGCGGCACTCATATTCTTCAGAATTCTGTAGTCAGAACGTCGTGATTATGTAATATGCATTAAACAGTATGATAGCGGAAGCTGCTGTTGTGGCGAGCAGCGTGGTGATTTTTCTGTTTGCAAATGGGCCCATGAGCTTCCTGTCTGCCGAATAGAGTATGAGCGGTATCATCGGCAATGGTATCATGAGGCTCAGTACAACCTGACTGTAGAACAGTATGAAAAAGGGATTGAATCCGAGAAGTATTGCGACTGTTGTCGGAAAGACATTGACGACTCTCGTCACCAGGCGTCTCTTCCACGGATTCACTTTTCTTCCCAGAAGTCCTTCCATCACCGATTGCCCTGCAAGCGTTCCAGTGGTGGAAGATGACAGACCGGAACAGAGGAGCGTGGCCACAAACGCATACCCCGCCACGGGGCCGAAGAGAGGTTTGAGCGTTGCATACGCACTGTTGATTGTCATCACGAAAGTCAGATGCCTGGAGTAGAAGCTTCCTGCCGCCATTATCAGAATGGCTGCATTGACGAACGACGCAACCGTGAGGAATATCACCGTGTCGTACTTATGGAAACGCAGCATTTCACGCTTCTCTGCAGCATCCGAACTTCTGAGTTTGTTACGTGTGAGGTCCGAATGCAGATAGAGCACATGTGGCATCACAGTTGCGCCGATGATGGAAACCACAAAGACCGCATATTCGGAACTCATCGAGGGAAATATGGAGCCGGCCACAACATACTGCAGGTTCGGTCTTGACAGGAACATCTCATACAGATAGCCGATGCTTATCATACCGACAAAAAGCATGAATGCCTTTTCGACCCGCCGTCTGCCCTTCTTCGTAAGATAGATGAGCAGAAAAACGTCGAAAACGCCTATCAGCGATGCTTCCAGGTATGGTACGCCGAACAGCAGATTCAGCGCCAGAGCGGTGCCCAGGAATTCTGCGAGGTCGACAGATGCGGATGCCGCCTCGGCTCCCAGCCAGTAAGGAATGATGTAGCGCCTTCTCTTCAGCGACTGGCCGACGAGTTCGGGGAGCGATTTTCCGGTAGCTATGCCCAGCTTACCGGAAAGATACTGCAGCAGCATGGCCGCGAGTCCGGCCGCCCAAACAACCCAGAGAAGGACATAACCGGTATTTGTTCCGGTAGCGATGTCTGTCGCAAAATTGCCCGGGTCGACATAAGCCACGCTGACGATAAGCGCAGGTCCCATGTACGCCATGAGACGCAGCAGTGTGCCGGCTGGTCCGTGCTTCGTGCTCCTGCGCTTAAGATCGAACATTCTGATCATCGCCGCCCGGACATGCGCATGATTGTATGTTCAAGACGGAACAGCTCCCGCTGAAGCATTCAGCCATTCTTCCAGAAAATGCTTCATTGGCGGTCCCAGGTCGGAGCGCAGGCGTGTGAGCACTTCCTCGCCGAGTCTTGTCGTTGAATAGTACTTGTGCACCTTTCCGTGCTCTATGCGTTCTTCCTCTTCGAGGAGGCCCTCGTCCATAAGCTTGTGCAGAACAGGATAAAGTTTTCCCGGACTCAGCGTGTGATTGTGCATTCGTTCAACGTTGAGAAAATCCGTGCCCGAAATCTGTGATTTTGAGCAAACCCACAACACGTAAGGTCTGAACAGGCCCCTTTCCATGTATCTGGTCATTTCATCCATTGTTCTTTCACTCTTTAATATCAGTAAGCGATAACAATAATAGATATCAATTTACGATATTAAACCTTATGCCTTGCTGGCCACTGCCCCGCATTACACAGATTGAAAGGAATTTCCAGAGGGCTGGAAAGGAGACAGAAAGATGGCTTTATCTGCCGGTGAATTCCGCCTTCCTTTTCTCCACGAAAGCCGCACGTCCTTCAGCGAAATCCTGTGTAAGGCCAAGCTCCCCCTGCACCTCCGCCTCAATATCAAGGAACTGCTCCATCCCTGTGAAAAGAGTTGCGTTGAGCAGCTGTTTGCTCTTCACAAATGAAAGAAAGGGGCCCGCGGATATTTCATGCGCTGCCTTCAGAGCGTCGCTGAGCGGATTGTCAGAAGCGGAGAACAGGGACCATGAGACCGCCTGCTTCGCCGAAAACTCTCCTCCCCGCAGCAGCAGTTCGAAAGCAGCGGCCGCCGGAATGAGGCGCGGAAGCATAAATGAGAGTCCGGTGTCAGGGGCGAGACCTATTCGGTGGAATGCAGTGACGAATCTTGCATCGGGTGAGGAAAAGCGCATATCGCATGCAACCGCCAGACTCAGGCCTGCCCCTGCAGCAACTCCACTGACGGCACAAATGAATATCTTCCGGCCGAAACGAATCTCCCTCAGCAGCGGATGGAAACTTTCCCTGAGTTCATTCTTCAGATCGCCTGCCGTGGAAGACAGATCAGCGCCGACGCAGAAACCTCTTCCGCTTCCAGTCAGCAGAACAACCCTGACGCTGTCGTCTTCGTTCGCATTCCGCATTTCCGCGAAGAGTTCGGAGCGCATTTCGCTGCTGAGAGCATTGAGCTTCTCCGGCCTGTTGAACGTGATTATTTTGACCGCGCCTTCTCTGGAGCACAAGAGCATGCTCATATACTCACCTCCATGCCGGTGCGAAGAAGTGGGGTGACGCGAGGCCCGATTCCGCTGAACAGCCTGAACAGCATTTCAACCACACTCATGAATCCGATTCACTCCATCTGGCCCTTCTCTTCTCAAGAAATGCACTGATTCCCTCTTTTCCGTCCGGATGCGATAGCGACAGGATGAAATTCCTGCGTTCCAGCTCGAGACCCTGACTGAGTGTTGTCTCATGCGCCCTGTTTACGCTCTCCTTTGCAAGCTCTAGCGCAAACATCGGTTTATCGGCAATCTGTGTCGCGAGGGAGAGAACCTCATCCATCAGCAGCCCGTCTTCACATACGCTGCTCACAAGGCCGTATGATGCGGCCTCCGATGCGCTGATCAGTTTCCCCGAGAGGACCATCTCCATTGCCCTCGATTTTCCAAGGGCGCGTGCTAGTCTCTGTGTACCGCCCGCACCGGGCATTATGCCAAGGTTTATTTCAGCCTGACCGAACTTTGCGCTAGCCGATGCGATGCAAATGTCACAGGCCATGGCGAGTTCGAGCCCACCACCGACAGCCGCGCCGTTTATGGCGGCGATGAGAGGCTTTCTGAAACTCCTTATCCGATCCCACAGCGGCATGTGGCCCCTGCGGACAAGCTCGGCAGCTGACATGCCGGAAAGTTCCCTGACGTCGGCGCCTGCGGAAAACGCTTTTCCGTTGCCCGTGAGAATCACGACGCGTATTTCCGGATCGTCGGCGCATCGATTGAACGCTTCAACGAGTCCTTCAACCATGCTCATGTTAATAGAGTTCAGTTTCTCAGGCCTGTTGAGCCTTATTATACAGATTCTGCCTCTCTTTTCGACTGAAACAGTGTCGTTCATAACGTCACTTCCCGGGCATTTCTTCGCGCGGACATGGAATCACAGGTCTGCAGTGCCGTGCCTCCTCCAGTTCTCATGCGGCTGGTGACCATATCCCCTTTCCGGCTAAATGTTTTTGTCGGGACATCGCGGCACAGATACCCTCTCCCCACCCTATTTATAGCCTGCCCGGTACTATCTCAGTCTACCATGAAAAGGGAGAAAGTGGAACTCCCGGAGTTTCCGCCGAACAACATCTATCCCGCAGACTGGGAATTTACCGGTGATCTTGAATGGAGACTTTATGAGAGGTCCAAGAAAGAACAGTGGGACGAGTCCTCTCTTGACTGGGCGAAGCTGGATGAGATAGTTTCCGGACTGGATAGAAGAGAGAGCCTGGCCATGGCATACTGGTGGGCGCTTCTGTCAACTTTCGATAACGCGAATCCGGTCTTCTCATATGCGGTCGTGAAGGCGCATGAACTGAAGGAAAAAACGGCAGTGAGATGCCTGCTGAACACGATTGCATACGATGAAAACAGGCACAACATGGTATGCGGCATGTGCATAAACAAACTCTGCCCGGGTTTTCCGACCAGATTCAAACCGGCAAACGATCTGGAGGCCAGGGCCCAGGCCAACATACTGTGGACGTGGTACAACGGTGCGAGATACTGGAAGGCGTATCTGGAGTCCTACAACAAATACAGCACTGATGTCCTGTTCACTTCATTCATGATGGGAGAGGCGGCCGCCACAACCGTCTTTACACAGATGTCCAGGAATTCAAAGATCGCGACATTCAGCGAAGCGTTCAGGAACATAGCAAGAGACGAAACCAGGCACTATGCTTTCACGCAACTCGTAATGGCCGACGGCGCCGAGAAGATGAACAGGGAGAGGAAAGCGCTTGTCACGAAACAGATTAAGGCGGGTTTCATTTTCCTCTCTCTGATAACGTACAAGCTGCCTGCAAAGTCAAACACATTCTGGAAACTTCCACATTATTTCGGAGAAGTGAACGAGAAAATGGAGGAAATAGCGCGCGATGCCGGTCTGGGCATACCGCTCATAGCGGAAAAAGAGGATGCGTGGCGATCAGCTGTGCTGAAGGTCGGATCATCACTGAAGAGGTTCGACATACGCCTTCCTGAAATACCGGAGCTGGGAATAAGCGGTGAAGACGTCGGAGACGTGGACGGAGACGAAGTGATTCCGGTCTTCTGACACACAGCGGCAACAGTGTGGTAACATGCACTTCCAACGCCAGGAATATGACATTGTAGTGGTCGGAGCGGGTCCTGCGGGCAGCAGATTTGCTGCATCCCTGGCAGGCAAGAACAGAGTCCTTCTGCTCGAGGAAAACTTCGAAGT
>JAKABN010000232.1 GCA_021796895.1 Thermoplasmata archaeon | reverse complement strand
CGCTGAAAGCGCCGATGGGCACGTCGTAAAGCACATACTGGCCGAATATTCTCTTCCAGCCGCTGTACTTGTAGTAGTGTTCGCCTTCGAAATATTCGAATGTCATTCGCACGTAGAATCGACCTTCATGGGTGTGGTAGAACAGTTTGAGTCTGTCGCCCATGCGGCCCTCTTCTGTGGTCCTGTCCGTCAGCTCGACAGAGTTTACGGAACCAAATCTGAAGTCATCTCTTATGGACCATTCATCAGGAAATTCCGTGAATCTGAGGAATTCGCTGTATTCCGGCTGCAGGGAGAAATGAACGTTCAGTTTATTGAATCTGAGCCAGATCTTCCAGAAATCCTCCATGGCCTGGCGGCTGATTTCAGTTTTTGCTTTCGTCAGCTCGACAACGTCGTTTCTGATTGTGGCAGTCTTCCTGTCAAGTTCAGCCTCAAGTGCTTCAAACCAGTTATCATCTTTTGGTTTCGGCTTGTTCGGCATCCGTATCTCTCGGAACGGAATTGAGTTTGTATATTTAAGACACTTTACGGGTCGGCGGGATAAATGCCCGGTCAGCCACCCGGAAACATTTAAATCTCCATCATGAATTCAATCTTATGTCCATATCAAACATCGGAAAGATTCTCAGCGAGTACGATATATCGGATGTGACTGTCGCCACATTGTGCTCCCATTCCTCCCTGCAGATATTCCACGGCGCAAAGAAGGAAGGTCTCAGGACGCTCGGCATAGCCGTTGACAGAGACACAAAATTTTATGACGCGTATCCGCTGGCAAAACCGGACGAATTTCTGAAGGTGAAGAGTTACAGGGACATAGAGGAACTCGGAGACGAACTGGTGAGAAGGCACGCAATCCTCGTTCCACATGGTTCGTTCGTCGAATACATGGGTGCAGACAGATTTTCAAAATTTCCCGTACCGAGTTTCGGCAACAGGGATGTGCTGAAGTGGGAATCTGACCGATCAACCCAGCGAAAGTGGCTCACATCGGCAGGCATAGCGATGCCGGAGGAGATAGACGACGCCAGGAAGATCGACAGGCCCGTTCTTGTGAAGTATTCCGGCGCAAAGGGGGGACGCGGTGCATTCATAGCCAAGGATTACATGGAATTCAAAATGGCAATAGACTACTCACAGCAGCATACCATACAGGAATATGTTCTCGGAACGCGCTACTATTTCCATTACTTCTATTCGCCGCTGACGGACGCCGGCTACCGTGTAAAGGGCGGAGGCTCGCTGGAGATGCTGTCTATCGACAGGAGGGACGAGTCGAACATAGATGAGTTGTACAAACTGGGTTCCGTGGAGGAGCTGAAGAGACTCGGCTTCTTCCCGACATTCGTCGTGACTGGAAACTATCCTGTAGTGGTGAGGGAGAGCCTGCTTCCAAAGGTGTTCGAAATGGGTGAGGCAACTGTGTCAAAATCGCAGGAACTCTTCGGTGGCCTCGTGGGCCCTTTCGCGCTTGAGACAATTGTAACGGACAAGCTTGAGATAAAGGTGTTCGAAATTTCCACAAGGATTGTCGCGGGAACTAATCCGTTCGTGGGCGGCTCACCGTATTCTGAAATGATGGCTCCGGGTCTCTCGACCGGAAGACGCATTGCCCAAGAAATCAGACTGGGATTCGCTACAGGCAGGATCGGAGAGGTAATATCCTGAGAGCGCGGCTATGGTGAATCTGATTATTGCGGATGCAGAGCTCGAGCTGGTTCCGGAGGAAATAGCGCGCCGTCCTGCTGTAAGAATAAGTGCAGGGCGCAGAAACAGGAAGGCAGAGGAGTGCCTGCTGGATTCAAGCATGCACCATTCTGCGATGAAGGGACTGAAGGATGCAGAACGCAGAGGGAGGCCGGACATAGTGCATTTTTGCCTTCTTCTCGCGCTGGATTCCAGCATCAACAGCTCAGGTAAGCTGAAGACATTTGTTCATACGCGCAACGACACAGTCATTGAGTTCGATCGTACCACGAGGCTTCCGCGAAATTATGGCAGGTTCACGGGGCTGATGGAAGGGCTCCTTTTGAGCGGACGGATTGGCACCGGAGACAGAACACTGGCTTCGACGCGCGAAATGTCTCTCCCCGTGCTTGTCTCCGAACTCGGAGTCCCTGCATTTATTTTCAGCAGAGGAGGCGCTCATGATCACAAGCTGTCCGATCTCTCAAGTGATGACGGCGCGACTCTGATCGTCGGAGGCTTTCCGCACGGAGATTTCAATTCCGACACGTCAAAATTTCGGCACGAAACGCTCTCCCTGAGCGGGGAACGCCTGATGGCATGGACCGCCGTTTCGCTGATTCTGTCACACTATCACACGTACCTCCCGTTCCGGGAAACCGCCATCTGACCGGACTATGTCCGGCGTGAGGATGAAAATATAAATTGCCGATTGGATTAATGGAAGAGCACATCATGGCTGTAAATAATGACGACTCGGATCGGCACCTTTCAATCGAGGATCGGACCGGACTCGACTCATACGATTTCGGCTCGAACGATTTCATAAAGGTCGATACCTCGATCTGCAGAACCTGCGAAGCGAAACCATGTCTTTATGTCTGTCCTGCAAAAGTGTACAAGACCGACGGAGCGGGAGAACTGGTCTACAACCCGGAAGGTTGCATGGAACTGGGCGCCTGTGTAATCGTGTGCCGTCACATAGGCAAGGGCGCAATTCAGTGGAAATATCCGCACGGCGCGAAAGGCATA
>JAKABN010000231.1 GCA_021796895.1 Thermoplasmata archaeon | reverse complement strand
TGCAAGCGCGAGAACGGTTTTTCTTCCCACACCATCCATCATAATTAGTTCCTCGAAGGAATCCGGTACGGCGTCGGCGATGCGCCTGAAATTCCGGGACAGTCTTCTCCACCCGGCGGTGCTCTCCATTCTGAGTGTTCGAACCGCATTGGCGGAAAACTCATCCAGCGTACGCTGTGTCCTTCCGGCGGAAAGCACGACATCGGGAAGGCTCCCCGCTCTGCTCCCTGCAATGAGATCGACAATAGCGTCTCTTGTGCCGGCCGCTTCAGCCGCTGTGAGGTTGAGCGTTCCGCTTCCCGGCATTCCCAGTATGGCGGAATGCGGCTCAATGATCATTGACTGCAGTCCGTCGGAGCACCAGTGATAACGTCTGGCATAGCGCGTATCCTCATTCATGCCCTGCTGAATAACTGCCCAGTTTCCCCCCTCGTCGAAGCATATTGAATGGTGATAGAGATCATAACCATCCTGAAGCGCAACGGTGTCCACTCTCGCCGCCTCCCTGCTTTTCCGCAGCAGCACATCCGCGCGGGCCGTTGCATATTCGCTGTCAGACTCGCTGATTTGCCGTTTTATCGAAAGAGCGTATCTTCCCTTTCCACCGAATATATGCAGCGGCAGACCCCGCTCATCCATGCCTTCCCTCAGCGCTGCCAGCGTCACGGTCGTTGTACCGCTGGAATGCCAGTCGAAACCGAGGACGCAGCTCATGCACTGGAACCAGAACGGGTCCGTCAGGCGCATCAGTGCGTCCTTCTGCCCAAGCTCTCTGAGCAGCAGTTCCGCGATCGAACCGCCAAGCATCCTCATCCTCCGGAACAGCCAGGGCGGTGCGCTTCCTGAATGCAGCGGCAGATCTGCCACACCGCGAAGTCTTGCCACGGCAGCGCTGACCGCTACATGCCTCTTAAAATTTTCATCCGGAAGACCACAAACCCTCTACCTGAGAAGCTGGCCTGTTGCTACTACCACTGCCGGCACCTGTTTTTCTCCAGTCCGGGAAGTCATGTCCCCTGCACGCCCGAAGAATCAGGGCGGCCATGCGCGCTGCGGGTGATGGCAAAAAAGGGTAACATTTAAGGTTCGTTATGATAAATATTAAGTGACAAAATGTTCATAACCCTTTTATACTCGCGCGGTGAGAGGAACGCGGTCGACATTGAAGACATCAAGCGTGATCGAAACACTCAAGGAACTCAGCAGATGGGAGAAGAAAGCCTCCGATCTTGAGCATCAGCTAACGGATGTCAGAGCCACCAAGGCAAAGCTCAGGGATCGCCTCAGATCGCTGGAACTCACGCTTTCCGCAGTTGCCGGCTCCAACCTTGCGGGTGCCGAAAACACTTCACAACGCTTTGACGGGATGAGATGATGCCCGGCGAATCTGTTTTTTCCAGTACCTCGCACCTTGCAGACGAAATAGCCGAAGTCAAGAAGCAGCTACTGCTTCTTGAGGAGAACGAACAGGAGCTAAGGTCCTCACTGCTGGAAGCAAAGAGGCAACTCAGCTACTACAGGCGCCTGGTGGCCTCCATGAAGAAGGCGATGTCCCCTCCCGCCCTGAAAAGAATATTAAGGTCTCTCTGATTGTTTACGCCGGGTCCGGACAGATGAAGGTACTCAGGAACGGCAGACATTCCGATATGCTGGCCGTCTGGCGCGAAGGCGGCACTGTATATTTCATCGATCAGAGAAAGCTGCCCGGCGCGCTTGAAATATTCGAGGCGCGCAACTATCGCGACATTGCTTTTGCAATAGCGCATATGGTTGTCAGGGGCGCCCCGGCCATAGGCTGTGCCGCTGCGTACGGCATGGCTCTCGCCATGACGCAGCACGATAATGTGGAAGAGGCATCAAGAGCGATAAAGGCAACGCGGCCCACTGCGCACGATCTGTTCTATGCAGTCAACTGGATGACGGAGATGGCACCGCGTCTCGGTCCCGTTGAGGCTGCGGCAAAATACGCGTCGGACATAATAGATAAATGCCGGCTGATAGGGCAGAACGGAGGCAAGCTGATTTCGGACGGAGACATCATACTCACACATTGCAACGCAGGCGCACTTGCAACCGTTGACTACGGCACCGCACTTGCCCCCATCAGGATTGCACACTCCGAGGGCAAGAAGATATTCGTTTATGTCGACGAAACCAGACCCTGGCTGCAGGGAAGCAGGCTCACCGCATGGGAGCTGACAAACGAGTCGATACCCCATGCCATAATAGCGGACAATGCCGCCGGTCACTTCATAAGAAAGGACGTTGACTGCGTGATCGTTGGTGCAGACAGGATTGCGGCCAACGGTGATTTCGCGAACAAGATAGGCACGTACGAGAAGGCAGTAGTCGCCAGGGCAAACGATGTGCCGTTTTATGTCGCCGCGCCTGTTTCCACATTCGATTTTACAATCACCAGCGGCGACGACATACGGATAGAGGAGAGAAGCGAGGAGGAAATAACCACTATGGGCGGCATGCGCATAGCCGGTCCCGGCGAACAGGCCAGAAATCCTGTTTTTGATGTCACACCGCATGAACTGGTCAGCGGCTTCATAACGGAATACGGCGTTTTCGGCCCTGACGGGATAAAATCGCTTCATGGCAGGCTCTGATGCACATGACACTTTCGGCCGAACTCAAATGGTACTCAGGAAGCACGATCACATCAAGAACGAGCAACTATCTGGTCATAGTGGATGCGTTCAGGGCGACGAGCATGGTTTCGACCATG
>JAKABN010000035.1 GCA_021796895.1 Thermoplasmata archaeon | reverse complement strand
GAGACAATTGCGAAGGATTGCCGGATTTGAGATATTTTCCAGATTGAGTTGCCATTGCTTGCACAGACATAACCGTTACAGACCGGAACTATGTTGCCGGCACTCCCCGGCCGCCTTCAGCGCCGATGGGCTCCATACAATGTGATTATATCCGAAACATTTCGATGAGATGTTCTCTTTGCATACAATCGCTTATAGGTTTCGCACTTCCTGAAATGTCCCGTTCCTGACGCTTCAATGTCGCCTACCCTTTCCTGAGTACTTCCGAATGCCACAGTGCCTGATGCCCTGTGGACATCAGAAAAAGGCAGCCACCATAATAACATAGGAAACTTCACCCAACTTCCTGCCGACTGAAGGTCAGCAGCGCCGTTAATTCCTGATGACTCGTGCCACACGACAATTCATAAGAAAAACAATAGTTGTTTCTATAAACGTTGACAGTGTATCAGACCTGCTTAAGTAGTTCGCCGGGCCTTGACGGCAGTGTGATGAAAATACACCTGGGAAGATTATGTAAACGTTCTTTGCATCACTCCACAGGCTGGTAACCTGCTGCTGAATCATGCACTGCAATCGTGCGTTGATTCGAGTATAAGGGAAGGTGATATTTGTTGAAAGCCATGGTGTTGGACAATTGGGTCAAGAATTGGGGAAGCAACCTGAAAATCAGAGAAGTTCCCGTGCCCGCGATCGCCAGCGATGAAGCTCTTGTCCGTGTTGACTGGTGCGGAGTTGGAGGCACAACATCAAACTTCATGAAAGGGCTTCTCGCCTCAGGCGCTGGCATTCTTCCGAGGATACCGGGTCACGAAGTAACAGGCACCGTTGAGAAGGTGGGGAAGGATGTGCGGGACTTTTCGCCGGGTGATAAAGTGGCCGTCTACTTCTATCTGTTCTGCGGGCGCTGCTTCCAGTGTCTTGCGGGAAGAGAGAACCTGTGTGAGAACTTCGCCGGTTTCGTGGGTATACACACCGATGGAGGGTACGCTGAGATGATAAAAGTGCCTTCAAGAAACCTGTTTCGACTTCCGGGATCGCTGGATATGAGATCTTCCACTGTGATATCCGATGCTGTAGGCACCCCTTACCACATAGCAAGAGAAAGGGCAAAAATAGTCGAAGGAGAGCATGTGGCGATCATAGGCGCCGCTGGTGGCGTCGGCATACACATGGTTCAGATGGCGAAACTGTTCCGCAGCGTCGTAACCGGTGTCGATATCGGACACGACCGGCTGACTGTGGTAAGCACCGCTGGCGCAGAATTCACTGCGGATGCGAGTGAAAAGGGGTGGGAAAATAACATATTCGAATTTACAGGAGGGAAGGGAGCGGACGTGGTGATAGATTTTGTCGGCTCTGAAGGATCCGTCCATTCCGGCATCAGTATACTTTCAAGACGCGGCAGGTTTGTCGAAATGGCGATGCTGCCTGAGCAGAGGATCGTTGTCGAGAACAGGAAAGTGATTCTGAGCGAACTCAGCATCATGGGTTCCAGGTACTGCACCAGGCAGGATATCGCCGAGTCTATCAAACTCGTTAATGACGGAAAAATAAAACCTATTATTTCAGAAGAATGTGAACTGGAAGCCGTCGAGAATCTTCATGAAAGGATCGACGAAAGAAGAATCGTCGGCAGAGGAGTCGTAAAATTACACTGACCTGCTGCCCGGATGCCGTTTGTTGAATATCGACCTGTCGGCCTTCAATATGTGCATGCCACCATTCAATCTGTCAATCGTATAAATGAATCCCCTGCTGTCGAGAGTTAGGTCATTTGTCTGTATCGCCTTCTGGCCCGACGGTGTTTCTGGTATGAAAAATGCGACCTCCCTCGGTATGTATGGATTCGATATGTCAATTACTCTGAGACCTGCGTTGAACCATGTAACATATATCAGGTTGCCTGTAACTTTTGTGTCTTCATGCACATTGTGAGGCCCAAATCTCCCGCCGATCTTGCAGAATCTGGAATCCAGTATCTGGAATGTGGACACCGGGACGAGGCACGACGGATGGGTCCTGTCTATCAACCAGAGAGCCTTGATCCCCTCCCTGCAGTTATCATGCATTGACTCATCCGTTACGACAAGCCATTTTCTTCCCATTATCGTCCTCTGAACCGGCAACGCGGTGTGTGTGTTACCTCCATATGAGGGAAAAAAATTGAGATTGGAAACCAGCGTTAAATTCCTCAGGTCTGTTCTGTCCAGCACGACTGTTCCCCCATCCCAGTATCCGAGGAATATGTAGTTGCCGTAAGGTATAGGCGGTCCGTGTGCAGTCGCTTCTCCACCATTGTCAGCTCCGAACGATTCCCCGCCGGACTCCCACTGTCCATGCATCCACCATCTGGAAATCTCCCTGGGCCGTTGCGGTTCGGAGACATCCAGTATGACCAGTATCCTGCCCCTGTATCCATCCATTCCTGTTGTCAGGTACGCTCTTTTTTCTTTCTCGTCAATCCAGAATCTGTGAACGCCTGTGCCTCCTGTTTCATAGAAGTGCACTTCCTCTGGTCTCTTCAAATCGGAGATGTCATATATCGACAGACCAGCTCGAAAACTGCTGGCATTACCATCCTGCTCCTGATTCAGAAACAGGTGCCTGCCGTACACCCTTAATTTGTGTGAATGCGTACCGGGTGTCACAGGTGTCTGAGCGATCGTATCCGGTTCCCTGGGATCTGTAACATCAACTATGCTGAAGCCCTTTTTTGACATGTGGGACACAAATGCAAGATGCTTTCCGCCCCTCCTTCTGACTGCGATCTGACCTCCGTTCGGACATCCGCCTACATCACTGTGCCCGACGAGTTTAATATTCCGGCCTTCTTGATTAATGGCATCACGTTCCCTAGTTTTCGAATTCATCTCCGAGGATGTTACATCATCTCCTTGTTATGCTCTCATGGAGCATTCAGTGGCACGGCGGTCTGTTTTATGCCAAACACGTCTGCCAGCCAGTCGAACATGTAATCTTCTCCGAGTGTGGGATTGTCATGCTGGCAGTGTTCTGCTCCCGTCTCCTCTTCCGTTATTATTCTGAGTGATGCATTCACATTTTTCGACTTCGCATAATCGTACGTTTTCTTTGCCTGGTCGACACTGATGAAATCATGTCCTCCCTGAACAATCAGGTACGCTCCCTGCATATGTTCCAGCACTCCTTCAAGCGTGAATTTCCTTCCCAACTCCAGAGCTTCAGCAACGGAGCGGGTGCCGAACACCCACTTTATGTGACCTGCCAGCGCGTAATCCTCCCCAACATTCCTCCACAAGTCATACACGCTCCAGATCGCGCCGTGCGATATGGTAGCACTCACTCTCGGCTCCATCGAGCCCGCTCTCGCGGCGTAGTATCCGCCAAGACTGGAACCCGAAACTGCAATCCTTTGCGTATCCACGTCGTTTCTTGTCATCAGGTAATCGATGCATTTGCCTACCGGAATCTCATAATCGTACCTGCTGTGTATGTGCTCCCGTCTGAGTGTTGCCCCCTGGCCGGGACCGTCAACCAGAAGGCATGAAATACCCCTCAACAGGGCACCCCTGGCGACCATAAAATAAAGTTCCTCCTTGAAAGAATCGAGTCCGCCGAAAGCTATGAGCACAGGTGACTTCTTGGTTGAGACGGGAGTCCTGAGAAAGTAGGAATGAAGCACGGTGCCGTCAATATACGGAATCTCTATCCGCTCAACAGGCGGCTCAAAGTACCTGCCTGCCTTTCTGAAGCACGCTTCGCATCGCGTGAACGTATCGAGCCTTCTGGGATCGTCCGAATCCAGCCAGAACTCGGCAGATCTGTAATAATCCACGGCTTTTAACCATGAATTAATGGAAGTCCGGATGTGGCCGTTCCTGTCCTCGATGTCTCCTTTCCGTTCATTCCGTTCGGCTATAGCCATCCATTCCTTGTGCCAGCTTTCCCTATCTCCGGGTATCATTTTTGAAGCTGCCATCAGGCACTCGCTGACTGCTCCCCCACCCTCCTGGGTCTCACCGAGCGCTCTCCTGAACTGATACGACATCCATGCAAAATCGGGCCACTGTTCCCAGCCAAACGGTTTATACTGCGGACACCCCATGCTATTCACATTCCTGAATACCGAAA
Source organism: Thermoplasmata archaeon (assembly GCA_021796895.1). Classification (GTDB taxonomy): domain Archaea; phylum Thermoplasmatota; class Thermoplasmata; order Sysuiplasmatales; family Sysuiplasmataceae; genus Sysuiplasma. Next base: position 10,717 of record JAKABN010000035.1, on the reverse strand, counting down.
CGTTATTTAAGAATTCATTGAAACGTCATGCCCTTGGCATCATCGCTCTTTTCACACGGAGATGAGTAGACGGTAGGGTATCAGTGTGCAGCTTGCTGTCCACAGACTTCCGGCAGGTTGAAAAAATCCCCGGCCTTCATAACCCTGCCGAAGGACGTTTCAACAATCCTGAGTGCGGCTGTGTGGAGAGAACTGTCATCCATCGTTTCCACACCCTCCTCCAGGACGACAACATCATAATCACGGACAGACGCTTCAATGGCAGTCGCAAGAACACAACTATTTGTGTTAACTCCCACGATACCAATTATTCCAACATCCAGGCTCTTGAGCGTGAAATCCAGTTGTGTTGCAAGGAACGAATCGTATCTCTTCTTGCCTCGAATTATTATGTCGCCGGACGAATGCACCTCATTCATCAGATTGGTACCTGGCGACCCGACGATATTGTGGTTTCCCATTCCGCTGCGACGGTTCCCACTGTCATTCTCAATTCTCTTCCAGAATGGATTCGAGAGTGATTCGAGGGACGAATTATATTCAGTCACGACGTGAATCACAGGAATGTGAAGTTCTCTTGCCCTGCCAGTGATAAGTCTGCAGGCATCCGTGACCCTTCTGGCTCTTTCAGGCTGCAGGGGAAGTGTCGCCACGGAGGGATCCAGATGGCCCCGATGCAAATCGATCGTCAGAATGCAAGCATGTCTTGCGTTGTTCAATCCTATTCCACCACGAATCAGCAGCCTCTTTCCTTTTTTCTCCGCTCCTTGAACATGTAGTGAGAGAACATGAGTGCAGGTAACTGGGCAACTGAAATAAAGTCAGGTAAATGATTTGACAGATTTGGCATAAACGCGCCTCTTCATGCAAACGTAACAGTCTTGGGGGGCTCCTCTGCAGCAGTCTTCGCAAGGCGAATGTCTCTGTACAGAACGACGAATGCGAGCGCTGTGATTATGCCTATGATTGTGGATATGCCTGCCGCTCCGTTGTACCCGGAGTAATGAATAAGGTAACCCGTGAAAAATCCTGAGGCGAAAGCGGCCATCCCAAACACAACCTGCACGAAACTGTCAAACGATGCCGCTGATCTGTTTCCTGCAATACGGATAGAGATTGTGTGTATTATGACCAGCCCCCATTGTATCATGAAGTTTATGACAGCTACGACTGCAACGGCGACAAGCGGCGAAGGGCTGCTCAGTGCAGGTATCTGCAACAGAGCTATGAGCAGAGCCAGTGAGAAAAATGGAATCTTCCTTGCAATAGTCTTATGGTCTTTGGTTACACGGGCGAGTCCGTCTGTGAGGAATCCGCCAAGTAGCGCTCCAATGGCAGCGCCGATGCCCGGTATGATTGTGTAGAATATCGACTTTATCACCGTAAAATGCCGTACCGTAACAAGGTAGCTGGGAAGCCAGTTAAGGAAGAAAAATTGTACGTAGATTATGCCGAACACGCCGAAGATAATTCCCCATGTGCTCGGATAGGACAGAAACGATCTGATCTTGAGAACCTCTCCGGAATCCGCATTCTTGGAATGCCCTTTACCAACTTCCGCATCTAGGGCCGACACATCCTTGCTTGACATACCTCTGTGCCTGGAAGGGCTGTTGGACAGTATCACGCGAAGAACAACGACCCACAGCAAGGTCACCAGACCAGTGCCGAAGAATACCCATGGCCAACCAAACGATTTCAAGAGGTATATGGCAAAAAGAGGTCCTACAATCAGGCCCAATCCCAGACCGAAACCATTAACACCTATTGGTACTCCTCTGCTCCCTTCTTTGAACCACTGACCTGCGTATTTTGTAGTAATCGGGAAAGCCGGTGATTCGCCAACCCCCAGGAACAGTCGCATCATAAAGAGATAGACGGTGTTGGCAATAAAACCAAGACCAATGCATGCCAATCCCCACATGGTGGCGAAGATGCTCAGTGTCGTCTTTGGTCCCTTTACGTCTGCGAGTTTGCTTGTTGGAATGGCGAACAGGAAGAAGCCCAGAGCCCATGCCGCAAAGATCCAGCCGAGGTCAACGCTAGATATTCCATAGGTCTTGTGGAATATGGGTGCTACGAATGCAATGTTGATTCGATCGAAATAATTGAACATAGTCAGGAACATCAACGAGAGCATGATGCTCCATCTGGCTCGGACAACTTTACCACTTTTCGTTACCGGTGCAACATTCGTTTCAGTCATTATGCCCCCGTTGCGCGTAAATGCAGGAATATTATTTAAAACATGCTACATTTCAACACAGTTACGGGTTGCCTGAAACCAGATGACTGCTCATACCCGTGTTAACGCGCTTTTTCGCAGTTTCATCACCGCCGCCGACTCCATTTTCCTGACGTTGCTGATACACAACCAGATGTATGGAACGCAATGTGAAAACAGCAGTTACATGATGTTCCCGTCTTTTGCCCGAAATGTTTCCCTGTCAGGAGCCTTTTTGAAGTTCCATCAATCTTTTCCGCTCTGCGACTTTCCAGTGTTTTCCGGGAGATTTTTCATCAGGATGGCCTATCCTGTTCTTCAGAGTGCCTATTTTCTTCACCTCGATTTCCACCATATCCCCGGGCTTGAGCCACCTGTCAATCTCGAATCCGCATCCACCATTCACTGTTCCTGAACCTATCAGATCGCCTGTATTCAGCATTTCATCTGTTGATGTGTATGAAACAAGTTCGGCAAAATTCCACTTCATTGCCTCCGATGAGGTGGAGGACCACACATCGCCGTTCACCTTTATCGACATCTCTACTCTGTCAACACTGCCGATTTCATCGGTCGTGACGATCCATGGACCGAGTCCCCATGCAAAATCCTTTGCCTTGAAGGGACCAGTGTGGTTTGACATTTCCTCTGTCTGAATATCCCTCGCCGAAAAATCATTCAGTATTGTGAAGCCGAATATGTGCTCGTAAGCCCTGTCTACAGGTATGTTGCTGCCCGGTTTGCCTATGACCGCGCATATTTCCATCTCATAGTCGAGTTTTTCCGTATAGGCAGGCCATACGATCGATGCATCCTGTCCGAAAATCGTCGTTGGATTACCCTTGAATGCCATGGGCCTGCGGTACCATGCCTCCGGCAATGCAACTCCCATCTTGCCGAATGTATTCTTCAGATGCGTCTCGAATGCCGCAAAATCGCGCAGGACAGGGGGCTTCAGAACAGGTGGAAGCAATCTAACTTCGCCCATCTTCCAGAAAATTCTCTCTCCGTCAGGACCGCGTATATCGCGTCTTTCACCTACCCAGCTTATCACGTCCCGAATCTCACTCATGGCCCTTTCTCCACGTTTGGCCAGCTGGATCATGTCTGGAGGCATGAGAAAATCAGCGCTTTCTCGAGGAGTCGGATCTCCCTCTTCACACTTCTTTGAATAACATGCACTGTTGAGGTCTACTATGTGCTCGCCTGAAATCACGGCACCCACTCTGTCAAAGGGTCCGATTTCTGTATTTACGCGAAATGTTGCCAGTCTCATTCTGTTTCACCACTTGATGCTTGACGGGATCAGACGGGTATCCCGAGTTTTACTTTATCCGCATCGTCTGTCTTGGGAAACGGACCCTGCTTGACTTCCAGTATTTTTGTGCCGTCTTCGAGTATTTCCAGAGAGTGACCTTCTGCCAGAATGACGAGATCCCCTTCCTTCAAATGTGCTTCGCCCAAATGCTGACCCTCGCATGTGTATACGCCGACGGTTGCGCTGCCCTTCTGACACAACAATATTTCGTGCCTTGTAGCAACCTGTGGCGGTCTTTCGTTACGGTGATAATGTGGTTTTGTGATTGAACCCTTTTCTCTTGCCAGAAGAATCACCTGAAGCGGCCATTCATCATCTGTGATGTGTGCCTTGCTGTTTCTCTCGCTTAACGGGTCCTTGACATCGTATGCATTGACGATGTGTCGCTTTTCTGCTTCCGAATCAACAAAAGGAGGAAATCTGGCATATTCGTCAAATCCATTGCCTATGAATATGCCTACCACTCTCCCATCATCGGGCGACTTGTAATACCGGACCGATTTCAATCCGCTTTCCTCTGCTGTTCCTGACATCATATCACTTCAGTCAGCATTCAGACATAGACGCTCATCCGCTCTGAAATGCCGATGAAGCTGTAATCGGGTATCGCGCTTATAACAGTTGGTCATCTGATCTCCCCGCATTTTGTGCAACGGGCAATTATCAGGCGCAACTTCTTGCCTGATTCCAAGCCCAATTTCTGCGCATCCCCGGGGCAAGGTTGCAGCGGATCTCAGGGGTGCTGCAACATTCGACTGGACCGTAAATGATTTTATCATAACCTGTGATATGCAGTCGCTTACCGGGAGTTCGTAAATATGACGAAATTTGTTGACTTGACGGTGAAAATAAATTCGGACGTGTATGGCCCTCCCTCCACCAATGTAAGGGTTGAAATGAAGCCAAACTACAGACAACCATCAAAAGAGGATGCGAAATTCAATTACTGGGTCGCGACAACAATGAACCTCAGCGTGCATACAGGCTCGCACGTCGATGTTCCGTCACATGTGAGCAGGGGTGGTTTCAGCACGGAACACCTCGATATCGATGCTCTGATAGGAGATGCGACCGTACTCAGGCTGACCCATCTGGGCGAAAGTCACGGCATAACAGTCGACGATATAAAAGGGACGGGAACCGAAATAAAAGCAGGGGAATTCGTTCTGCTGAACACAGGCTGGTCTGATAAGATGTGGGGCAAGTTTCCCGATTATTACGTGCGTTCTCCTTATCTGACTGTCGAGGCGGCAGACTGGCTGTCGGAAAGGAAACCGAGAGCCGTTGGATTTGATTTTTTTGAAGAATACAATGCAAGGCTCAAAGATTTCAAATCAGATGATTTTGTAGTCCATCATGCTCTTCTCGACAGAGGTATACTCCTTTTCGAGCAGATGACGAATATGTCATCTGTGCCGGATCACTTCAGACTTTTGGCCCCGATAATCAAGCTGAGCGGAATCGACGGAGCGCCAGCCAGATTCATCGCAGAAGTTGAATGACCATGAAGATAACAATCGTTTCGTCACATGGTGGTCCACCGGAGATTGGCATCGCAGCAAAGGGAAAAGTCTTCACTGCCAGTACATCCTTTGAGTATGTGCATCAGAAAGCAAACGGCGCCGGCACGATTGCCCTGATGTCTCTGATATTATACCCCGACCTGCTTGAAAAATTCAACAGGGAAGCTTTGTTGAATGGCGTGCAGAGAGACATAAATTGCGTCACCCTTCTCCCTCCAGTACCCGACGCATCGCGTCCCATATTCTGTGTTGGAAAGAATTACCATGATCATGTTGCCGAGGGTGCCAGGGCCGGCGAAGCTAAAGACACGCCTAAATCACCAATCTTTTTTACAAAAATAGCATCTAACGCAATCGGCACCGATGCGCCGATAATTTCATGGAGGGAAACTGCCGAAATTGACTACGAGGCCGAACTGGTCGTTATTCTCAAAAAAAGGGTGAAAAACATACTTCCATCCCAGGTGAAAGAGGCCGTTTTCGGCTACACATTGTTGAATGACGTGACGGCGAGGGATTTGCAGAGGAAGCACAACCAGTGGTTCAAGGGCAAGAATCTTGACACATTCTGTCCCGTCGGACCATGGATTGTCACCGCTGACGAAATCGAATGGCCACCACATCTCAACTTAACACTCGCGGTGAACGGCGTGAAAAGACAGAATCTGTTCACAAAGGACATGATTTTCGACATTGCAGCCGTTGTCTCCGAACTCTCAAAGGGAATGACGCTGGAACCCGGCGATATGATCTCCACGGGAACCGGCGCCGGCTGTGCATTTGGCATGGAAAAGCCCGAATGGCTCAAGCCCGGAGATGTTGTGGAAATACGGTCTGAAGGAATAGGAGTCCTGAGAAATTACGTCCTTGAACCAAGGGGAGAATCAGATTGAGCGCATCCTCCGGCAGTAGAACTGCCGTAATTGATATTCATGCACACTACGTGAATCCGTCAGTGATAGACGCTGTGAGAAAGAGTCCTGAAACATACGGCGTCAGAATCGAAGGGCGCGGTAACAGAAAGTGGTTCTCGTTCAACGGAAAGAACAGCAGGCCTTTCTTCAGGAAAATGACCGATCTGAATCTGCGCATGGTGCATATGAATGACACAGGCGTGGATATTGAGGTGCTTTCCACTTGGGTGGATCTGTTCGGCTATGAGCTCCCCAGGGCACAATCTGTTGCGTTTTGTTCAGTTATCAACGACGGCCTGCAAAAGGCAGTTCTCCGGGGTAAAGGCAGATTCAGGGCGATTGCAACACTCCCTCTTCCACACGCAAAGGAGGCGGCCGATGTCCTGGAGGAGTCCGTCACTGAGATGGGTTTCGCCGGTGCCATGATAGGCACCAATGTCCTTGAAATGAACCTTGACGAAAGTTTTCTTGAACCGCTCTGGACAAAGGCAGAAAGGCTCGACGTCCCCATTGTTCTGCATCCGACGATGCCCAAATTCGGCAGTAGACTTTCCAGTCATTACCTGGAAAACCTGGTAGGAAATCCCCTTGATACAACAATAGCTGCGACCTCGCTGATTTTTGGCGGCGTGCTTGACAGACATCCCCGGCTCAAGATAGTTCTTCTTCACGGCGGTGGATATCTGCCATACGGCTTTGGAAGACTGGACCATGGATTTGATGTCAGGCAGGAATGCGGGACCGCTGCCGGCAATCACCCCTCACATTACCTGAGGAAATTTTATTACGACACTGTGATATATGACAAAAACGCGCTGAAGTATCTAGCCGGAATCGCAGGCAGAAGGAATCTCCTTCTCGGCACGGACTGCCCGTTCGATATGGAACTTCCGGATCCTGTGGCGTTTGTCAAGACTGCATTACCTTTTCACGAATCGGTGTTGCATTCCAATGCGGAACGACTCTTTAAGCTGAAATCAAACGGCTGAAAATGCTGACTCTTTGCGCATACAGGCACATAACTGATTAATAGACAAAAGTGATGCAATGACGGCTGCTTTGAATGCTGTTTGACATTGAGATTACCGGCGGGACACTGGTGACTCCCGACGGAATGTTTCAGGGAACAATCGGTGTGAAGGATGGCAGAATTGCCTCACTTACCGCTAGGCCGAGCGGCAGTGCCCGTGAATCATATGATGCAAGGAACTTGCTTGTCCTCCCGGGAATGATAGATGAGCACGTTCATTTTATGGAGCCTCCCGGCAACGACAGAGAGGATTTCATAACTGGCTCTTCAGCTGCGGCGAATGCTGGCATAACGACTGTCATTGAGCATACGCACACGGCACCAGTCAGAACTGTGGAAGAATTAGACCGCAAGAAGGACCATCTTCGCTCACGATCGATAATTGACTACGGTCTGGCAGCGCATGTCTGGCCGGATCACACCGATGAGCTGGCGGGCATGTGGAAAAGGGGAATATCTTTCTTTAAAGCCTTCTCGTGCGAAACTCACGGAGTTCCCGGCCTCAGCAATCAACAGATGCTCAGGGCGTTCACCAAAATTGCGAAGTTTGATGGAACAGTTATGGTGCATTGTGAGGACGAATCGATTACTGAGTCGGCGGAGGAAGAATTGAAGGCAAAACATCTTTCCGACGCTTCAGTAATGCAGGATTGGAGGTCAAAAACTGCTGAACGGGTTGCCGTTTCGAACGTCACGTTTCTGTCTCAGATGACACGCGTCAGGACCACAATTGCCCATGCGAGCCATCCAGCCGTTGTCGAAATTGCCCAAAAAGCGAGAACCGAAGGAGCAAGGATATCGATTGAAACGTGTCCGCAATACATATTTCTCAACAGCAGGAAAATAAAGAAACTGGGCAACTTCGGAAAGTTCACACCGCCTTCACGATCCAGTCATGAAAGTGCTGCGATGGCGCTGTTGCTTGATTCCGGCGTAATTGATACAATTGCCTCCGACCATGCGCCATCGACCAGAAAACAGAAGACCTCAGGCGACATATGGGATATCCATTTCGGGGTACCCGGTATAGACACCACGCTTCCTCTTATGCTTACACTCGTTAACCGGGGCAGCCTGAACATACGGCGTCTTGTTTCGGCTTATTCGGAAAAACCGGCGAAGAAGTTTGGTCTCTTTCCTGCAAAAGGCTCCATCAGAATCGGGTCCGATGCAGACATAATACTTGTAGATATGAATAGAAAATGGAAGATCGGGGAGGGGAATATACATTCCAAGGCAAAGTGGTCTCCATATTCCGCAATCTCCCTTTCCGGAAAAGCTGTGAAGACTTTCTCACGGGGAGTGCTTGTTGCCGAGGACGGAAAAGTTCTCACCAGACCCGGACATGGAAGATTCGTGAGTCACAGGTAGTCGGACAACGTTGGCGTGGAGGAATCTCCGCAGACGTCCCCGATTCTTATACAGGGGCCAAAAGCATCCATCCCTCTGCGCGTCTTTTCCTCAAAGTTGCCTAAACTGCAGCATGGTTCTAATTCTAATGCTGCAGGCTCGCACTCAATGCGGCTTTTCTGGCTGCAACTGTCCAGTTATTGCCGGGTGAGCTTCTGTCTGGATGGCCAATCCTGTTTCTGAGCACGCCTATGTCTTTCACCTCTACTTCCACCAGATCTCCGGGTTTAACCCATCGGTCATTTTCGAAACCGCATCCTCCGTTGACAGAGCCCGAGCCTATAAGATCTCCGGTATTGAGTGTTTCATCCAGCGAAGTGTATGAAATGAGCTGCGCAAAACTCCATTTCATCGACTCAGGTGAGGATTGCGCCCAAACTTCACCGTTAATCCTCACAGTCATTTCCACACTGTCGAGGTTCACAAATTCGTCGGTCGTGACGATCCACGGGCCAAGACCCCATGCAAAGTCCTTGCCCTTGAAGGGGCCGGTATGATTGGAGGATTCTTCGGCCTGAACATCTCTTGCGGAGAAATCATCCAATATCGTGTAACCGAAGATATGATCCGCGGCCTCCTCCAGAGGTATATTGCGTCCGGGCTTGCCCACGACGGCGCATATCTCCATCTCATAATCCATCCGTTCGGTGTAGCTCGGCCACACCACTTCATCCTCATGACCGACAAGACTCGTCGGGTTTCCCTTGAACCCCATCGGCCTTCTGTACCACGCCTCGGGGATGTTTACGCCGAACTTTGCACGTGTCTTCTTAAGATGAGACTCGAACGAGCCAAAATCTCGGAGAACTTTCGGGTTCGTTACCGGAGGAAGGATTTTTACGTCTTTGACGTCCCAGTACAGTTTCTCCCCTTCAATAGCACGATCGATATTCTTGTCCGCAATCCATTTAACCGTTTCAGAAGCAATATCGACAGTTTGCTTTCCTCGCTTGGCCAGTTCCATCATATCCGGCGGCAAATGAAAGTTTGCGCTTTCATAGGGATATGCATCCCCTTTCGCACCGCTCATCGTTGCATATGCGAAATTGAGGTCAAGAATCCGCCCATCGCTCACTACAGCCCCGACACGTTTGAACTTGCCGACATCAGTTGTTACCTGAAATGTTGCCAATCGCATCTTCAATCAACTCCCGCAGATTTCTTCAGGGCGGCACCCCCAGTTCTTCCTTGTCCGCCGCATCTGTTACAGGAAATGGTCCCTGTTTTATCTCTATTGTTTTTGTGTTTTTCTCCAGTACTTCGGTGGAATGACCCTCAGCGAGTATTATCAAATCGCCGGGTTTCAGAATTGCATCTCCGAGATGCTTCCCGTCCCAGGTGTATACCCCCACTTTCTTCAAACCGCTCTGGCACATGATAATTTCATGCCTTGTTTTGACATCCGGCGCCCTTATATTGCGGTGATAGTGCGGTTTTGTTTTGGAACCCACCTCTCTGGAAATGAGGATCACTTGCAACGGCCATTCATCATCAGTGATATGCGCCTTGGACGATATTTCCAGAGCTGGATCCTTGGTTTCGTATGCTTTCAGTATGTGTTCCCGCTCCTCTTCTGTTTTGACAAATGGCGGGAACTTCTCATATTCATCGAAATCTGAGCTGATGAATATTCCAACAACCCTGCCATCATCGGGGGCTTTGTAAAAACGCACAGTTCTGAAACTGTTCTCCGTCTCATTCATCATTGCATTCATCTCGAAAAGCCATATACCTTTGAGCTATTTCAAAAAGAGTTCCGATTCATCGGAGTCAGGCTGTGTTTAGAGACAGTGTTAGATCGCAGGGGCGCGCGTGTATAATGTGGCCCGAATGGCACCATGATCTGACCATCGGTCATAGTGCCTGAATCTGAAAGTCTTGTGGTTTGCAGCAACCGGACATTTTCTGCATGGTGCCTGCATCAGGAAATCGATTGTTCGGCCGTGTGAGAGCACCTGCCCACGTGTATTATCTGTACTGTGTCCGCATTCAGAATATTTTGCACATGGAACGGGCCACGCTGCTTTAAGCCGCGTGTGACTCTCATGGCTTTGAGTTTCCCCTTCTTTGTTTCACACTTCCAACAAACATTTTAATCAAACGACGCTCTCCAGATTGCCTGGAATGAAAAAGCACACAGAGAAACATTCTCTCACTACACTACTCGCCTCCTCCGCCTCTTTCATAGATGGCTACAATCTCATAATAATCGCACCTGTGTTGCTCATACTTGGCGGCACGCCGTTTACAAGTCATTTCAACACAACTCTCATTGCCTCCTCGGCACTCATAGGCAAC
>JAKABN010000034.1 GCA_021796895.1 Thermoplasmata archaeon | reverse complement strand
CTCCCCTGCTCAGCCTGCCGGAAATCGAAAAGAGTACCGATTCGGGCACCGTGAATGAATAGAGCTCGCCGTTTGCCATAGCATGGTTTGCTTCGGTTGTGCCTATGCCGAATGCCAGCGCTCCCAGAGCACCCTGCGTGCATGTGTGCGAGTCTGTCGCAACCACTATCTCGCCGGGCAGGACGAACCCCTCTTCACCCGCAACCGTATGCTCTATACCGTCCCCTTCACGGTACATTTTCACCCCGGTCTGATGGGAGAATTTGTGCATCAGACTGATGCCCCTGCTCACGCTCTCCGAACACGAAGGAACGCTGTGGTCAGGGAAGAACATCACTCTGGAACTGTCGAAGACCTGCGGCTTCTTTCCTCTTTCCCTGAAAATCTGCCCGAAATCCCTGTCAAAGTTTATTATTGCCGGAGGGGCAATGACTTCATTCAGATAGAGCCTGTCCACCGGCAGTGCTTCAATTTTCTCGCCCGCGCGAACGTCCTTCCCCACTGCCCTGGAAACTATCTTCTCAGCTGATGTGAGCTGCATTCAGGTGCCTCCGTCAGACGCGATGACCCCGCCGGCCATCGTCTGGCGTGAGGCCAGTGCCAGCTGCATCAGTTCCTCTGTCGAGGTGGTTTTTCCGCTGTCTCCCCTCTCTTTTACCCGCCTGACTACCCATCCCAGTTCCCTGGCGCCAAGACTGATGTTCAGCTCTCTGAGCTGGGCGGCTATGCCATGCCTGCCGGAGTGCTTTCCTGCCTGCAGCCATCTTCCCCTTCCCACGATTCCCGGGTCAAATGGTTCGTATGTGAGCGGATTTTCCATTATTCCCTGGGTATGTATGCCGGACTTGTGGCCGAATGCATTTCTTCCCACAATCGGTTTGTTTGGAGGCACGGGGAAGCCGGTTATGCCGGAAACGAATCTGCATGCTTCCGCCAGCATGCCTGTTCTGATGCCGGTGCTGAAACCGTATAGCATCTGGGCCGCCATGACGAACTCCTCGAGCGAAGTGTTGCCGGCCCTCTCTCCTATGCCTGTCATCGTTGCATGAACCTGCGACGCCCCTGCTTCCGCTGCAGCAATGCTGTTTGCAACTGCAAGCCCGAAGTCATTGTGGCAGTGCACGCTAACGTCTATATGCGCAGCACTCACGTCGCGCACGAGTTCCTTCATCCTGTCCGGCGTGCATATTCCGACCGTATCAGCTATGTCAAACATGGTGGCACCCGCATCCCGAACAACGTTTGCAATCTCAGTGATATGCTCCGTTTCAGTGCGCGTTGCATCCATTGCGGAAAATTCAATCTCCAGGCCGTGCGCCTTTGCAAACCCCACAGCTTCTGCGACCTTTTCCGTCATCTCTTCGCGGGATATTCTGAACTGTTCCCTGAGGTGTATGTCCGATGACGACATGAAGATGTGTATGCCGCTTACGCCGCAGTCTATTGCCTTCTCAATATCTCCCTTCTCGGCGCGGGCAAGGCATGTTACCTTTGCACTGAAGCCGGATGATGCAATCATCTTTGCAGCCTCCTGTTCTCCCGCAGACGTAATAGGGAAACCAGCCTCGATCGTATCCACGCCGAGGTCATCGAGCATGGTTGCAATGCTCATTTTCTGTTCAGGTGTGAGAGATATTCCCGGCGTCTGTTCGCCGTCCCGCAGCGTGGTGTCAAGTATGCGGACCCTGCCCCTGTCTTTTCGGGCCGAAGCAATGCCCGCGTCCACTACACACGCCTCTGTCGCCGTAGGCACAAATTTTCCGGTCCGCGCATGGGCGGAACGTTCTGTAGTTGAGTATCCACTTCCCAAGAATACCACCTGAAACGATGGGGAAACGACGGCCTGCTCTGCAGTCCGTGTCTCTCAGTTCAACAAAAGCAAGGCTGCATCAGGCGAGTTCAGAACAGGTAAAGCAGCCCTGCGTTTATTCATCGGTCTGCCACATAGTAGCTTGCTTCTTAAACTTTTCTGTGTTCCCGCGAGGCATCACCGGTGTGCAATAACGCAATGTCACCGAACGGTGCCGGAAACATACATGTATGCGCAATCTGTTCATAATCCGATGGTGTGGTAAACGTCTTCTCTGCATCTCAATGTCGAGGGTGACGATGAAAGCGGTGTCGGAGGAGAAGACGAAAGCAGAAAACGCGCAGCGCGGATAGTGCAGCGCCTGAAACGCGAAAGGCTGCCCGTGACTCTTGTTTTCTTTTTTGGTATGTTTTATGGCGAATGCTTCAACGATATTTCTGACCGAAGTAAGCTTTCCTTATATAGGCTATCCCTTTGTTCATTCACCAAATCTCGGTCCGATTCCGGCTGAATATGTTTTTGTCCTGATTTCAGTGATCATACTGGCGGTTCTGCCCCTGGTATTCCTGCTTTGCTACCTCATCACTCTTCATCTGGATGCTGTTATTCCCTTGACATTCATGTTTCCCGCCACGCTTGCCGGATCCCTGTCCGGCGGACTGACGGCATATTACTTTTTCATCGGCTCACTGATGTTCAATGCCATTCGGTTTTTGTACCCACCATACGTCTATGTTTTACTGTCAACTGACTGGTTCGCAATTGCCATCACTGCCATCGGAGGAGCCGTTGCAGGATACTGGATGCAGCCGATGAGGGAATACCGCCGGAGCCTGAGGAGGCACGTTCGCGGTTTCCGCTGACGGTTCCATACGAAGATTTCTCTTCCGCGTGGACCAGCACACAGACATGTTTCTGTGCCGAGGAGGCACGTGCTCATCACTTCTTCTCCACACTCTGTTCCGCTACGTCCACCTCCGTGCCTCCGGATATCTCTATGAGCTTCATCACAGGGATCCTGAGGACGGCGTTTGTCTCGCCTCCCGCGGTCCAAACGTGTTCAAAGCGTTTCAAAGACGCATCGATCAGCGTGCGCACACCCGCCTTATGCGGAAAGGGCGGAACTCCTCCGGCGGCATATCCTGTCAGTTCTCTCACCTCATTCCTGGGTGCGAGCAGCACCTGCGAACCAAGTCCGGAGGACAGTTTCGATGAGCTGACACGCATGTCTCCGGAAATGACAACAATATATGTCTGAGATCCAGTGAATACAACGGACTTTGCGATCTCTGCAACGCTGCAACCGAGCGCTTCCGCCGCAAGCTCGGAACTCTCAGTGCTTTCGTCAAACGTCACGATATCTGATGCGATGCCACGTTCAGCAATGTAGCTGCGGACTCTTTCGAGCTCCTGCGACATTACAGGCGGAATCAGAAGTGAGTGATATTACATTTACGGCATCCGGGTAGGCGTATTGTAATGTCAAAGACCTGTTACTCCTTCAGCCGACACTGTTTCGTCCCGGAGGCGGCGCCCTGGGATACGAGCCGAGAACTCTTACATATTGCGAAAGGCCGCGAAGCCGGTTTACGGCGTTTATGCAGGCTTCATCGTTCATATCGCCTTCGAAATCCATGAAGAGGTGATACTCCCACGGGTATCCCTTCTTGGGTCTGGACTCGACCTTGCACAGGTTGATGCCGAGTTCGGCGAAGGGTCCGAGAGCTCTGTACAGGGAGCCTGGTGTGTGGTCAACAGAAAAAATGAGAGATGTTTTTGAAGGCCCCGTTACATGCCCGCTCTCCCCGGATATTATCAGGAATCGCGTGTAATTCACTCTGTTTCCCTCTATGCCTCTTTCTATGACGGAGAGTCCATACAGTGAGGCGTTTCTTTCTCCGGCTATTGCCGCGCTGTCCTTTAGACTGTCTTCCTTTATCATTCGGACACTGCCGGCAGTGTCGTATGTGCCGACCATCTTCACGCCAAGTCCGGTAAGAAACTCCCTGCACTGCTCAATAGCCTGGGGATGAGAATACACTGTCCGGATGTCGGGGAGTTTCGCTCCTTTGAGGGCAATCAGGCAGTGTTCGATTTTCAGCACGATTTCTCCGACAATATTAAGATCTGTTTCGGCTAGCATATCGTATGTTTCGTAGATGTTGCCCCCGATAGAATTCTCCACAGGAACGACGCCTCCGTCAGTGCTGCCGTTTTTAACGGCCCTGAAGACGTCGCTGACCGTCTTCAGCGGAACTGTCTGCACATCATGTCCGAAGTGCTCGAATATTGCCTGCTCGCTGTAAGCACCGTGCTCCCCCTGGAAGCCGATGCGCTTGCCCGTCAATCCATTCATCCCTGTTTTCCCTGAGACTGTAACTCGCCCATGATGCTCAAAGAGCGGTGGTTAAAGTGTCTTTCGCAGCTTTTCCGTTCAGCTGCCACCGCTAGCCGCTTCGACAAAAACGTACGTATCACCGTCGGCCACCGGCGAATCCACTGGAACGGGAGCATCCTGCCTGAAGGTCACTACAGCTTCCGGTGCAACCGAAATCGACTTGAGAAGATCCAGCACGGTAGCGCCCTCATTCACATCGAGATCGAATTCCTTTCTTTCCCTGCCGTGCAGCTCGATATGCACTCTCACGTAACAATGCAATGCAACAGTGTTTTAAACCTGTTTCCATTCCTTGTTTTCGGGCCGAGGTAGCTCAGCCCGGTAAAGCGGTGGCCTCGAGTCTGTTACGGGGCAGCCACTGGTGCTCTGCACCACGGGAGTTCAAATCTCCCCCTCGGCGCCCGCGTTTATCAAACACCTTGCTTGCGCCGGAAAGGCGCGATAAGTGATGCAATGTCAGAAAGCAGTGATGTGTGAAATGATGCGAAAAAGGAAGGAGGAGAGGATTTCCGACCCAGGCACGTATATTCTTCACATAGGTGAGGCAATAAAGTTCGACGCAGAGCGTTATTTGAGGAAGGGATTTCCTGAGATAATCTACGGCCCAGGAAAGAGCATGAAACAGCTGTCCGCGATATGCCACAGCCTGAATTCGGCCGGTCAGCCGGCTATCGTATCGAGGCTTGACGACGACCGCTCCACGGAACTGGAAAAGATACTCAGGCGGAAGATGGGACGAGCGGTAGTCGTAAAGCGATACGCCGGCGGAACGGTGTTTGTCTCATTGCCTGCCGGGTGGAAGAACAGCGGCAATGATTCGCGTTTCAGAATAGCCATTGTCACAGGAGGTTCAGCGGACGTGCGAGTTGCCCGTGAGACGATGGCTGTCCTCGACACACTTGACTATTCTCATGATGAGTTCTTTGACTGTGGCATTGCAGGTCTGCGCAGATCTGTCGATGCTGCACTGTCGATACAAAAAGGAAACTATTCGGTGGCTATAGTATACGCAGGCATGGAAGGCGCACTTGCCTCCGTGATGGCATCACTGCTCGATATACCGATCATAGGAGTTCCCGTGTCTTCCGGTTACGGTGCTGGCGGTCAGGGCACGGCCGCTCTTCAGACGATGCTGCAATCCTGTGTACCGGGACTGACCGTAGTAAATATAGACAATGGTATAGGTGCTGCGGCCGCAGCCGTTTCCATCATCAGGCAGCTGAGAAAAACCCGTCCGCTGATTTGAACATTTCTGTGCACGAACATACCGGAAGCCACAGCGCATGCAAAATTGCTATATGGTCCCACTTGAATACAGCACGTCGTCTGCAAACTGACGGGAGTCTCAGGATGAGGCTGTTTTCAAGGAAGATGGTTATTCAGCTTAGACCTATGTGCGTGGATGACATAGACGACGTCAGAACGGTCGGTCAGAGTGCATGGTCCGATCTGTATTCCAAGGAATTTCACCAGACTTTTCAGGTTCCCAAGAGAAGCGCGCACAACGTGGCATTTTATATGGACAAGGAGCCTGATGGCTGCATCGTTGCCGAGGCTGACGGCCACGTCATCGGCGATGTCTTCTGCCACGTTTGGGGAAAGGTTGGCTGGTTCGGACCGGTCGAAGTGCTCCCTAACAACCAGAATGCCGGTGTCGGCAAGAAACTGATCAGCGGAGCCCTGTCATATCTGGAAAACAGAGGATGTTCTGTCATAGGTCTGGAAACGATGCCTGAGACGTTGAAGAATATCACACTTTACTCAAGTCTCGGATTCCATCCGGACAGAGTAACTTATCTTATGGAGAAATCGCTCTACACATCCAGACGCCAGACTGTCTATACCCCGCAGGGAACGAGTATTTTGACATATGACGATTTGGGCGAGGAGACCGCCTTGAGTGCGATCAGCAAGCTCTCCGCACTCTCCATGCCGGAACTGGACTATTCCAACGAAGTGCGTTATTCGATGAAGCACAAGACCGGTGAAACACTGTTCTTCCTGAGGAACGGGGAGCCTGAAGGATTTGCCCTCGTGTACACATACAACACTTCGGACGGCTCCAACAACAGCTCCATAAGACTGATGACGCTACGGAACAGCGGATCCGTGGAGGCGGATGCGTCTTCTCTGATTTCAGCCGCCGAAGAGTTTGCCAGAGAAAATGAGAGGGAGCGGATGAATATCCGTTTTTACACGGGCAACTATTCCGTCTTCAACATTCTGCGTTCCAGTTCGTATGTGCTCAGGGGAACAAACATACGCATGCTCTACAAAGGAAAAATTCAGTCTGGAAACAATGTGGTGGACATCAACTCCTGGGCTGGATGAATTCGGCCTCCTCTCCGAGCTGTTTAAATACGCATCTGCAGTCGACTGAGATGTGCCGGAGCAGGGCAATATGGCCGCATCTGAAGATATATTCGCCTCGTCTGACTCCCCGTATTCTGTCTCAATCTGTGTCAGGTGCAGAGGAACCAAGATGCTCTGCGGGAAGCAGTCCTGCCCTATTCTGGTCAAGTATTTTGCAGATAACAGGGTGAAGCGACTCACCTCATCCAGCGAGATGGACGGACTGTCTCCTCCCGGTGTCTTCATAGGCAGATATGGATATCCGCGTGTTGACATAGGACCGTTCATAGCACCCTGCGAAGGGAACACAGAGATAATGGATACGCCTGAAATGTGGGTCGGGAAGGGCCTGGAAGAAATAACGCAGATGCGTTTCTCTCTGGTCAGAGGGAAGCACAGGGTTAGGGTTGACAGGCCTGACGGAGACAGGATTTACGATCTCGTGCAGGAAATATCAATGTCCAGGACGATGCCCGAAGTGGAAGTTAAATTCTCCCGAAGTCCGGGTGTGACATTCGCACTGGACGACAGCGTTCAGCCGTTCGGCCGCTCAGGGAGGATAGAGCGGATAATGGCAAGCACCGGGCGCTTTGACCATAAACTTGAAAAGGCGTTTTTCGACACTGATCTCAATGCCAGAGGGGCTGTGGAATATCTCTATGATTCCGACGTGAAAGTGTCGGCTATACAGAGGGCATTCAGCACCGGCGTGTTCGGCATAGGTAAGAAAAGGAAGATGGTCCCCACACGGTGGAGCATAACGGCCGTCGACGACATGATCGGAAAGGCAATGCTGCGCGAGAACAGGTACAACGATATACTGTGGGATTACAGGGTTTACTCGTACAACGCACTCGACAACAGATGGGTGATACTGATGCTGCCGACTGCATGGCGCTATGAACTCATTGAGGCGTGGTATCCAAACACGACCTGGAATCCCACCGGGAAGCAGATATGGATGATTTCCTCCCACGAGTTCTTCAGCGGCAGGAGTGAATATGCAGAAATAGGCGGCTGCTATTATGCAGCCAGACTCGCCGTCAACGAGCTGTTCAGGCGGGAGGGAATACAGGCAGGCGTCGTCATAATGAGAGAGTCCCACCCAGGATACATAATGCCCATCGGTGTCTGGAATGTGCGGGAGCATGTGAGGGAAACGCTGAGGACTCAGCCTCGGAGTTTTGAGTCCCTTGCTGGTGCTGTTTCATTCATATCGACTGTTCTGGATATACCGCAGGAGAGGTGGCTGTCCCATAGCTCGATATTGAAGAATTTCAGGGATCAGCTCACTCTTGACCAGTTCTGACACCTCCAGTGCGGAAAGGCAGCAGGTTTCGGCACCTTCTTTGTTGGCACGAAGCATCGCGGCATCCTGGTCTACTGGTCACCGTCTCCGGCCAAATTCACCTAGCATCAATGTTAAATACCGTTTAACTATCGTAACGTAACAGGTGGAACATGTTACAGGGACAGCCGATTATAATACTCAAGGAAGGAACTGAACGGGAAAGCGGCAAGTCAGCAAGACACGGAAACATTGCGGCAGCGATCGCCATTGCGGATGCCGTAAGGTCGACGCTCGGACCTAGCGGAATGGACAAAATGCTGGTAGACGGTCTGGGTGAAGTGGTCATAACCAATGACGGTGCGACGATACTCAAGGAACTCGAAGTCGAACACCCTGCTGCAAAAATGCTTGTCGAAGTGGCAAAGACGCAGGACAATGAAGTGGGTGACGGAACTACCACTGCCGTTGTTCTCGCCGGTGAGCTTCTCAAGAGGGCCGAAGTGCTGGTTGATAAGAACGTCCACCCTACAGTAATTGCGGTCGGTTACAAGATTGCCCAGGACAAGGCCACTGAATACCTGGAGCAGATGGCTTTGAGTGTAGACAGGAAGGATATGAAGACGCTGAAGAGCATAGCTGAAACTGCAGTGACGGGCAAGAACGTGGGCGGCGACACGGAATATGTTGCAGACCTCGCAATCAGGGCAGTCACGGCAATACTTGAAGAATCGAACGGAAAAGTGAGGGCCGACACAGACAATATCAAGGTGGAGAAGAAGCACGGCGCGGCGGTCTCAGACTCTCAGCTAATACAGGGCATCATACTGGACAAGGAAAGGGTTCACTCAAGGATGCCTGAATACGTGGATGATGCGAAAATTGCACTGGTAAACCAGGCTCTCGAAGTCAAGAAGACTGAGGTATCCTCCAGCATACAGATCAGAGATCCGGGCAGGTTGCAGTCATTCCTTGATCAGGAGGAGCAGACGCTGAAGGAGATGGCCGACAGAGTGAAAGCCGTCGGTGCAAACGTCGTCATATGTGAGAAGGGAATAGGAGACATAGTGCAGCACTTTCTGGCAAAGAACGGCGTCTATGCGGTGCAGAGGGCCAAGAAATCGGACATGGAGAAACTCGCAAAGGCGACTGGCGGAAGGATCGTCGCGAATGTGAGAGATATCACGGAGAAGGATCTCGGCAGGGCAAAGAGAGTCGAACAGAAGAAAGTGTCAGAGGAAGACATGACCTTCGTCACAGGCTGCAGGAATCCCAAGTCCGTTACCGTGCTACTGAGGGCAGGTACAGAACATGTCGTTGAAGAACTCGACAGGGCTTTCAATGATGCTATCAGAGTCACTTCGGCCGCTGTTGAGGATGGCAGAATTGTTCCGGGAGGCGGTGCAGTGGAAATAGCTCTGTCGCTGAAACTCAGGGATTATGCATCAACAGTGGGTGGAAGGGAACAGCTGGCGGTAGAAGCGTTTGCCGAATCGCTGGAAATTCTTCCGAGAACGCTTGCTGAAAATGCAGGTCTGGATCCAATTGACATACTGCTGGCGCTCAAGACCAGTCACAGCGAGAAGGGATCGAAGCACACCGAAGGCATTTCACTCGACAGCGGCAAGATAAAAGACATGGTCAGGGCCAGAGTGCTCGAACCCATTCGCGTCAAGAAACAGGCGCTGGCATCTGCAACAGAAGTCGCTGTCATGATTCTGCGCATAGATGATATAATCGCTGCAAGGAAGGGCGGTGCGGGTATGCCTCCAGGCGGAATGCCGCCGGGTATGCCACCGGGAATGGGCGGAATGGGCGGTATGCCTCCCGGCATGATGTGAAGCGGCGCCGCCGCAGATTCGGACACCCGGTTTAAACGCTTTACTTATTTTCCAGGCTGCATGTCTTCAAGAAGGCATGCAGTGTTTATCAGTCCCAGATGACTGAATGCCTGGGGAAAATTGCCCAGGAATTCGCCAGTCACTGCGTCAATTTCTTCAGAAAGGAGTCCAAGGTGATTGCACCTCCCAAGCATCCTCTCGAATAGTTCAAGCGCCCTTGCCTTCTTTCCCGCACGATACAGTGCGTCGATATACCAGAATGTGCACAGAGCGAAAGCGCCTTCCTTTCCCTTCAGTCCATCGTTCCCGGCGTAACGGGCGACAAGGCTATTTGTCACAAGGCGGTTCTCGACAGTTCTGAGTGTCATCTGAAATTTCCTGTCCCTCGCACTGATCATGCCTGTAGAGGGCAGGACCAGAACGCTTGAGTCGAGCCATTTCCGGTCGAGTATTCCGGATATGAATTTGCCGCCGTTCGCCGTCGATGACCTCATCACCTCATTCCTGATGGCGTCCGCAGTCTTCTCCCACTTCTCAGCGTCCTCTGTATTACCTATTATTTTCGCCATCTGTGAAGCCCTGTCCAGCGCCATCCAGCACATCGCTGTGGAGTGTGTGTGTCTCTTCCTGCCATTTCTCATTTCCCAGATGCCCATGTCCGGCTTCATCCAGTTCATCGTCACGTATTCTGCAATAGCCTTTACAATCCTCCACATCTGGTCCGGCATTCTTCCTGTTGGCACAAATGTGAAATGCACTGCGTCGACTATCGGACCGAATATGTCAATCTGAACCTGCGACGTGGCGCCGTTGCCGATGCGCACCGGTTTCGAATCCCTGTATCCGCACAATCCTGAGAGGTCCACTTCGTCAGGGACAGGGTCGCCTTCAACGGTGTACATGACCCTCAGATTCTGGGGCTTTGAAGCCCTCCCGCGGAGCAGGTGCATGAGCCAGAAAAAATAGTTCTCTTCTTCCTCCCTGTGGCCCAGCAGATTGAATGCCCTGAGCGCGTACGTCGAGTCTCTTATCCATGAGTATCTGTAGTCCCAGTTCCTCTCTCCGCCCAGTGATTCGGGAAGGCTGGTTGTTGCAGCCGCGCAGATTGCTCCGGTGGGTGAATATGTCAGCAGCTTCAGCACGAGTGCGGATCTGATTACAGCATCTTTCCATCTACCCTCGTAGCCTGTTGCCCCGGCCCATTTTCTCCAGTATTTCACGGTGCCTTTCAGAAGACAATCGCTCAAATCAATTCCTAACTGTTCTGAGGCGGAGCCGCCCCATCTCAGAACGGGATAAAACCTGTCACCCCGTGACATTTCAATTCTCGCTGCAGCGACTCCGTTTTTCAGGCTCGCATTGTCGATGCCGTAAAGCACAAGACTGTCGGTTTCACACTCAGCCACGCAGGATCTCTTCTCTATGCGCATACTCGTAGGAACCGTCCCGAATTTAAACGCCGGTTTGAATGAGATGTTCACTTCCACACTCCCGGCCGTGCAGCGGACGATTCTGTGTATTTCGTGCCTTGAATAGACATGGCCGCCAATAAGCTCCACGGGCATGAAGTCAGCAATCTCCACAGCGCCGGACTCTGATTGCAGTGACGTCAGCAGGACGTTCGTGTTGTGTAAGTATTTCTGCGACACTGCTGTACCGTTCGCGATTCCGATGCGCATTTCGCCGCCTTTTTTCTTATCCAGTATGGAAGAAAACACGGCGGGCGAATCCATCACAGGAAAGCAACACCAGTCTATTGTTGCCTCACGAGTAATGAGCGCAGAACTGTACGTGTCACCTATGATTCCGTGATTGCCGATGCTTTGTTCATCTTTGTGTGATTGGTCTGCTCCTGACATGCATCCCCAATGAGAGATGTGTGTGATATAAAGGATACCCTGTGGGCGCATTGTGCTCGAGTAAACGAACTGGTGGTCGCATACCTACATTTCTCAACAGGATATGTTGCAGAATTCCCTGTAAGTGTTACAGGTTAGTCACTTGCTAACCGCAATAATCAACTTCCTGTGAAAGCAGCAGCATTATGACAGGCTCATCCGACCACTCTGATTGCCTGTCCGCGAATGATTCGGCCGCGTCTATTGTTTCGGTGCAATGTTGGAGGACAGAGGTTGCTGAGGTAGCTGTCTTGCATTCTCAAGCATTGGTTCCGGCGTGTGACATATCGGACATTGCATTTTCTTGTAGGTCAGCGCCATGTAAATCAGCCCCGGAATAAAAAAGAGAATGATGAGAACGATTATTATGACTATGTTCCAGCTGTGCTCAGTATCCACATTCTTCTGGCAGTTGGGGCAGTATTTGTATGTCATTGAATGCTATATCAAAAAGTGAATATTAATAGATGCCGTATCCTGTATTTTCGTTCTACGCCTCATGGAATGAAATCGATTACCAGCGGTCCAAAATTCGAGTCCATTCCACCGACAATGCTTTTGCAACAGCAAGGCTTCACTTATCGCTTCAGTGATGACGCATTCCTCACCCGTATCCTTATTTCTGCATTTCACGTTCTGTGTACTCTATCCGCGCTGTGTATGAAACGCTGGATCGCGATTCATGTAATTAAACGCCGGTTCAGATCGACGAGATTGCATTGCGGAATCCATCGATGATCATCGAAATCAATGTGCCTGAAGCCGCAGAGACTCTGTGCTCTCCCAGCATTCTCAGAATCAGCCCTGGATCAACTTCAGCTTCCCAGTCAAGCTTGGTTATCCCGTTTTGTTCCGATAGAACGGCCGTAAAGTCCGTGTTTATGCTGCTTCCCCCGCTCCTTCCCTTCCCTCTCAACGAAAATTGATGTTCTTTCAGCTCATAATCGAACAGCATTACTGAAGTTATTGTGCTCAAGTATCCTCCAGTATCCGTGATTCCGATATTGTCCAGATCGAGCTTGAATTTTACTCTCAATCTTCTCTCGATTGAATCGACGCTCTCAACTCCCGGAATAGAGAGGAAAAGTTTCCGCGGGTCCATGAGGAATGAACGTGTCTGATCTATATTTTTCTCCACAGTGAAGCTGCCGGAATATTGTAATCTCGTCATTTCATTTCTCTCTGGAATCGCAGTTTATCATTGCAAGGAGCATTAACGCTTTCTGCCTTTCTTCATCTATTCCCCCTTTAAGAGCGGCAAGAGATACCTGCAGCATATCATTGCCCCGATAGGTGGGCAATCCAATATTGTCGGGCAATCGGGGAACGGCAAGCGTGAATGATGCCGTTCTACACGCTGCCCCGCCGCCCAGGATGGATGAGACTGTGTCTGCCGTTTCTTCTCCCATGAGTCGTGATGTGGTCATTTTGCCTCCGCTCAATGTTACAAGGTTGCTCAAACCGGTTTCCTTTCCGGCCTGGACGGTAAAATCCCTGGTAGCTGCGCGAGGCCCATCAGATTTCATTTCTCCACTCATGATAACTGGTCTTACGGACGAATACGTCCTGACGATGTCAAAAGCACTGATTAACGGGATCATGAACGTTGCCTCTTCGAGCAGCAGCTCCACGTCCAGGTCGTCGACATACACGCTGTCCGGATCTTCGGCCATCGATGCTGTAGTTCCCAATATCGAATGCATGCCATACGGCACGATTATGTCGCCATCCGAGGGTTTCCTCATTCTGTTTATGACTCTCGATGCGTACTTTTCGCTCATCAGCAGCATTGTTCCTGCTACAGGCAATATGTTGAACTTTGCTCCAAGTATTTCGGATGTCCTGCCGGTCCACGGACCCGTTGCATTCACCACAAAATCTGTCTTTTCTGTTTCCGTCCTGCCGTCTATCGTACTCCTGAATGTCAATGAGTGAATTTCATCTCCAGCGACTCTTGCGGACTGCAATTCCCGAAAAGGGTGGTAGCGCACTCCCATGCTGATGCAGGAGAGCGCAAGGCTCGAAATGAATTCGCTTCCAAGCAGCACTGCGTCCGGAACAGAGATGGACTCCACGACTTCAGGACTCAGTCTGGGTTCGGCTGCAATGGTTTCGTCTGCGTCCATGTTCTCATATTTTATGCCGCATGAATCAAGCGCCTTTCTGAGTTGCTCGCCATACTCGGAGTCTTGCCTGCTGATCGAAACAAAAAGACCACCGGTGTCATCGATGCAATGCCCTGCAATCTGTTTCAAAATATTTGACTCGGATATACATTCGATGGCTGCGCGTTTGTCGGTGACAGCATATCTCGCACCGCTGTGCAGCAGTCCATGAAATTTGCCTGAAGTGCCCGAACCGGCGACAGAACGATCGAACAGCGATACTTCGAATCCACGCAACCTCAGGTCAAGGGCTGTGTACAGACCGGCAGATCCCGCGCCTATGATTGCAATTTCGCTTTTCACTTTTTCAATCCTTCTGCCTGGTGTTTGTCTGCTACTGCTTCATTAATGTCCTGTTTCCGTCATGAGTGAAAACGCGTTTTTACTTAACAGTATCACCTGTCACGCTGATTTCCCGCCTTTGCCCGTCAGCCCACCCAAATTTCCTGTTTTCACTGTACTTGAGGCATGTTATATCTGTATATTATTTTAATTTATGTTTAAGCTATATCAACTAATTTAATATCACTCAAATATGATTTCACCCTTTTCTGTCCGAACAACCCCCCCTTTTCCTGTAGTAAACTGCAGTCCGTATTTGCCTGTAGACTTCTGACAATTTGTCATTACTATTCGCTCACCCTCCTGTAGTCTGTCATACTGAATCTTCTCCACCTGCTTGTCCCAGAATGTCAACCAGGCTTCTGTCCCGTCAATGACTATTTTTACGGAGAGTATAGTGCCTTCAGTCCCGTCTCTTTTCCTGTAATTTCTGCTATTCAGAATCTCGAGCACCAGCGCTTCGGAATTGGAGTTGATCGATTTTTCGAGTTTTGATTTCAGCTTCTGCATCTTCTCCTCCCCGAATTCAGAGTTCTCATAATCGACTAGCATGCCTGCAGTGCGCTCATCCAGCAGGCCGCCAAAGTGTTCGATCTTCTTCTTCACTTCCTCTTCGCGCGCCATGCACTGTGATACCTGTCAACACCTATTTAGCTGATGCTCGGCCGCGGACTTCAGTGTCGAATTCACCGCGTTTTGAAAAGCTTATATTGCAGTATTCCGTTGTCAGACAATTGTCAGATGGGATGAAGGTAGCAATCTATCTCAGGGTTTCCACCACCGAGCAGGCGGAGGAAGGATAC
>JAKABN010000230.1 GCA_021796895.1 Thermoplasmata archaeon | reverse complement strand
AGTCGCTGGAGGTTCACAAAGCCGTGCGCTCCATAGAGTCATTCATTGTGGAGGATCTTTCACACTGGTATGTCCGCATGGTCAGGGACAGAACATGGACTGACGAGAATGATCCGGTGAAGGAGTCGACTTACAAGGTGCTGCACCATGTACTCAGTACCCTGATGAAGATCATGGCGCCGCTCACTCCTTCAATATCGGAGGAGATTTATCTGGCCATAAACCAGGATGCGAATTCAGTGCATCTTACATCCTGGCCGTCGCCGCTGGCGGAGGTCATGGACGAAAAGCTGGAGATGGACATGGTCTCCGCCCGCGAGATCGTGGAAGCCGTCTTCAGAGCGCGGCAGGAGACAGGCATGAAGCTCAGATGGCCACTCTCAAGGATGGTGATAAAGCCTAAGGAGGAGGCGGACAGGCGCAGCATCGGCCGAATGCTCGACGTTATCGAGAAGCAGGCCAATGTCAAGTCGAGCAAACTGCTCCAGGTGGGACAGGAATGGGACGAGCTGGTCCTGACAGTCGTTCCGGATCCGAACGCCATAGGCAAGATATACAGGCAGTGGTCGGGGAAGATTGCCATGATGCTGAAGGCGCGGCCGGCATCGGAGGTCATTGCAGGCATAAAGAAGGGTGCATATGCGCTGGGCATAGAGGGACAGACAATCAGGATACAGGAGAACATGGTATCATTCAGCTACACGCTGCCGAAGAACGTGGCACAGATAGATCTTAAGGGATTTACGCTGTATGTGGATTTCAACATGGACAGGAAGCTGGAGATAGAATCGCTTTCCAGGGAAGTGATGCGGAGGATACAGAAGATGAGAAAGGACATGGGTCTTCAGGTGGAGGAACTCGTTTATGCGCAGATAAGCGCTACCGGGTCGCTGCTTGAAGCCATAATTGAATGGGACTCCACAATCACGTCGGAGTGCAGAATCGCAGCCATGGAGATCGTCGACGAAGCAGCGGGCGAAATCAGGGGCGCCTGGAAGATAGACCAGAACAGCCTGACCATAGCGCTTTCAAGGAAGAAGCAGAAGGAGGCAGGACAGTCCTCTGAGACGGATGGCCAGACTGAAGCAGGCGCCGGCGAGGAGGATGCGTTCGTGATGGATGCCGGAGAGACATACGCAGTCTTCTCGGAAAACTCCGACAGGGCCATAGCCATATTGAAAACGGCGCTGGAAAGCGGCGTTGGGGGCATATGCATATCCAGGGAGTTTCCGGAAAAACTGGAGAGGAAGCACGGTCTGAAGGACTGCAGGATCGTCTGGCTGAGCAGTGTCGGTGATGAGCACGCTGTCAAACCCAATGACCTGGAGAAAATAGCAATGCACATCAGGGAGTTCTTCGAGAAGACACCCGGAATTGCGGTCATGGACTGTATGGAATATCTCTTATCGAACAACGGCTTCACTCCAGTCGTCAAACTCATACAGCAGCTGAGGGACATGGCAGCAAAGACCGGCTCCATCCTGCTCATCTCGCTGGATCCCGCCACTATGAGCCAGTCGGACCTTGGCGTTCTTCAGAAGGAAGTGGACAGGATTATTTAGTGAATGTGCCAGACGTTATGCCAAGCGATAAAAGATTTCCTGCAAGCCCGGGTACTGTCTCATAGTCTCCGAGTTCGCCGATGTCGATCCACCTGTAGTCCGTATGCTCCCAGTCTATCTTTACCTCCGTGTCCTCACCCACGGAAAAGAGAAACGGATGTGAAATCCATGCGATGCCGCCTTTCCTGGTGGACACGGGTTTTCCCTGTTTAAGGAGCACTGGAGCAGGCACAGATATCTCCTCCCTCAACTCCTTGAATGCAGTCTGTACCGGCGTCTCCCCCTCCTCGACATAACCGGTGACCGACGACCACTTTCCCTGAAAAGAGTCGACCCGATCGCTCCTCTTCAGAATGAGCATTCTGTCTTTCTCCATCACAACACAGTTAACCACGAGCTTCTCGACGACATTATCAATCTCCACCGTGCCCCTTTCCCCGTCCACTAACACCCTGTCCCCGTCGAGAAACAGCGCATGATCGAAACTACTTACTGCAGTGATGCCTGGAGACCTGAAAACTTTCTCTGCATCCGCGTCTGGACTGCACAGTATGAATGCATTGAGGACCCCAGAGCGTGTCGCAAACGTCGAAATGACTCTGCCTGCAAGCGACGCATCGCATCTGCCGCAGAGTACGGGAATACAATCCGGGACGGACGTCGACCACGTCACGCCATCGGCAGGCATCTTCAGCACGTTGCCGGAAACACGGCCGCCGCAGATGCCGTTTCCCTTCAGAAGCATGTGCCAAGCACCCGCAACCGGAGATTTCAATCTTTCCAGTCCCCTTATTTCCAATTAAAACGGGCCTGCCGGGACTTTCAAAACAGACTGTTTTTTTGAACCCGGGTCCGGGGCTTTCTCCGAAAACACCGGAGGCCCCTGTGATATCCGAGCTACACTACAGGCCCTTGTATTTTCAATAACGGTGCCATCAATAAAAATGTATCATTCGGCAGATTGACTGTGAGTGGGGCACGGGTGCCTCATCACTCACACCCGTGCGTGTAGAGTTTTCCTTCCGCTGAACATCTGTTTCTTCAGGGCGCAGAAGCGAGATGCGCTGCTATCGCAGGACCTGCCATGACTATTGCCTCGATTGCCGCCAGCACCATGAAAGCAACGAATGCGTATGACCAGAGGAACCACTGTTTGCCCATCTGCTGAGACCTGAGCGCTCGGTCCATTGCCATGGTTGCG
>JAKABN010000229.1 GCA_021796895.1 Thermoplasmata archaeon | reverse complement strand
CCTCTATTCATGGATTCAGCTTCAATGGGGCCACAACTTTTCAGTTGTGGAGATCACCTGTTTGGTGGTGACAATCGACTCGGTAGATAAGCTTCAATGGGGCCACAACTTTTCAGTTGTGGAGATGGCCTTAAATATTCTCGCTATGGGCGTTTCGAGCGCGTCGCTCTTTTTATGCCGTATGAAATCAATTTTATCTTACTCTTATGTCTTATTCATTTATTCTGAAGAGAATCCGGGACCTGCGAGCGCTCATTCGTATGCAAATCATCACATCGGCGCTCGAAAGCTCTGGGCGACTATTGTCGATCCAGATGCTTTCCATCTTCATTCTGGAGAACGGTTACGCCCATCCGTTACTCTACACCCGAACCGTCAGATAATGACCGCTTGATGGTCTGCGATATCATCCTTCTGACCTAAAAACTCTACCTTCTGCTGCAAATCTATGTATGGGCCACCTATGTTCACAATCAAAACCCGGTCGGATTTGTGGTCAATGACGTTTTCAAGTTCACTGGCCAGCATGACTCTCTCTTTTGGAGATAGGTAGCAGTAAAAAACAGAATACTGTAGCCGTAATCCGTACCCCTTTGCTATAGTGAAAACTTTTCGCCACCTTTTCTGATCCCTGATGTCGTAAGATACCAAGTATAAGTTTTTCATGCGATGCGCCTACCTCGTCAGAAACATGGGGTATTCTTCGATCTCTCCCGTAAGTGCTCTTCCCAATAATCTTGCCTGCACTTCCAGGATTCGCCTGTAACTTATCGAATAACCAAACAGTGGATGTGTGATTTGAGTCTCGAGCCTGCGCTCGTATGCACGCATAACCTTCTTTCGCGCATCTGGTATGAGTGCAACCGATCCGGCCCGTTTGATCACATCACTATCTGTGACTTCTCTGTTATTGATCAGACTGATTACCGTGGAATCAGCAATCAAAGGTCTGAATTCTTCCATCAAGTCCAACGCCAATGAGGGACGTCCGTATCTAGGCTGGTGAAAAAAACCTAAATAAGGATCGAAGCCCACGCTCAATAATATCGTGGCTGCTGTGCTTGTAAGAAGCGCATACGTGAATGACAATAGTGCATTCACGGGATCCCTCGGCGGTCTGCGATTCCTGCAATGAAAATCAAACCCCATTTCGTCTCTGCCCGCCTTGATCATTTCAGCGAAATGAGCGAAATACACTCTGCCCGCTGCACCTTCTATTCCGAATAATTCGTCAATAGAGTCTGACTGTAGGGCACTTTCAGCCAGCCTGGCGAGTTCCTCCAAAGCTGCATCCGGAGAAACATCGCAGTTTCTTCTTAACAGCGTTCTGCTGTTTCTGATCTTACCGCTGATGATACGTCTGGCGATAAGGAGTGACTGCGCTTCCTCAGCTGCAACTTTATACTGGCACTGTCGCAGCATTATGTTCTTATGAATCATTCCATTGGTAATGCCATAAAACCATCCGCCAAAAGAAAAATAGCAGATTGGGACACCACGGGTGCAAAGTTCGTGTATTGCTTGCGTGGTGACTTGTGCATTTCCGAATAATGCAAGGGATGATGTTTCGAAAAGCTTTGCAGTCGCAATTACGGAACTCTTGCTCCTGATTTCAAGTTCCTCGCCTTTTTTTGCGACCGTCACCCCCTGTTCCTGAACGTAGAGGGGCAGCGCATCATCTCTGGCAGGAAGGAGCCGTCGCACTTCATCCGGATCAATCTTGTTCAGTTTGTCATGTGAGAGCGCAATAACCTCATCAGGAAGGCATATGCCGACGAGAGAACAACGCGGACATTTGGGGCTATCAATCAGGGGAGGAGGAATTGTGGAACTCTGCGCAGTGTGCTTTGCCTGCTCCAATAACTGAAGCGTTCTGCTGACCAATTCGTCTGTTATGGGTACTGGGATTCTAGTCTTGGAGCGTGCATAATAAATTGCACCTTCATTGCAGCAATATCCATTTTCCCTCAGAATCAGCGCCTGCGCACAGATCTGGACTCTCTCCGGTTCATAACTTCTGTGTTCGTTGGCAGGGACTTCTCCCTTCTTGTAATCAACAGGGCATAACTCGCCACTATCGCCTTCTATAATATCGAGCTTGGCGATGATTCCCAATTGGTCGCTTGACAATGAAACCGACCTTGCGTGAATTTTCTCTGCTTCTTCAAGTTCATCTGCCGCAGCGATCCTTCCGCTTTCTTTGTCGACCCTGTGATGCACAAACTTACCCTCAAGTGTGTCGTAGCTGTGCGCGAACTCTCCCTGCACCCACTCAAGATAAAAGAGACGGGGGCAATAAGCAAATTCATTCAGCATCCTGACTGGAATAAGCGGAAGAGATTTGTCATGCATCATTTTGTACCACACTTGAATCTCTGTCTTTTGTTCAGACCACAAGGGTTGTTGATGCGCATTCTATTGCACTGAATCTATATTTGTCAACGGTTACGAATCCCAATTATCATAATCAGGAGTCAAACTCTCAAGCCAGGCATCATGAATCGATATCTCCTTCTCGTCTTGCGGCAGAAAATCGTCCACTGGACGTTATTAAGCGTTACTGTCATTACAACGATAGCTTGTGTTTATTCTCAGGCTGGCAGGAGGGTTTTTATCAATTTCAGACTTATACCTATTTATGGTATTAATCCGGGCGGACCCATTATATTTATGCGATTGAGCAAAAATTTGTTTAACAAGACTCCATCTCGCTTTAACACATCGGCATTGACTCCATCTTCATTGAGCTGTCATAAATGACGATTTCAAAGCA
>JAKABN010000228.1 GCA_021796895.1 Thermoplasmata archaeon | reverse complement strand
CGCAGGCACAGAACTGTATGGATTGGGAACACAAGTGGTGTCTGCATACAACCTCATAGTTAACATCAATTCGAATTCAACAGTGAAGGGTGCGTGGTCCTCCGCATGGCACATCCTTCCGGACGCCGGCCCGAATGCACTGTTAATTAACAACTCCAAGGTAGTCCCATTGGTAAATCACACCGGGCCCGCGCAGGTCTCATTACTGGGGTCTCATTTTCCGCCGCCTTCATACTATTCCACAAACGGAGCATTTAGCATCACGATCACATTTGTCACCGGGGGGAATTTCAGATTGTCAGGCTACTGCACCATAAGCGGTCCCGGTGTTTACAGGTTCAACCCTGATGCGCTGTATCCGCATGCCGAATTAAAATACGGACTGCTATTCTCGTTTGTCTTTAACCATGCCCCATCATGGATAAATGTAACGAATTACGCTACACCATACTTCGTTGTCACTCAGGAGTTCATGGTTGTTTCATCCTGAAATTATCGGTGTTCATGTAAAGAAAAACCAAATTTGGAAGATGTTCACGCACGTTGTTTTCTTGGGACATTCCAGTACAGCGACTTGCACTTTGGACACGCTTCGTATTCATCAACTGACTCTTAACACCCTATTCCATCACCCGGCAACGTGACAGAACCCGCAAAAGAAATATGGAAATACAAAGCGGTATTGCACTGAATCATGTTGCTTGCGGTTGATGGCGGCGCCACAAAGACACTTGCGGTCATATACGACGGCGAGATATCAGGAGTGGGCGTCGCGGGTTCGGGAAATTACAATAATGTCGGCATCGATGTAGCCCGGGCGAATGCAGAAAAAGCGGTGACCGGCGCCATGAAAATGGCAGGATGCGGATGGGAAAGCATAGAGAAGGGCAGCTACGGTTTTGCAGGCGTGGAGAATTCCGCAGCCACCACGATGTCTGTCGAGAAATTCCTCAGGGGCATTCACAGGAACGGCGACTTCTCGCTCTTCAATGACGGCGTCGCGGCTTATTATCTTTCGACGAGAGGCAGACCGGGTATCGTTGCCGCGGCCGGAACAGGATCTGTCATACAGGCACGTGGAAACGGTAAAGCGGTAAGAGAAGGTGGATGGGGATGGCTTGCGGGCGACGAAGGCAGCGCCTACTATCTCGCGAGAAGAGGACTACAGGAAGCTACAAAGTCGTTTGACGGCCGCGGAGAGGAGACTGCACTTGTGGACGCGTTTGCCAGATCCTCCGGCATGGATTTCAATGCCGCCATAGGCCACATTTACGGAAATTTTTCTGTTACGAAAATCGCGGCTCTGGCGCCTATTGTGACTTCATGCGCTTCAAACGGAGACGCTACAGCCCTGAGCATATGCCGCGAAGCCGGAAGGGAGCTTGCTCTTGCGGTAAAGACAGCGAAAAGAAGAATGGATTTCGGAGAACCGTTTGTCATAGGAGGTCTCGGGGGTGTGTTCCGCGCTGGTAAGGTCATTACAGACACGTTTTTCGCTGAACTCGTCAACGAAGGAGGTAAATTTGCGCGTGTCTATTACGGCTATCAGGTCGTGCTCGGTTCTGTTCTTCTTCATCTTAAGAACAGCGGTACAGAGACAGATGACAGGGTCGCGGAGAAACTTGCCGGGCAGCTGGATCGGGTTATCGGAAAACTGGATCGCGCAGAAAGAAGAGAGTTCCTCTTTATGGACTGACGGAGCGCAGCACTACAGCAGCGATTTTGCGGCCGGTTTGTCCAGCAGCACGGTGACATTGCGGTGCAGCTTCAGCGCGGTGGAAGGCACGCTTTCCGTCATTCTGCCTTCTGTGAACGTTGATGCGATTGCAGAACTCTTCTCTTCACCGCATGCAATCAGAAATATTTTCCTTGAATCCAGTATTGTCCTGATGCCCATGGTTATAGCCCTGTGCGGCACTATCTTCCCCTTGCCGAACAGGGGAGCGTTTGACTCTATCGTTGAGGCGGACAGGTCTGTCACGTGTGTCCTGCTGTCAAAAGAGGTTCCCGGCTCATTGAAACCTATATGCCCGTTTCTGCCAATGCCTAGAAACTGGACATCGATGCCTCCGGAACGTGTTATGAGGCGCTCGTAATTTTCCGCTTCTCCTTCAGGATCGGCCGGATTGCTGTCCGGAATATGAGCGTTTTCAGAAACGATGTCTGTTTTTGAAAAAAAGTTTCTATCCATGTATGTGTGATAGGAACCTTCGCTCTCACGGGGTATGCCGAGATATTCATCAAGGTTGAACGTGACCGACTGTTCGAAACTTATACCTGCTCTCCTGTAGCCGGTTGCGACAAAATCGTAGAAGGGTATGAATGTATTGCCTGTCGCGAGCCCTATGACCGCTTCCGGATCTGTTCTCAGCACATCGAAGAGTCGCCCCGCAGCCCTGGCTACCAGTTCGGGCACCGTATCAAAAACCTCAATCTTCAATCCTTCCAGTTCGAGCCTGCGCATAAGGCGCATAAGCAGGGCGTCATTTAAAATAATTTACACTCGGAGGGAAATGATCCGTGGGAACTTTATCTCCGCGTTTTGCGAATGATAATAACAGATGACGCGGCAATGACGGCTGCCACGGAAGAGTAAAGGAGCATGGAAGTCGCTGACGGGCCAGTGCTCTTGGGAGGAGGAACGAATATGGTGTAACTGGCTGTCGCATTACCACTGCTGCCTGTGGACACGACACTTATGGTATTTGCTCCACTGGAAGGGTGAAATGTGAAAATTTGATTGGTTGATACCAGATTCCCGTCGACCGACCACC
>JAKABN010000227.1 GCA_021796895.1 Thermoplasmata archaeon | reverse complement strand
ATTTAAATACCCTGCGCCCCTCATTAGAATCAACATGTCTGAAATCGTGGTATCGGATTACACAGATGAAAACGAGGAAGATGAGGACTGCAGCTGGCAGGCCGTGTACAGGCTCTATGGCTGTTCACTTTCCTTTTCATGATTAAACGGCGCGACCCATCCCAGCGGCCTGGTCTCCTCCGGGCCGCATTTTTTTGCGTCGCCCGCTTCTTATCGCCCTGGTTACCATGTCAACATGAGGCAAACCTCTTGTTCCTCCCTTTTTCAGGCACTTCAGCGCTGCGTTCACAGATGCAAATTCCATGGCTCTCTTCGCATCTCCTGTTCTGTAGTAATGTGCAAGGAAACCTGCATCGAACGCATCTCCGGCTCCTGTGGCGTCAATCGCCTTAACATGGAATGCCTTCTGCTTCGCCAGTTTCCCATCGAAATCTGCAATAGAACCGCTTCCGCCGCATTTGTATATGATATTCGAGGCTCCCATGACACTCATCCTCTCAATCACCGCAGAGACACTCTCCTTTCCGAACATCAGACTGTAATCTTCTGAGCTGATGAATATCAGGTCAGTCCTGCTGGCAACAGACTCGAGTGCCCTGATTGCATTCTTTCTCGTCCACAGTGCCGGTCTGAAATTTACATCGTATGAAATGAAGCACCCGGCCCGTACAGCGGCGTTCAGTGCAACTGAGACGGATTTCCCGGACTCGCTGCCGATGGCCTGTGCGATTCCGCTGAAATGAAATATCGATGAATCACGTATCGCGTCCAGCTGTTTTCCAGTTATGTGCATGGAGGACGCAGCACTATGTTTTCTGTAATAGGTGAATTCGTGCTTTCCGTTTTTTCCGAGACTGATGAAATAGAGGCCGGTAAAGCCTCCCTTCACCACCGTCATGCCTTCAGTACCGATGTCTTCAGATTCCAGATATTTCATCAATTCTCTTCCAAAGCTGTCATCACCTGCAGCCGAAATCACGCACGCTTTCAGTCCGAGTCTCGCTGCTGATGTGGCAACATTTACTGCGTCTCCGCTGAAACTGAGTCCGTAACTGTTCCTTCCTGCAGACGAAAACTCAGCCATCGGTTCACCAATCACCGATATGGCCAGGCGTCTGTTTTTGTCAATGCCCATGATCGTCATGCTGTTGTAATGCGGCAACACTGTTAAAATGTTCTTCATTTAAAGATCTGCAGTCTGTTTCCTGGCAACTTTCTTGTGTATGAACCGAGCAGCCGGATCCTTGAACCGTTCCTCGGTATTGAAATCCCCTCTCTCGTGATAACCCCTCTCCTCCCAGTACCCGTCTCTGTATTCGCCGAGCAGTTCAATGGCCCGCACCCACTTTGCGCTTTTCCAGCCGTAGAGGGAGGGAACTACAAGGCGGACAGGTGTCCCCTGTTCCGGCGAGAGAGGTCTGCCATTAAGCGAAACAGCGAGCATTGCATCCTGCATGTTTTCCATCGGTATCACCGTCGTATAGCCGTCCAGACAATGGGCGTAGGCAAAACTCGCCTCACTCTTCACTCCCGCCCTCTCACAAAGCTCGGAAAAGCCGATGCCTTCCCATTCACAGTCGGTGATGCTCCATCTCGTGACGCAATGAAAATCTCTGTTGATCTTCATCGTGGCGATATTCTTGATTTCTGCAAATGTCAGTGATAGAGGCCTTTCAACTTCTCCGAACAGCTCCAGGGTGTAGTCTTCGTGTTTGACCAAGGGAACTCCGTTAATCGTGTAGATGGCAAATCTGTGGCCTTTGAACTGTCCGGGCGGCAGCGAGCTCATATCTGCTTCCAATGCACTTCAGGCATATATCATTGATCCGTTGACTGAGGACGATTTCTCAGAATACTTCAGAGCCTGAGTGAACAACGATGCCATCTTTTGTGATGCTGTAGGGCTTGATCCTTCTCGAATGCCCCACTGCCCTCATTTTGACAATTCTGATAGTCAGCTGCTGTTCTGAAGCGTCCTTGGACTCGACGCTCTGCAGGAGTATTACTCCGTCTACTGTGTATTCCACCATGCCGTCTCTCGAGGAGACTGGATGATTTTCGTTGACCTCCGAAGTGAGCAGTGCTCCGGCTCCGCTCTCTCTTATAAGGTTGCAGAGGGTGAACAGCCCCGCCCTCTTTTCTGCATCGCTCTCGTAGAGCATGGTAAGGAGCGATACAGAGTCGAGGACGACTCTCTTTGCTCCGAAATTCTTTATGAATGTCGGGAATTCACTCCTGATTCTCTCTATCGATGTTCTGGTGTTGTACGGTTCGAGCCGCACGAGTGACAGTCTTCCCTCGCTGATGTGCGCCGAGAGATCCCATCCATAGGATCCCGCATTCTTGAGTATCGACTGCTCGTCCTCCTCCAGCGATATGAATATGCACTTTTCACCGGAATTGAGTCCCTTCAGCAGATACTGAAGCGCAAGCGTAGTCTTTCCTGTACCGAAAGAACCGAGAACGACGGTGATGGAGTTTGGAGGAAATCCTCCTCCAAGCATCTCGTCAAGCCCATCAATTCCGGTGGCCGCCAGTCCGGGCTGCATCAGATCCTCTCCGCGTCAATCACAACCAGACCGCTCTGAGATGTCAGCGTCGTGGCGAATCTCGCTATTCTCTGTTCGTCGAGATGAGGCATGAGACTCACAAACTTTGAAATGTATATGTACCGCTGCCTCTTGCTGCTGTTGCTGTTCCTGCTCCATTCAAAGACCAGCACTCCGTCCACGCTGTCTATGACCATTTGCTCCTTCCTCTTCTCAAGTATGCCCTGCGTGAGCAGCAT
>JAKABN010000033.1 GCA_021796895.1 Thermoplasmata archaeon | reverse complement strand
CTTCCTTTCGGGGTTTATGCTCTCGACGCAGTTGCTTACAACCACAGTCCCGTAACCGTGAAAGAACGCGTCGGCCACATTGTGCTGCACGCATATATCGGCACTAATGCCTGCAAAGACTATTTCGTCGATGCCGGAAGCTCTCAAAGTCCTGTCGAGAGCGGTCTTGAGGAATCCCGAATACTGCCTCTTGGTGAATGTTCTGTCGCAGCGTTCCGGCCTTAACTCATCCACGATTTCGGAGCCCCATGTACCAGCCATGGCATGCCTTCCCCAGACACGCATTTCCGGATCCTCAGGCAGATGCGAATCACCGACATAAAAAACAGGAACTCCCGCACTTCTGGCGCGGTCGAGCAGTAAAGCTACGGAGGGCACAATGCGCTCCGCTCTTTCCGAGCCGAATTTGCCTCTCACGAAATCGTTGATCATATCAACGACCAGAACTGCCTTCACAGCACTGCCTCCATATTGCCGACTCGAGGAGTACCGTTTCCTGAACAAAAAAACGTGTGTTCAGGACGGAGAGCCATATCGCCGCATCCGGGAGCTGGAATACATTCAGGCATTCGGAAAGGAGATTGCAAGGTATTCGATTATGACCACAGCGGCAATTATCATGGCAACGACAAGCCAGGGATTCACCTTTATAGCTTTCTCATCTTCGGCGTCGAAATATCTTATCAGTCCGGCGGCGGACTGGAAACCCTCGCCTTTCTTCTTGGCCATTTCTGATGCTCCGCCCATACTATTTCACGAGGGCGTATTTATTCATTATGCCCGGCCGGACTGATTTTCATCCGATTTCCGGAGAGCGGCCCCAAAAAATGACTTAATACAGCAGGCCGAACGATACTGTCATCTTTGCATATCCCTTCATGATGGAGCAGAGGCATCACATGCATTCGGTGTAACGGAAGCATGAAACAATGTGGTCATTCACCATTCCGGTCGCCTGCATGTGGGCGTAGCATATGGTCGGACCCACGAAACGGAATCCCCTCTTTGAAAGATCTGCACTCAGGCGTATGGATTCGGCGGTGCTCGCTGGAAGGTCCGACAATCTCTTCCATGAATTCACTTTTTGTTTTCCACCGACGAAGGACCAGATGTAACTGTCAAAACTTCCAAACTCATCGGCGACATTCAGGAAGGCTGCCGCGTTCTGTATTGCCGCGGCTATTTTACTCCGATTCCTGATTATTCCAGGGTTCTTCAGCAGTCTGCCGATTTCCCTCGCGCCATAACCGCTTACCGACTGTGCGTCGAAGCCGTCGAACGCGGCCCTGAAGTTTTCTCTTTTCCTGAGAACAGTGAACCAGCTGAGACCGGCCTGAAAACCTTCCAGGATGAGGAATTCAAAGAGTTTTCTGTCATCGTGCAGCTGCACTCCCCATTCGGTGTCGTGATACAGCACATAGAGCTGATCCGTGGTGCTCCATCCACACCTGGATGGTTCCTTCCCGGCACCGCAATGCCTTCGCCGCGCGGATATATCTGGCTGTTCCTTACTGCTGCTCTCCGTTTGTGCTTTTCCGCCGGCACTCCTGACCGTCAGGCCTCTAGCCTCCTTATGTCCTCCTCACTGAGCTTCAGATCGGTGGCGCCGGCGCTGTCCTCCAGCTGTTCGATACCGCTCGCCCCGACTATCGGGAAAATGTTCCTGCTTCTTGAAATCAGCCAGGAAAGCGAAACTCTGGACATGGATGTACCCCTTGACCCGCTTACTTCCGCAACCCTGCTGACAGTTTCGCGTGCAGCGAGTTCGGATGTCTTTTCGGCGAACATTGCATCGTACGCCTTTCGTGACGTGCCATCGGCATTCCCGGAATAGCGGCCCGCGAGTACACCCTGAGCCAGAGGGCTGTAAATCATTGCGCCAATGTTGTGCTTTTCGATAACCTTCAGCTTGCCTGTCTCGAAATTCCTGTCGATGAGATTGTATAACTCCTGAACCGCGGACGGAGGCTCGAGACCGCTGTGCCTGCATATGCCGAACATTTCCTCAACGTGCTCCGGCTGGAAGTTGGAAACGCCATAATGGAGTATGAGCCCTTCGTCAATCAGATGGTTCATCGATCTTATTGAATTCTCCAGAGAAGTCGAGGCGTCGGGGCCATGTAGAAGATAGAAATCTATGTAGTCTGTTTTCAGACGTAACAGACTGTCCCTGACAGCCTTCATGATGTGTTTCCTGTTGTGTCCCTGATCATTGGGAAGGGAGCCGGTCCTTCCTGTCACCTTTGTAACCAGGACAACCGACTCTCTGTCCTGACAACTCAGCGCTTCGCCGAGAATCTGTTCGGAAAGTCCGATGTGTTCGTAGCCTGGCTGCTTTGATTTCCTATCGTAAACACCCCTGTACACATTCGCTGTGTCGAAAAAATTGATCCCGAGTTCCAGAGCCCGGTTTATTACTGAAAACGAGCGTTTCCTGCTTACAGGGAATAAGCCGTTGTCATCCTTCGCATCCTCATGCGGAAGGTACCAGGTACCGTAAACCAGTCTTGAGACCTTGATTCCGGTACCGCCGAATGGTTCGTAGTTCATGCACTGGATGATAAGGAAGGCTTTGAAGTAGTTTGCCATTGAATGTCATGGATTTAAATGCGCAGCCGCTGCATCAGGCACCTTCAGTGCCTGTGTGCGTCTTTTCGTATTCAATACGCAGGTTCTGGGCGAGTTCTGTCACACGCTTCCTGTCTGCGAATGCGGCCAGACGGGACCAGTCGAAATTATCCGCCGGATCCACCTTTCTGCCCGGAGGCAGCGCTATGTCCCGGTGACCGACGACCATGTCGCTCTTTATGCCGTATTCGGACACCATGTATTCCACCAGTTCGTACAGCGAATGGTACTGTTCCTCCGTGAAAGGCTGGGCGCCGTCTCCCTTGTTAACGACTTCGATTCCCAGAGAGTAATCATTGCAGTTGTCCAATCCCTTCCAGCTGCTGATGCCGGCATGCCACGCGCGATCTTCATCCTTAACCATCTGCACCGTTCTGCCGTCTCTTCCGACAACATAGTGGGAGCTCACTTTCGATTCGGTGCTAAGAAAGTGTTTCACAGTTTCCTCAAGCGTCGGTATCACGGTGTGATGCACCACGATCATTGTGATCGAAGCAGAGGGTCTATCATTGAAATTCGGAGATTTAACCAATTGAATCTTGCCTTTTTCCATGAAGATTTGGAATACATAACTGTATTTCAAAGGTTTCACGATGTGAGAGAAGCATCCGTGCCAAAATTGAATCAACGCTTCTCAGGAGGACCCGGCAGTTCATACAAAATCAAATTATCCATGCAGTCAATTCGGTCACGAGAGCCGGGGAAAACATATATGTTGAGTTTGGAAAGTGAGAGTGTCTGCTGCCGTGGAAGTATTCCGGATGTGAATGCCCCTTCTCTATTTCCGTTCTAGATTGCGGAAGGTGAATGTTTGAATACGCTGAAGGACGGAGAGACGCTGGGAAAGGGCATAGCGTTCCAGTATGCGTACTCCGCCACACTTACGCTTTCCGGAGCGGCATTCTATCTGTATGCCATACATATCTTCCCGAAAAGCCTGGTGGGCTCTGTCGCACTGCTCATAGCCATACTTTCCCTGTTCCCCGTGATATTTTCGTTCGGCCTGCAGTACGGGTGGCAACATTTCACGTCGTATGAGATCGGCACAGGCAATAGCGACGGCGTCGGAGGCATCGTGCGCAGGGCTCTGGCCATCGGAGCACTCCTGTCGACGGCGGCAGTTGCCACGCTGCTGTCGACTGCCCATGTGATATCGTTTCTTTTCTTCCATTCATACGCGTACACAACGCTCGTGTACATGCTCGCGCTCGACATACCATCCGCAATAATGATATCATTCCTGAACAGCATACTGCTCGGACTGCAGAATTTCAGGAAATCAGGCATCATAGGAATGACATATGTGCTCTCTGTCTACGGCATATCCATCGCCGCACTGCACATTACGCGCTCGATATACGCGATACCGATAGGATGGGGAGTGGGATACTTCATCGGAGTGCTGCTCTTCTATACAGACATAATAAAGAGAACGAAGTCGATGTCTGTGGCAAAATTCGAGATGAGACCGCTATTCTCCTACTCGCTACCGCTGTACATCACTGGCATACTGAGCTACGGCGCGGTCTACATCGACAGGCTGACCGTTGCATATCTGAAGGACCTGTCCTCCATAGGCGTGTACAATCTCGCGCTGCTCATTGCATCAGGCGTTTCCATTCTCAGCTCCCCTCTCGGCGGCATTATATTTTCAAAGTTCTCCGAGTTCCACGGCAGGAACGACAGCGAAATGATAAAGGAAGGAGTGCGCATATCCTCCAATGCGGCTGCCATATTGTACGTGCCTGCTGCACTGGGCATTTCCGCCATATCCGTGCCG
This sequence comes from Thermoplasmata archaeon, assembly GCA_021796895.1. Taxonomy (GTDB): domain Archaea; phylum Thermoplasmatota; class Thermoplasmata; order Sysuiplasmatales; family Sysuiplasmataceae; genus Sysuiplasma. The sequence goes on along the minus strand of JAKABN010000033.1, from coordinate 10,730 downwards.
CTGATCAGACTCATGGCAGGTAGCGGTTACGCGCAGGGAGCTCTCCCCCTTTCCATAATACTCATAGTCAACGCCGTGTTCATCATAGGGGGACCCATCGGCAATGCGATGCAGGGAACAAGGCGTACACATGTGTTCATCATCTCCACTTCCCTCGCTCTGCTCTCGAACTTTATTCTGTCGTTCACACTCATACCCGTCATGTCGCTGGCGGGCGCTGCCATCGCATACTCATCGACAGGCGTCGTCAGCTTCATCATCATATACGCATTTGCAAGGAATGCGGGGCTCGTAAAACTGGATATGCGTTTCCTCTCCAGACTGTGGCTCTCCGCGGGTGTCATGGCACTGGCTGTTTATCTCGCAGCATCCATGACCGCATACGCGCTCATACTCCTGCCGCTGTATGTGCTGGTGGGTGTGGCTGTATACATTGCCATGATACACTTCACGTCCGCGCTCAGGGAAGATGACAGGTCGCTGATAGTGTCGCTGATACCGAAGAGACTGAAGATAATGAGGAAAATAGTGATGCTGTTGTGAGTGCTCCGGACGGAACGGCCATTTCGATAATCGGACTCCATTCCGTGCCATCTGACATTGATTCTGATTGTCGATTCCGGTATTGCTGGCGCTGTTCTGTAACCCATAAATATCGACTTATGCACCGCGGCACCGGAAGCTTATTGATAACGGAATATTACGGCATGGCATAATGTGGTGAAAACTTGGACGTTTTACTAATAGGTGCAGGAGGGGCCGGGATGGTCATAGCCAGGCACCTGGCATCCAGCACCGGTGTTGACAGCCTGATCGTGGGAGATATAGACCTCGCCAGAGCTGAGAGCGTTGCCAGAAAGTGCGGAAGAAAGGTCAAAGCCATCAGGCTTGATGCGGGAAACAGCAGAGAAGTTTCATCGGCTTTGCGAAAAAAGGGGATGGTCATCAATGCAGCTCTGCCCAGATACAACACAACTGTCATGAATGCAGCTCTGCGGACGAGGGCAAAGTACATTGATCTGGCGCTCCAGGATCCCGTGGGACAGTATGCGGCGGATGATGTGTGGAGGAAAAAGGGAAACACCGCGGTAATCGGCCTCGGTGAAGATCCTGGAATGAGCAACATATTTGCCATGTATGCCGCGAACAGGATGGATCGGGTGAAATCGGTGCAAATCAGGGACGGAGAAACGGCAATAAGTTCCAGACACCCCTTCGTATGCCTTTTTTCCCCTGCCACGTTTCTGACAGAAACGATAGAGGAGCCGGTCATTTTCAGGAATGGCAGGTTACGGCACATCGGGAAATTCAGCGACAGAGAGATGTATGATTTCCCAGGAGGAATGGGCAAGCTTCCTGTCTATAGCGTCAGGCATGAAGAAGTCTACAGCCTTCCGGAAAGCATCGGTAAGGGAATAAGGAACGCGGACTTCAAACTCGCACTTACCGATGATACCATGAAATATCTCGAAGTGCTGAATACAATGGGCATGTTGTCTGAAAAGAAGATTGCCGTTAACGGGTCAAGAATAAAACCAATAGATCTGACGCTCAAACTCATACCGCAGCCTGCGCAGCTCGGTGAAGACATAACGGGCAAGGCTATAATACTGGTCGACGTCGAAGGCAGCGTGAAGGGGAGGAAGACGAACCACAGACTCTACGCCACGATGGAGCATGAAGAGTGCTACGCAAGGTACGGCGTGACTGCGACCTCCTACCTTACTGGCACGGGCGCTGCCGCCGGCGCCCTGATGATGATAGAGGACGGGACGGTCCGGGCAGGTATTCATCCGCCGGAACATCTCAATCCCGACTCATATCTGGAAAAACTCGCATCGCTGGGCGTTAAAGTCGTTCAGAAGTTGAGCTGAAGGAGCGGAAACATTTCGGTTTCCCCATGAAATTGATATTTAATAGCGATGCCTGACGTACAAGGCGCCGGTTTTTAGTAGAATTACGGGCTCCAAAAAAAAATCGATGCGAGGTCAGGGAGCAGGAATCCGGCGCACCGTTGCTGCACCCCGCCGTGGAACTCATGATGTGGGCATTTCAGTTTACGTGTACTCGTTTAACAGCGTATAATTGATCGGGAAGACTGAAAATCCTGTCAGCGCGCAGCACACCGATAGAATGGTTGTTCACGATCAGCCATAAGAAAGTCGGCGTTCATTATCTGATAACTTCATTTGGATTTCTCTTCGTTGCTGACGCACTTGCACAAATGATGCGTACATAGCTCTACGTGCCGGATAACACACTCCTGAATGATCTAGAGTGCAATCGGCTGGTGACGTTGTACGGTCTTCTCATGCTGCTGTTTTTCATTTCTCCGCTGGGATTCGCGTTTGCAAATTACTTTGTCCAGATACAGATTAGCGCGAAGGACACTGCCTTCCCTAGATTGACTGCGCTCAGTTACTGGCTGTATCTTCTCGGCGGAGTCCTTCTTCCCAGTGGTCTCCATCCGCCGGGTGGTGCTCTCAGCGGAAGATGGACTCTTCATGCACCGCTTAACGAAGCCCACTATCTCCCGCAGGCGGGTGAAGACGCAGAAATTGCGCGAATCAAGATGCTAGGCATTTCCCTGAATGTTTCCACAGTCAACTTTGTGGTTACCGTCGCGTTGAAAGGAGCCAGGGGAATGAGTCTTCATCTTTTTCTAGAGCCTGTTTTTCGGCGTTCCGGCGATGAGTCTTGGAGACAACATGACATTTGACAGGATCACATCGACGATAACAGTGACGTCCTCCTCCCTTCAAGCAGCGAGGCTTCCTAGGACTTTCGTCCGCGCGGTTCACGATTTGACGAGATCAGCCGCTGGGACCCTGGAGGAGACTTCAGAGTCACGTCGGGTCTTACATTCTCTCAACGTGTGCTGATTACGGCATTCCCTGCCGTACTGAGTCAGACACATCTGTTCGATAACTGAAAGGATGATATCGCTTTCATCCCCCCAAACCTGTTAGGGGCTTCCCGCCAGATATTATAAATTCATTGTCCATTATAGTCTGGCCGTGGAAAAGTGTCTAACAAAGGAGTGGAAATCGGCATTCACCTTTCGCCGGGACTCAGAGATGAAGGATTTGTAGCTCTGGCGCTGGGAAATCTGGCCGCCTTCAGACTGGCGGGAGAGAAGGGAGAAAAACTGCAATGGCAGGTCTTCAGGATTACCGGAGGCAGAGATCATCACTTCAGGCTGGTCGTCAGGCATCCGGAGCATGTGCTGGATTTGGGTCTGCGCAAGAAGCTGGAAGAACACATGAGCGATCTCTCCGGCTTTTCTGAAGATGAACTGAGGGTCAGGTTCCAGGCTGCCGTAAAGAGCGGTCTGAATGTGCAACCGTTGAAGACAGTGCCTGAAAATCTGGATCTCTGGAGCGACAATTTCTGGAACTGGTTGGGCTGAAGATTTCCATCTCCAGCGAATGCGCGTTTGGCTGGACTTCTTCAGCGCCCGGAAGACTCGGTGAAGCCGAAACGCGTGAGCCTGTCCCTGTGTTCGACGATAATCTTTGAACGGCCGTCACCCCGTGAGCAGTTTGAGGGCCGCTTCCTGCTGTCGTTGACACCGCTGCCCACCTCCCTGACGGTCTTGTAAATCCGATATCCCCTTGCAATTGCATATTGTTCGAGTCGAGAAGCCTGAGCATCGAAATTGCCCCTGTTTTCACTGCTCGAAACACGCGCATAGATGCAAACACAGTCCGGCAGTCTCGAAGCCTGCCTGACTATGACCGTGCCGGTGGGCAGCTGATACGCGTCGAGCTGCCCTGCCTTCCAGTACCGCCATGCCGTGATGTAGGAAACACCCTGTTCCGTGGCCCAGTCCGATAATTTCATGATAATGAGCGAGGAGGAATGAACATGCAATTGCTAAAGTTTGATCATACCAGGGGAATCCATTGTCGTGACAGGAAATGTCCGAATCGAATGGTTAATTTAGTGTAACAAACACATGATGGAATCCATATATTTCGGTCATGCAGGAATTCCGGCATCAGACAAACCGATTTCGGTCAGACTTGACGCGAGCCGTCTGACGCATACACATCTGACCCGGAAACGTTAACACTGCTACCGGCAACTGCCCTAGCGGAAACGAATCTCTTTCCTTCGGGCGAGTCGTATGAAATGAAGTCCACGTCAAATATCCTTTTCAGAGTGCCTGGAAGGAACACAGATTCCGGCGGTCCTTCGGCAACCACTTTTCCTTCCCTGAGAAAGATGACGTTGTCACATAGCCTGTAGAGCAGGTTGACATCATGCAGTATGACGACCACGGTCTTGCCGCGGGATTTCAAGTCCATGATAAGGGACTGGACAAATGCGTCCTTATCCACATCAAGGAATGTAGTCGGTTCGTCCATCAATATCATTTCCGAATCCTGAAAAATTGCACCCGCAATCATGATGAGCCTCTTTTCCCCTCCGCTCAGACTGTTGAAGTCCCGATGCTCCAGATGGGCGATGTGACACATATCAAGAATTTCTTTCATTTCCTTCTTTCCGTGGCCGTTTGTAAATCCGAATACGGATATTACGTCGTTTGCTGAAAAATTGATAGGTTCGGGCGCCTCCTGCCTGACGATTGCCATTTTACGTGAGAGTTCGTGCTCTGCATAAGAGCCGATATCTCTGCCGTCGAGCAGAATACTGCCCGACTCCGGTTTGCGATAACCATAAAGCAGATTGAGGAGCGTAGATTTGCCCGAACCATTTTTGCCGCCTATGCCGTTTATTTTTCCCCCGTGTATGCAAAAGGAGATATTACTGAGTCGGAAACTTCCGGTCGACTGGCACACGTCTTTGACTTCAATTTTCATACGCACCACTCGAAAGCCTGCCCAGCAGGTAGATGAAAAAGGGAACGCCTATCATGCCTGTGATTATCCCTATTGGTATCACCTTCCCTGGAATCGCCATCCTTGCAATGTCGTCGGAAAGAACAAGAAAGATTGCACCAAGTATGGCAGACGAAGGAATCACATACCTATTGGAACCTCCGTATATCAGTCTTGACATATGCGGCATGACGAGACCGACAAAACCTATGAGTCCGCTGATGGATACGGAAGCCGAGACGCTCAACGCCACCAGAGCTATGAGAACACGTTTTGTCCTCTCGACTTTTATACCGACGGAGTGCGCATAGGCTCCACCAAGCTGCATCGCATTGAGTTCTCTTGAATACATAGACATGATGAACATTGCGGGTAGAACAACAAGCACCACAGGCAACAGTTCCTGCCATGTTATTCCCTGAAGGGACCCAAGGAGCCAGAAGAAAGCGGAGCTCTGAAGCCTTATGTTTGAATAAATCATGAGTGCGACGACTGAAGACGTGAAGAAGGATATCGATACACCCATCAGGAGCAGATATGTGGCAGGAACGCGCCCGTTCCTGTGTGAAAGCATATAGACTGTAAAAACAGACAGGAGGGCGAAGCAGAAAGCCAGCACCTGAACAGAGTAAGGGCCGAAAATAGCGATGCCGAATATTATGGCACCTACAGCACCAAGTGCCGCCCCGCTGGAGAGACCTATAACGTAAGGTTCGGTAATCGGATTCTTGAATATGCTCTGCACTACTGCACCACCCATGCCTAGTGATGCGCCTACGACAACACCGCCAAGAATTTCCGGCTCCCTGATATAGTAAACAATCTCGAAATACACAGGTTTTACAGCATCTGGCTGCAAACTGCCGATCACGGGAATCTGCTTGAAAAGTATCGCCATCACTGTGACCAGCGGAATGGACACGGGACCGATGAAGAACGACACGAAAACGAGCACAGCCAGCGTAGCCAGAGACATCAGGAGAATCAGTGGCCTGAGGAATAGTGTCTCATGCTCGCCCGCAACGCGGATTTTACGAAACATGGAACATCAAACTCCTCGGGACAGGTAAGTGCCCGGCCTGCGTTTCCGATTCGTTCTCGATGATCGAGCGAGTGTGCCGTAGAGAGCAGACAGCGGCGTTCAACACAACATCGCACAACTGTGATTTGGCGGCTGTTCCGTCCGCGATATTGCCGATTATCGGACCCGCTTCTTCAATCCGAATGGCTCTGTTAGGAACTGTGGCAACACAGGTCACGTTCAAAGAAAATGGCTGATTTAATATGTGTCGCCAATAACGGGTACACAAAATGCTTAAATCCAGGACCACGGGCATTCGTTCAGAATTGATTGTCGCGCGGACCTGATGTCTTCCTGCAGAACGTATCAGCGACATGGGTCATACCGAAATTATGCACATTTACTGTCTGTGGTCTCTTCCGTTCCGCCAATCCATTTGTCCTGATACGATGTAAAGTTGCAGCGTGGCTCATGGGCAGTGTGCGGCGCCCGTGCGCGATTGAGCGCATCGTGATATCACATTCGTACAGACGATTGAGGCGAAGTTGGATATATTGTCCAACTAAGAGCAGCGGTGTATTTAAACATATTCCGCAGACGCAATGGAGTCCATTGCCTGAAGAATAGTTTCCGAACGGGGACATGAAACTAATGCCATGCACCACTGTGCCTGTCGAAACCCTTTACGTGAGCGCAGAGCAGTTCTTCAGCAGCTGCTCCTCCCAATCCTGTTAGGAGTTCATTTGGATGATTTACGACCTTCGCTATTTCCTCTCATTCGACAACCCGGATATGTTCCTTTTCTGTCATAGCTGCCATATCTGCCGTTGTACTAAATTTCCTCCGGGCATTCAGTCATAATAATTCTTAATAGCGGAGCAATTTCGGCACAGGACTCACTGACGGTAACTTAAGATACACCCAGTCGTTGGCGTCGTCACGAAAAGATGCCAGCAATTTTGAATACCGGCGTCAAAATGTGGTGTTGAGTAAATGAAAGAAACCCATCCGCCTGACCTGAAAAGTGCGATAACGCGTCTAGGGAACGAATTGCACAACGAGGGACACAGACTTACCAGACAGAGAACATTGATTGCTGAAACATTCCTGATGAAGAAGGACCATGTGCGCGTGAGAAATTTACACAAAGCCGTGCGGAAGAGGAGCCCGAGTGTAAGTCTTTCGACCGTTTACCACACAATGACCATTCTTGAGAAATGAGTCCATTTTCGACTCAAACGTCGAACCGCATGTTAACATGGTTTGCCGAATTTGCGGACGGGTGGAAGACATACACACAGGAATGCACCTATTTTCAAAGTTGACAGCAGCGGCAAACGGGAATGGATACAGAGATCCGGCTGTGGAGATTACTGTGCGTGGCGAGCGTAATTTACACAATTGAGGGAAAGCTGGAATGGCGCGGTATGCTGTCCTACGCGCCAATAATGCGTGAAAGCCCGCCGTCTGACTGAATCCGGAAATTCGCCGGAACATTACAGCAGGATTATATATCCGTGTAAATTTAGCACCGCTCGGACCGGGCGGTGACGTTCGCCCCGAAAAATGCCCTTGCGGGCCAATGACGTCTGGATCGGACGGCGCATATATGCTGACTATCTGGACTGAGACAATTGTGCAGTTGCTCGGGGTGCTTCTTCTGGCACCGCTTGTATCAGGCATTCTTGCAAAGATCAAAGCCAGAGTGGAATCGAGAAAGGGTGTTCCTGTACTGCAGCCTTATTACGATCTTGCAAAATTGCTCAGGAAAGAGACACTCATCAATGATTCATCTACCCGGATTTTTTACATGCTTCCATTCGTTGTTTTTGGAATCTACATAACAATATCATTCATCATCCCTGTGGTGGCGCCGTTTCCGATCTTCCTGACCCCGACTGCCGATTTCCTCGGCGGTGCTCTGCTCTTTGCCATGGCGTCCTTCCTCCAGGTACTGGCAGCGATAAATGCAAACAGCAGATTCACTGCGCTCGGCGCGAGCCGATCCGTAATATTTTCGGCATTCGCGGAGCCGACGCTGATAATGGTCTTCTTCGCAGTTGCACTCGTCAGCGGCACCAACAATCCGTACACCACGAATCAGATTCTGGTTTTTTCCTCTACGGCCTATCTGTCGCTCCCTCATCTGCTTTCCAGTGCGGCATTCTTTATGCTCCTGCTTTTCGAAACAGGGAAGCTTCCTGTAGAAAGCTCCGGTCTCAGCGAGCTTGGAATGATAGATGAGGGGAGGAATTACGAATACAGCGGCAGGAGTCTGTTTCTGCTGAAGTATTCATCGATGATGAAACAATATCTTCTAGGTTCGGTCTTTCTCAACGTGTTCATTCTGCCATGGTTCATGCAGTACGGTATTCTCGGCGTTATCATCGACATACCCGTGATGCTGCTGAAGTGGCTTGTGCTCATAGGGATTATGGCGATAGTGGAAGAGACGCTGGCGAAATTGCGCCTGTTTAAGATCCAGGACTTCCTGTCGGTGTCATTCGCCCTCGCGATACTCTCAATCATAACCTTTTCTCTTGGAGGGCTCATATGATCTCGGAAGTGCTGCCTATCATGGGCGTCCTGATCATTATTTCAGCACTCTCCATACAGGTGCGTTCATACATCAGGCCAATAGTTTCGACCGTGACGACACAGTCTATCCTGCTTTCGATAGCAGTAGGATATGTCGGACTTACAGAGAACACTCCTTCGCTCGTACTGCTCGCAATTCTGATAGTGGTACTCAGGGGCTATCTGCTCACCAGAATACTTGGCAGAAGGATTCCCCTGCGCCAGATGTTCGTCAGAGAATATTCGCATGAAGCAGTAACCGTGGCCGTCGCGAGCGTGGTTGTTTTCATAATTTCTTTCATGGTATACAGGCTCGCTATACTGCCTGCAGTATCAGATCCGCTTGGAGCCATTGGCTTCGCAATAATGATTCAGGGATTCCTGCTGATCATATCAAGGAAGAACAGTTTCGCGCACGTGATAGGCTACATCGAGGAGGAAAATGGGATTGTATTCATGGGCATAACAATAGCCCCCCTCCCGTTGCTCATAGAGATAAGCGTTCTGCTTGACGTGCTCGCACTGGTCATAGTGAGCACTTTGCTGGTAAGGCAGGAAATAGTTCACAAGAACGTGGAGGAACTGATAGGATGAACTGGCTGATTCCCTCGCTGCTGGTGATCATTCCCTCTCTCTTCTCCGCGTCATATTTTTCCGGAAGATTCAGAGAGCTTTCTGTAATATCTGCTGCCGTAACACTTCTTCTGGCACTGGCAATCAACCTGCTCCGGATTAAGGAGGCGGACTTTTTCCTTGTAGACAGTCTGAGCAGAATTCTGATGCTTACCGTTTCGTCTGTCTATCTTCTCTCAACTCTCTTTGCACTGGGTTATCACCACAATCTGGGAGAATCGCGCAACATGAGAGTGCATCTTTCCATGATGCATATATTCGCAGCGTCGATGCTCTTTTCGCTTGCCGTAAACAATTACGGCCTTCTCTGGATAGGCGTCGAGGCAACGACGATCACAAGCGCATTGCTTCTGGTCATTGAAGAAGATGCCCTGAACGTTGAAGCCGCCTGGCGTTACGTGATAATCGTCTCCGCCGGTCTAGCCATCAGCCTCATCTCGATAATAATGATATACGACGCCTTCGGCACGCTGGAAATTTCAGAGCTGATTGCAATACATCATGCCATGAATACGACCGTCGAGATTGCGGCTGCAACGGCGCTGATCGGTTTCGGAACTAAGGCAGGACTTGCTCCGATGCACGGCTGGCTCCCGGATGCGCACAGCGAAGCACCGTCGGAAATCAGTTCCATGTTCTCCGGTGTCCTGCTTCCGGTGGCCCTCTTTGCACTCTACCGTGTTTATCAGATTGCCTACTCACCGGGCATCGAGCAGCTCTTCCTGTTCTTTGCCCTGCTGACTCTCGTCGTTGTTGCACTTCTGCTTCCGTCCCAGCGCTTCTACAAGAGAATGTTCGCATATTCGACAATGGAAAACATGGCGCTTATCCTCATCGGCTTCGTTGTCGGCGGAATCGGTTACCTGGGCGCTGTTATATTGCTGGTCTCTCACGCATTCGGGAAAGCGGGGGCATTCTACAGCTCTGGAAATGTGCTATCAGTATTCAAGACTAAGAGAATAGACAGGGTAACTGGACTGAGGGATTCTATGCCACAGACTTCCGCTTCTCTGCTTCTGTCGGCACTTGCAGTCACCGGCTCACCTCCCTTCGGTGCGTTCATCGGCGAGATATTCATCTTCTTCGCTGTAATCAGACACGGATTCTTTCTCGCAGCCGCAGTCATGCTGGTGACACTGCTGATTTCGTTTTCAGCAATAAACATGAAGGTTGGAGGAATGGTCTTTTCCGGCCCTTCCGAAACGATGAAAAACGAGGCAGGCCTGCTGCAGCGTTCAGTGGCGATGGTATCGGTCGGAATTTCTGCGCTTGTCACACTGCTCTATCTCCTGGCTGGAGGCATGTAAATGGCAGAAGAGAATACCGAAGTGCTCTCGGGTGCTTTTGAAGATGCCGAAGCATGGAATGCCATCTTCAGAAACGGGACTACCCTTCGTCGTATGCAGGAGAATCGGCTGTCCGTATACGAGAACTTTAACTACATAGCAGGAAGGGCCGAAAGAGGAGAGGCGGGGGGGAAGGAATTCATCTACGGACCATCCTCCGGTGGAATGCTGGAATCCATAAGATTCAGGATGAGTACTGAGGGAGAGCGGATTTCATCGCTCGTGCCGGAGTTTTCGTTCAAGAACAGATCGCTGAAGCTCGGCGGAAAGGACACTGAGACTGCGCTGCTGCTGGCGGAGCGCATCAAC
>JAKABN010000226.1:478-2851 GCA_021796895.1 Thermoplasmata archaeon | reverse complement strand
CCCAGGGGCAGGCGCATTATGTTTACAATGTCAAATACAACATCAGGATACTCGATGTCGGATACACACATTCACCCGTGATCATACCCATTCCTCTCATGATACAGAAGGCAAAGTTCAGCGGTTTCATAACCATGGGCGATCACAACCATGCCGTGTATGGCGAGAACGCAACAGATCAGGCAATGCAGATTTTTCCCCTTCCCGTAAAGACGCAATGGATCGAGGGTGTCGCTCAGGGACTTCTTCCCTACGTGGGACTGGTAAAACTCATGGCGACTGGCGGGCTGCCTCCAGGCACGCCGCAGAACAGCGAATATGCTCTCGTTGCAATTGTCGCCGCCGTTATCGGGGGAGCAGTTGCGTCTGACTTCGTCCTGGAATATATCAAAAGTGTGAGAAACGCCGGCGCCGGGGATAATACGGAATCCGACGACCGTGAAAAATCAGATTAGTGTCGTCTGAAGTTTCGCGCGTGTGTTTTTGTATGAACTCAGCAGTTCATCTTCCACAAGCAGGTCGCGCGTTTCAGCCGCAGGAACTGCCAGCTCGATTTCCTTCGTTCTTCCGCCCCTGCCGAAGGACCGCACTCTGGCGCGGACCAGGCCCAGCATGTCCAGCTCCGAAATTAGGTCTCCAATCCTCCGCTGAGTTAGCGCCTGCACGCCTATTGAAATGCAGAGGCTGTGATATGTGGCGTAGATGTCCCCGGTCGTCATTATCTTCCTCTTCTCCGCATACATGACAATAGAGAGCACGAGCAATTTCGATTGATAGGGGAGGGTGCGTAGCGTCTCCGTCACCGTGTCGAGCTCAATTTTGTTCTTCGCCCTGTACACGTCATCAGAGAGCACCGTCTTCCTTCCCTCCCTTTCAGCGGACTCGGCCGCCACCCTGAGCAGTTCAAGCGCTCTGCGTGCGTCTCCGTGCTCCTGCGCCGCAAGAGCGGAACAGAGGGGTATAACGTCCGGCACAAGACTTTCCGCGTGAAAAACCAGCTCGGCCCTGGCATTCAGTATGTCTCGCAGTTCGGCTGCATCGTAAGGTGAAAAAACTATTCTTTCCTCGCCAAGTCTGCTTTTGACCCTTGCGTCGAGAAAGTCGGTGAACTTGAGATCGTTGGCAATGCCAATTATTGAAAGTTTTGAGTGTTTAAGATCGTCGTTGATTCTTGAAAGATTGTACAGCAGATCGTCTCCCGCCTTGTAGACCAGCCTGTCCAGTTCATCCAGAACCACGACTACGAGCCGCTTCAGCGCGTCCACCTTTTCCCTGAACAGGGAGTAGACGCGCTCCATACTCCAGCCGTTATACGGTGCTCTCTCCTCCGGGTCATCGATGAACTTGTTGACTATAAACTGAACCACACTGTAGTTTGTGTCTGCCTCGCAGCAGTTCACATATACAAATTCCATATGCCTGCCCGTGGAATGCGCTCTGGAAGCTTCGTTCGCTATGAACTTCACGGTTGCTGTTTTGCCTGTTCCCGTCTTGCCGAACACAAGCACATTGGAGGGTCTGTCGCCCCTGAGTCCGGTGGAGATTATCGCAGCCATCTGATCTATTTCCTTCTCCCTGTGAGGGAGGGATTTTGGTAAATATGAGGGCCGCAGCATCTCACGATCGCTCTTGAAGAGTGAGCCGGCCGAGATGTATTTTTCAAACACATTAGGGCGGATAAGCGACTCGTGCACAGCTCCATGCTCATTCATTAAAAATCAGTAACTCCCACCAGTCGAAGAGGTAAGAGAACAGTAAAAAATCGGTTATACTAAAACGTTCCTTTTATCTTTCTCTTCGACTAAATTAGAATCCGTGATACATATAAAAAATGATTAAATATAAATAACTACATATTAATTTCGCTGACACACTTCAACTCTCCGGAATGATAGAGAGTCCATCATTTCCACTGGAAAATCAGTTTGGGTGGGCAATATACTCCGGCCTGGTGTTCCCGTCACCAACTCTTTCCAGTTTTTTGTTTGGATCGTGTGTTTTTTGTGCATTACAACACACAGTTACACTGATCATTACACTTTCATGCATTTATGAAAACAACCACATCAAAGCGATCATAAATGCATAGTTTATAGAGAAATCGACAGCGGGCAGTGGCGTATAGTTTTTTCCACTGGAAATCGTACTCTCTCTGTCTTACATTTTGAATTGTCTTTTTTTGTCTATTACCATGTCTTCATATTTTCTGGGGAGAACCCAGGCAAGATACTCTATCTCTTCCATATTCTTGACAAATTTCGCCTTGCTGTCAACTTTGAGATACTTGAGAAGTTCCAGCGTCTTTTTCACCGAGTCCACAAACCACCAGACGCCTCCGACAAGCAGTATGGGGCCAATTACAAGGAGCCAGTA
>JAKABN010000226.1:0-468 GCA_021796895.1 Thermoplasmata archaeon | reverse complement strand
AGCCATGGGCCAATCGTCTTTATTGCAGGTTGAAATCCGATAAGATAGGACGGCAGTTTCGGCACAAACAGGCCGACACCCGATATGAATGTCAGAACCACACCTACTGCAAGCATCAATACCGACAGCTCGAACCGGAACTCCCTGGTTAACGCCTTTGCCATCGGATTACATCAAAAGTGCATACTGTATTTAAACGATTCATAGGGCCGGCATTCTCCACCTGTTCGCACCCATACTTCCGTTCCCGGCTCCCCTGTTCCGCAGTGCCACTGCGATCAGCCAGATTTTTAAGTCCGTGCAGATTAGTCGGACTAACCGGACAGGCAGGAGAACCTGATGGAGACGCACCTTCACATAGGATTCGACGACACGGATTCGGCCGATGGCATGTGCACGACGTATGCAGTCACGGAGATCATAAGGCAGCTGGACTTCCCGGTGCTGCTCGGGTATCCACGCCTGGTG
>JAKABN010000032.1 GCA_021796895.1 Thermoplasmata archaeon | reverse complement strand
ACATCAGCGCCGCAACAATCGTCGTCTTCTGCCTGTTGCCCATCGAAAGACTGGCTATGGGCGTATCCATATATTCTCCGAGCGCGAATGCGCCGACCAGGCCAGCTATCCTGTCGGTGTTCTTCATCCTGCGCACGGAAGCGACAAATTCGAGGAATTCGTTTGGTGTCAGGGAGTCGAACAGGACAGGGCTCTCCAGAACAGCCCCGATGTGCGCCTTCACGTGCGCCGGGTCTTCCGAAACGTCCTTTCCGTAGACCAGCGTCTTTCCACCTTTTTTCTCCACAAGGCCGAGTATGGCCTTGAGCGTAGACGTCTTTCCTGCGCCGTTGGGCCCCAGCAGGCCGTATATCTGTCCGGGCTGTATGGTGAACGAGAGATTGTCAACGGCAGTTCTGTCGCCGTACCTGATCGTGAGGGAATCCACTGCTAAGGGTATGCCGTCCGGAGCCACGCAATTAACTCCGTCCCTCAGTATTTAACGTTATGCGGCTGACTGACGGAGGCCGAAATGTTTTTCCTGCCCGCGCGCTCAGACATCCATGTATCTGAAGACCTCGTATGGCGTGGTCCTCAGTGAAACGTTGAGGAACTCATCCAACTTCATCTCAATGTGCTTTTCAATCAGGTCCCTGGAGAATACGGGCAGCAGGAACTCGTGATCCGACTGCAGCTCGCCTATGCTCTCCTTCAGGCTGCCCGGCAGCTCTCTTATGCCCAGCTCTTTCCTGTCCATCTCAGTCAGCTTGTAAATGTCCTTGTCCACGGGATTTCCCGGGTCGATCTTCTTCCTTATGCCGTCGATGCCTGCGGCCAGCATGGCAGCCTCCGCAAGATAGATGTTTGCGCTGGGGTCCGGTGTCCGGTATTCGAGCCTCTTGCTCTTCTCCTCTCCCCTCTCGTACATCGGTATGCGTATATTCGCCGATCTGTTCCTCTTGCTCCAGGCGATGAACACCGGTGCCTCGTAGCCCGGCACGAGCCTTCTGTATGAATTGGTCGTCGGATTGGTTATCGCGCAGAGCGCCCGGGCATGTTCCATCAGTCCGCCGATGTAGTATCTTCCTGTCTGGCTCAATTCAGCGTAATCATCGGCCGGGTCATAGAAGCTGTTCTTGCCGGAATTCCAGAGACTCTGATGAACATGCATGCCCGATGCGTTATCGCCGAAAACGGGTTTGGGCATCCAGGTGCAAATCATGTTCATTCTCTTGGCGACGTTCTTCAGCACGTATTTCATAGTCACGACGCTGTCTGCAGTCCTGACAAGCTCATCAAAGTGAAGATTGAGTTCGCACTGTCCCGCCGTCGCAACTTCGTGATGATGCGCGTCGACCTCCAGGCCGAACGAATTCATCAGTATGCTCGCCGTCTCATTCCTGAAATCAACGAGAGTGTCCTGCGGCGGAGCGGGGTAGTATCCTTCCTTGAACCTTATCGGAAACTGCTTACCGCCGTCCGTGAACCACGGTGATTCCCTGGAAATGATTTCATAGCCAGAGCCTCCCCAGCCGTCTCTCGCGCTCAGGGGGGTGGGCGTGACCTTGATGCCGTCAAAGACAAAGAATTCCGGCTCCGGTCCCCAGTAGGTTGTATCGAATCCGCTGCTCCGCGCGTAGTCGGCCGCCTTCTGCGCAACGTATCGCGGATCTCTTGTGAATCTTTCATGCGATCCTCCCTCATAGATGTCCACAAAGAGTCTTCCAGTTTTGTGTTCATCGGAAAAGAAAGGCAGCACTGCAAATGTTGAAGGATCGGGCTTCATGACCATGTCCGATTCGTGTATCTCCTTGAATCCCTTAATCGAAGAGCCGTCGAGCTTGTTAACACCCTGTGCAAAGCTCTTCTCGTCCAGCGCGGACGCCGGTATGGTTATGTGCTGCAGTCCTCCTATCAGATCGGTAAACTGCAGATCAATCCATTTGATTCCTTCCCTGTTCACAGCCTGCAAGACAGCATCCGCCGAAAAACCTTTTCCAGACAATTTACATCCTCCGACTATGCTGTTTTACAATTTTCAATGGTTATTTAAGACTTGCATGCCGTCGTGGTGCCATTATGTCATAAAATTCAGCATTACAGTATCAATTGACACGTGTTAGTCCGACTCTGCAAATCATTTGCCTCTATGCTGACTGAAATCACACTTCTTCGAGTCTGCGCCACCTGTCAGATGCATATACGCATCTGTCCCTCTCTATCCTGGCAGTGAAGAGCTCGTCTTCCCTGCCCTTCAGCCTCAGTGCCAGATTCCTTCCCCATGCCATGGTTTTCAGATAGCCTCCAATGAGCAGGTAATTCAGCCTGTCCCCTCCTGCGCTGCCGCCGCAGTCCACATCGTCACCGTTGCCTTCGGCGACTCTTGCCGCGTAGGTCAGCGGATAGCACGAGCTCATCCATGTGCTGGATTCAAGCACATTGGTGTAGTAGTCCCTTCCCTTAACCACCCTAATGTTCAGGCAGTCGCTCGCAAAGAGCCTTGTCCTGTGGCTGGCCGCCTCCTCCCTGAATGCATCGTCGCCGGCACAGTAGCTGAGGCACATGATCGGCTTCCGCGGCTCTCTTTTTCTTACAGATCGCGCAGCGAGAAGTACCTTTCTCATGACACTCCAGAGGGTTCCGTTCCTGCATACCAGCATGATGTCGATATCATCATCCGGACCGGCGCTTCCGTATGAAACAGAACCGCATATGCCTGCCATCAGGACTTCGGGAACGGAGGGAAGGATGCCTTCAAGAAATGAAAGGCCGAAAGACATGTACTCTCTGGCCATTCTTCTCCGTTCGTGCGCCCTGCCTGACACATCACCCTGTCCGCGGAGCACAATCTCACCATTCTCGATCATTATTCTTCCGCTTTTTTCCAGTATGTCGATCGCCGTGGCGCATTTCATCGCTATCCCGCTGTTGCCCGCAGCGAGTCTTTCCTGCACTTCGTCAACGGTCGATGTGAAGCCGCATCTGACTGAGCTCCTGATAATATCCAGCACCTCCTCCTCGACGCCGTAATGCTCTCTTGCGGATGCTTCCAGATATGTGCTGTCTGCCATTCATGTCATCTCCAGGCTGCATTGCCTGCTCTCTTCCATATGGTATGGGCATTCGAACCTCTCTTTCTGTCCGTCAGCGCGCAGAATACGGATAGAGCTTCGACCGCAAGCGCAAGGGGCAGTATGAGAGATTCAAGCGGATGCCTCCTGCTGAAATCATACAGTATCCTCAGGCCGACAAGCGGACGTCTCCAGGCCGTGAATTCCGCTGTTCCCGGAAACGCGCCTGCAAGTTCCTTCACCTGCAGGTGGCCGAATACTATCCTCCTTCTCTGCTCTATGACATCGCGAATGCGCCCCGGCACTGACACTCTGACAACCGATCTCCTCGAAAATGAAACTGCGCCTCCTTTCATCTGTGCCATGGTGCACATGAATGCGCCGTCATTCACCGTTCCGTCTGGAAGTCGCGCGATGCTCTGTTCGCTGATGGCTATCATCTCATCTGTCAGGTGCAACCTTTCACCGCATGATTGGAGCGTTTCCATCGTGGAATTGTGCAATGCCCACAGGAATTTCACGAGGATGCCTGCGACAGGGTTGCAGTAACTCGGTGCGGGCAGGGGCCGCGCGCACATCATCGCGCTCCCCGAGGCAACAAGATCTTCCATCAGCGAGGCAACTGATCCTGATTCCGGAAGTGCATCTCCGTTGATAAGCAGCAGGTTGTCTCCCCGCATATTGCTTATTATTCCGTTTATGGCGCTCGCCTTCCCGCTTCTGCACTCCTCCGATACTACCGTCTTGGCAAAACGTGTGTGTGCATTCATGGCCATCGCCTTCGTGTCCCGGGAGTCCCCGCTGACCGCGATTACTACGTCCGTGATAACGATTCCCCGGGGCAGTGACTCGCAGTTTATTGTGCGGATGAGCTTCTCAAGGTTGTCTGTTTCGTCTGTTGAGCATATACCGAGAGTGAATAAACTGTCCGTGGCCAATCGCCGGTTTATCTGTCTGCAAACTATAAATCGTTATAGCTGTCGAAGAAGCCGCCGCTGTTTTCGAAGGCGGCCGCTCCGCTGTCCTACGCCAATTCGAAGTTCTGCAAAGATGCTTCTGTTCCGTTCAGCAGCAGGTCAACGTGTTCGCCAAACGTTGTAATACCCTTTGCGTCCTCAAAAAAGTATATGACCGGATGGAGGGATTGAATCCCGGTGACAATAAACCGTGCCCATATTTTCCGTGCGAGCCGAACTGTATCCGACGGAGGATACGGCATCCGTCAGAAGAGCTGTCGCGAATCTCTTTCCAGACTCAACGGTAACGGAGGAAGGGGCATTCCTTGTTTGTCATCCCGCGGAGATAACCCAGCTTATAACACTGATCACGGGGCAGAAGACGCGATACGCATTTGTCGAGGAGTTGAGCAGGAAGACGGAAGGAAACGGCTTTCGCATATTGCTGAACAAGCAGGCCGCACTCGCCGGAAGAGTCAACATTGTCGATGAGCCGAAGCCGCTGGGAAGCATGGAATTCAGCGGAGTAGTGGACAATCCCGTCATTTATTTTGAGAAGCTGCTTGATATAACCGGATACGTGAGTTCGAGGCAGGAAGGAGACAGCCTGGGCCGATATACTCAAGACGGGGAGTGACAGGCACGCAATTCCATTTTTCCTGTTCTTCCATGTCGCTTCCCCCTCTTGCGAATCTGCTGGACGCCCTTGTAACGCACTTCGACGGCTGGCAGATTGTGGCCGAAGGAAAACACGAAGTGCAGGCGCTTGAAGGAGAGTTCGTGGATATCGCCGGTTCCTACGACCTGAAGTACAGTGTGCATCTGCCCGTCAGCGACATGAATATTGCGAGCCTGAACAGGAGGATCAGGAGCACCTCGATATCAGAGAGTGCGGAAACAATGCGCAGGGCTGCCGGGATGGGAATACACACATTCGTCGTCCACCCCGGAACGCACTCGATCCTTTCGGCAGACGGCAGCGAAAGGGCGTTCCTGCTTGCAAGAGAAGGAATAAGGACGCTTGCCGCGCTTTCAAAATCCATGGGTACTGAATTGCTTGTCGAAAACACTCCCTCTGTCTCAGGTTCAGTGGCTCCGACATCCAAGTCCATGCAATCCCTGATTACCGGTTTGCCGGTCGGCATATGTCTCGATGTGGCACACGCCTCTCTGGACGGGGAACTCGCAGGTTTCCTGGGCATGGGCGGAAGAACGGGCATGATACATCTGAGCGACAATGACGGGCACAGGGACACACACGCGCAGCTTGGTACTGGCAGCGCCGCGGGCAGGGAAATGCTCTCCCTGATTTCGAAAATGGGTTTGCCCGCTGTAATAGAGGCAAGGAGCATCGATGAGGCTATTTCCGGAAGAGCATATGTCGAATCGCTGCTATAGAGTCATTTCATGTTCTCGTGTCCGCAGAAGACACAGATTAATTTTCCGTCCTGGTATTTTGCCTCGAGACCGCCGCAGTTACTGCATGAATAGCCGAAAACAAGATCGCCGGGAACCGAAGGCATGTTTCCCCGGTAAGGGTGCATGCCCCCGCCCATTCCCGCAACACTGTCCGGAGCATCGTAATGTCCGCTCTGCCCGCCAGGGGAGGATTGCGTTCCCTGCTGCATGTCCTGCCCTCCTGCATTGCCTGCATGCCCGTCCGCGACGGCCGTGACGGTTCCCTCAACGGCGGCAGACTGTGTGTATCGTGCTCTCACCTTTGCCGGAAGAATATTCTTTCCGGTGAAGAATCCGTAAATCACCATTATCCAGTAGACGAAAAATATGATGCCCACAGTTGCCCAGAAATATAGCATGATGCCCAGACCATCGTTCAGTGCCATGTTGGATGTCACAGGCGAGCTTATGATGCCTGTGGCGTCCACGCTGAAATGGAACAGTATGCTCGCATACAGCCCCTTCTTCACGTAGAGGTAGGCGAGTATGATTCCAGCCGCTCCTGCAGGAACTACTTTCCACAATCCCCATCCTGCACCCGAAGACCAGTGCGCAAAACCAAATATCAGGGACGACAGGGCGATCAGTATGAGGACGGGAGGAGTAATCTTCATGTTGCCGCCGGGCAGATACTTCCATTTTTTCCTTCCATCACCCTTTCCTGTCAGCAGATAAAAGATCGTGAGCGGTATGCCGATGAGCATGAACCTGTAGACGGTCTCCTCCCATATCGGCGCGAAGGTGAGTTCGAATATCAGCATGTTTGTCGGAACAGCGTTGAAATTCGGCGTGGGGACAGGCTGCCCGAGAACATCGGCAACGAATAGAATCGACGCTATGCTCACAAACAGATAGGCCATGAAGAGGCCGGCCAGGAGCATAAGGTCACTCGTCGTCTTTTTCCTGTATCCCGGCATCATCTCCTTTCTGAAGCTGTACGACTTCCTAGCCATGATGACAAAGCTTGCGGTGGCAATCAGTACAACGGCGGGATAGGCTATCAGGTAGCCTGTGGAGTATATGCCGTTGATATACAGCGGCGGAAAAGGCGGAATTACGAAGTAAAAAGGGAATGAATACGGTGAGGATACCATCGAAGGAGTGTACTCCGTGTAGAGATATGCTGCCCCCAGCTCCATGATTATTGCTATGAAATAGATGACTGCGCCAATCACGCCGAGCGTCTTTGCTATGTCCACCCACGTTATTCTGCTCACCGTGCGGACGGCACCGGCGCTCTGCTGTGGCCGCTGCGTCCTGTAGCGGGCGTACGGATAGGAACCAAACGGCGCACCTGTGTGTGTCGTCTGAAAGCTGACACTGGACTGTCCCGGTGCCTGGACGTTCTGTGGAGGTTGTGGACTTTCTTTCTGGTCGGAAATCAGCTGAAATCCGTGCTTCTCCACCTGGTTGAAACCGCAGAACGGGCAAAATCTGGCATCGTCTGGTATAAGCCTCCAGCAGTTGTAGCATTCCTTTCTTGTGTTTCTCGGTGTATTTTCATCCGTCATATCATATGCCTTTTCCGTCAATCCGGTGTCTGACGCCGTCTGTGCGCCTGTCAATCATCCATGCGGCTGCACGTTTAAATAGAAATACAAATGCTATTTTTAGCTGATGCTTAAACACTCTGACACCGATTCCCACGGGAGTCATGCTCTTTCCATGCCAGTCTGCTGCTGATAATCCAGGCGGTCAGGGGCAACTGTTTAATGGCTGAAGTGTGAATGCATCTATGCCTCTGGAGCTGTTAAACTGAAAAGCAGTCTGTTTTATCGCAGGGCCCGAAGACTTTTTCCGGGAGGAGTTAACAGTCCGGTCCGCTACTACGCTCCCTTCCCCAGATTCATGAGCGAAGGCAGGGGCTCGCGCATATGTGACGTGGACGGGAAGGCGTACACAGACTACGTGCTGGGTTTCGGACCTCTCATACTCGGCCACTCGGATGTCCGCGTAGTGCGCACGGTGCAGAGGGCGGCAGCGCGAGGAATGATGTTCGCGGCTCCCACGGAAAACGAATTGAAACTCGCCACGCTGATTAAGGGAGCGAGTCCCGGAATGGAGAGGATGCGGTTCGTTTCAACGGGGACAGAAGCGACGATGCATGCTCTGCGACTCAGCATGTTCTGCACGGGCCGGAAGAAGATACTGAAGATACAGGGAGGTTATCACGGAACACACACGATGAATCTTGCCGGCGAGAACGTTGACGAGGTGCCTTTCAACTCTTCAGACGAAGCCAGAAACAGATTGCTCACGAAGGAGTATGCTGCCGTGATAATCGAGCCGATGATGGGCAATGCCGGACTCATCCCGCCCGCGCCGGGTTATCTCGCAGACATCAGGGATTATTCCGATGCCGCAGGAACGCTGCTGATATGTGATGAGGTGATAACCGGCTTCAGAACCCATTTCGGTCCGTACAGCAGCAGCGAGAATATTGTTCCGGATCTTTACACTTTCGGCAAGGTAGTGGGTGGTGGAATGCCTCTGGCAGTGTTTGGCGGAAGGTCTGACCTGATGAGCCGGATAAAGCCTTCGGGAACTTTTTCGCAGGCGGGCACCTACTCCGCCCATCCGGTTTCCGTTGCTGCCGGACTGTCAACGCTGGAAATTCTCAGGAAGAAGGATTACGGCAGGCTGCGTCGCCTGACCGAACTGGCGGCTTCAAAGCTCGGCGGTTCCGGTCTCACAGTGAGGTGGCACACCGGCATGGTGTCCCTGTTTTTCACCGAGGACGATGTGCGTGATTACGGCGATGTCCGGCGCATCAATCATGGGCTGTTCCTCAAACTTTTCGGCAGGGCGCTGCAGGCCGGCGTCTTCATTCCCGCCTCGCAGGAGGAAGCGATGTTCATGTCGTTCAGCCATTCCGCGCGTGAAGTTTCGGAGAATTTTTCGATGCTCTCAGACGAGGCATCGGGAATATACCGAAGGAGCAGGTGACCGGCGCGGCTGCCCTGCGATACACCTGCAATCAGTCCATTCGCACATCGCGCCGACTGCCTATGTGGTGATGTTTTCGTGTCCGCATCCCGGCGCACTGAAAAATGATTATACGGGATTGATAATATCTGTCATATGCAGGGCAGCACCTCACTCAAGAAAGAACTCTCTTTTTTTGATTTGATCGTAATAGGCGTTGTCGGCGCCATAGGCACGGGAATATTGTTCAGCACTGCCGGCATGACCGGCATCGCCGGTCCCGGAAGCATTCTGGCATGGCTTATCGGCGGCATATTCTACCTGTTCATAGGCCTCACATATGTCGAACTCTCAACTCTCTATCCTGAAGCGGGGGGTCCGTCGAGGTACTCCCTTTACACTCACGGAAGAATGACCAATCTTATCAACGCTTTTTCCGACCTGCTGTGGTACATATTCATTCCCCCCATCGAAGCGCTTGCGGTCGTTGAAGGTATCAGCGTATTTGTGAAGGGCCTCATTCTCCACAGCGGCTTTCCCAGCGTAGCCGGCGCGGTGCTCGGCGTGATGCTGATGATGGTGTTCATACCTTTCAACTACTTCGGCGTCAAGGCTTTCGGTCGATCTACCGTCGCCATCGGCATAGTGAAGCTCGTGCTGTATCTTGCCGTTGCGATAGGTCTTGTTTTCGTTTTCTTTGACGCAGGAAATCTCACAGCATACCATGGTTTCATACCGCTTGGTCTGCCCGGAGTCTTCCTTGCGATACCCCTCGCTATGTTCGCGTTCGGCGGAATAAGGGTGCTGCCGGATTATGCGGAGGAGACAGCAAACAGGAAAAAGCTGCCGAAGGCGATAATACTGGTTGTAATAGGGCAATTGCTCATTTATCTCCTGTATGATTTTGTTTTCGTCACTGGCATCGACTGGAACAGGCTGGGCATCAGCACTGCCGGCAACTGGCCGGCGGTGGGGCAGATCGCAGGCAACCCTTTCATAGCCATGGCCAACAGCTATAACGTCAGCTGGCTCCTGACGCTCACGTTAATCATAGGAATAATAGGACCGTTCGTGGTCGGATACATATATCTCGGCGGCGGTTCGAGAGTCCTGTTCGCTATGGGCAGATCAGGCATAGCCTCTGCTTCTGTCAAGGGTCTGCACGACACTTATTCCATACCATACGTCTCGCTGCTGGCGCTTGCGGTCGTTGGCGCCGTGGTAACCTTTGTGGCCGCTCCTCTTCCCAGCATATACGGCCTGATAACCGATTCAGTTGTCGCCGGCTACATCGGTTTTGCAGCCAATCCGGTTGCGATGGCAGTATCGCGAAGGCAGGGAGTTACGGCAAGCAGGATACCCTTTGGCGGCATTGTGGCGCCGATAGCATTTGTTGCCGCTTCCCTCATCGTATACTGGAGCGGATGGATCTATGTTTCCTACTCTGTCCTTCTGCTGCTCATAGGCGTTGTCCTCTTCGCCGTTGTGTTCAGGGTGAAGGAGAATATTCTGAACTCGCTGTGGTACATAGCATACATTGCCTGGCTGCTTGTGATGACCTACATCGGCAGCACCGGCGCACTCAACCTGCTGAACTTTTACCAGTCGTCGTTTGTCGTGGTAATCGTTTCCGTTGCGGTGTTCTATCCTTGGGGCGTAATGTCCGGCCTCGCAAAGAAGTTTGACACACCTGAATACACGACTGAGGCGCTGAGCGGAGCCGACTGAACGCATCGGCGCACGGCCGCCATGTGCACGGTGGAGTGCAGATGCTCTATCTCACAGACGATGACATCGGGAAACTCGTGAGCATCGGCGAGGTGGTGGAATCGCTGAGACTCGTGTTCAGACAGGCGGATCGCAGAACCGCGCACTACGCGCCGAGAACACGCGTAAACGCATCCTCGGGCCTGCTGGACACGATGGGTGCGGTATCGGACGAATGGGGACTCGCTGCGGTAAAATCCTATTTTATAAGCCACGGTCGCATCCAATTTTTTCTGACCCTGTATGCGGCAGGGGCGGAGGAACCCGTTGCAATCATGCAGGCGAAAAAGCTGGGCCAGCTGAGGACAGGCGCGGCCTCGGCCCTGGCCACTGACATACTCGCATCCAGGGACGCAGAAACAATGGGCTGCATAGGCACAGGTTATCAGGCGGGGACGCAGGTGGACGGAGTCATGGCGGTGAGGCACATTGAACGAATACTGGTCCACAGCAGGAGTCCGTCACACATGAGGAAATTTGCCGATGGAATACGAAAGAGGCACGACGTCCGGGTCATCGAACTCGGAACAGTCTCCTCCGAGTTCTCGGAGGCGGAAGTCATTTCATGCGCCACAAACTCGACAGTCCCCGTTCTGGATACGGGCGTTCCCGGCGAACTCTGCCACATAAACGCGATCGGAGGATACCGGCCGGATATGGTGGAGATAGGACCGGATCTCGTCTCGTCATGCGTGACGATCGCAACGGACCTGAAGGAACAGGCAATGAAGGAGAGCGGCGAACTCATCTCAGCCGTTTCATCAGGTGAAGTGAAATGGACAGACATCACTGAAATGACGGACCTGGTGGCAGGAAGGGTGCATAAGCGGAAAAATGCTTCCTCGAAACGCACACTGTTCAAATCTCTCGGTGTATCCGTCGAGGATCTTGCGGCCGCGAAACTCGCATATGACGCTGCGATTTCCCTCGGCATCGGAATGGATCTGTGACTTTATCCCGCGACTGCCTGCGGGCGTTATGAGTTTGTAATCAGGATTTAAAGTAAACAGCAGAAAACTATTAACATAATGTGTTATAGAACAGCGAGGCGTCATGGGTTTGAACAGGTCCGGCATATTCCTCGCGAGCGTGACGTATACCGATCTGGGTTCAATGTACTTCAAGGTCGTACGTCCGGAACAGATAGATGAGATTTACAGATATCTCGCAAAGAACCACGAGATCAGGGAAGCGGTCGTGCTGTGGACCTGCAACAGATTCGAGATATACTTCCATCCCGGAACGCATGCGAACCTTCAGTACGTGAAGGGATATCTCGAGGGAAGAGTATCAAATTACAGGATTTCGCATGGCAGCAGCGTAATCCGTCATCTGTTCCATGTTGCCGCCGGTTTGGACTCCATGCTTGTCGGAGAGAACGAGATACTCGGTCAGACAAAGAATGCGTGGCAGCTGGCGAGACGCTCCGGAATGTGCGGCAGTGAGATGAACCTGCTCTTCAGGGGAGCGGTCGAGTCGGGAAAGCGCGTCAGGGCAAAAACACCCATAGGCAGGCTGAGGCGAAGCGTTTCGCGCGAATCGGTGGAGCTGTTTGAAGCGTCCGGCGGCGCCGATCCCATTCTCGTCGTTGGAGCAGGGGCAATGGGCAGACAGATTGCTCTGCTGCTCAGAAAACACGGGCACGCCGTCTCAGTGACAAACAGGACGCCGCAGAGAGGTCGCCGCGTTTCCGAGGAGCTGGGCATCCCCCTGATCGCCTACGACAGGAATCGCTGGCACTCCTACCGCTCCTTTTTCTTTGCAGTCCGCTCGAGCGAGTATATTGTCACACAGGATGATGCAAATGCGCTGGCGGGAAAAACCATTATCGACTTATCGGCCCCTTTCGCCGCGGATCCATCGCTTTCAGGCGTATGCACTCTGATTAATCTCGACACAATCTCCGGGAGAATAAAACGTATGGATGATGACAGAAAGAAGGCTACCGAGGAGGCATCTCTTTTCATAGCTGTGGAAATCAGGAATTATATGGAGAAACAGCGTTTTTCTGGAAAGGAGGAGCTTATAAAGCGAATATTCGAGATGTCCGACAGACTGGTCGCCGGGCAGATGAAACATCTTTCGAAACAGATTTCGCTGAGTCCGGAACAGAGCGATGCAGTGAGAAATTCACTTGAGAAGGAAAGGGACATGCTCCTGTCCGCCGTGGTTTCCTCGGTCAAATCGGGCGACGACATCCTGAGCAAAGCGGAACTGGAAAAGATAAGAAAAAGTCTGGAGAGCGCGTCAGAGAAGCGGATGACTCTTCGCGATATGCTCTGAAAGTCCGCGTTGCACGTTATTCAGCCGTTCAGAGTTTCCAGGACTCCCAGAACTCTCTCGTATCCTATCACGGCGAGAAACGGGGAATGGTCGCGGCTACGCTCCCTTATGCTCGCAGCAATGTGTTTTTCCCTCTCCTTTTCGACAGTTGCCAGACTCCTTGGCCGCATTTCAAGCCTGTCTATGGCGCACACCGCCTCCTCCACCGTTCCCCCGACCTGTTTCTTTCTGCTGCTTCTTCTTAACAGAGAACTTATGAAGAGGGATACCGGCGAAACATGCTTCATGTAGAGTTCCGAATATTCGTCGTCATTGATGTCCAGCGGATACAGGGGGAGACCTGAGGCATCCGAGACAGCTATCGCATACGAAATCGACGGCGAGGGCAGTTTTATTTCGCCGTACTTCGACATCTCCCGCAAGTACAGCGCATCAAACTCGGTGTAGTCCGGTGTTCCCGTTTCGTCCCTGTTCCACTTCCTTATGCTTTCAATGTGCTCCGCGGGAACGCAGACGCCGAGCGCCTGCGGCCTGTGCCTGTCCATGGATTGTTTTACAATTTCAATTTCCCGCGTAAGGCCGTTTATTATGCCCAGGAGAACAACGCTCGAGCCGTGGATGTCGAGGACCCACTCCCTCTGCGACATCGCCTAGCCCTGGTCCGAAAGTCTGCCCGATCTCTTCTCGCGCGCGAATT
Organism: Thermoplasmata archaeon; assembly: GCA_021796895.1. Taxonomy (GTDB): domain Archaea; phylum Thermoplasmatota; class Thermoplasmata; order Sysuiplasmatales; family Sysuiplasmataceae; genus Sysuiplasma. The sequence continues at coordinate 2,264 of JAKABN010000032.1, read as the reverse complement.
CGGCGAGTTCCTCCGGGAATTGCAGCTTCAGCAAATCTTTCCTGTTTACGACGGGTATACCCATCATGCTGCCTTTGTCTGTGTTGTGCTCTACGAACAGCAGGGCGTCCCGTTCCGTTATTCGTATGATGTTGTCCAGCACCTCTATTTTTCCGCGGAAATCTCCCACGTCGCCAGCGAGCCAGGCGATGTACAGACTCTCCCTGTCCCTTGTGAGCGCATCAAACACCGAATGTTTTGTGGGCAGCACCGAGCATCCTATTTCGGAAAGCATCTTGTAAACCTCACCGTCGAAACCGGCAAAGTCTGCGAAGTCCCTCGACCACTGCTCCTGTTCCGTCTCCGTCGTTCTCCAGTCATGCAGCGGCAGTACGAACGGCATGTTGAAGAATTCCTCGAATCTCTGTGCAACCTCCACTACCGCCTTCATCCCGCTCTCATACATCTGAATGGCCCTTCTGGAGACGCCGGCAATTTCCGACATTGCGCCGAGTGAAATGTCCAACTCCTCCCTTAGTCTTCTGAGCAGTTCGCTGTCTATCCTGACATACAGCCCGCCGGGTTCCGCCATTACGAACGGAGGAACGCCTTCGAGAAACTCGTCTTCCAGGGTGACCGGCGTTATGATTGGTATTTCGAACCGCGAGTACACTATGCCGTCCTCCAGCATTCCGCCTCCTGAGTGAAGGCCAACGATTATCGGTTTGCCGTCAAGGGCGCCGGCAACATGTTTCATTTCCTCTGCATTATCCCGGCTGAAGCCGTCGACATTTCTCAGCACCTTGATGAGAAGCAGATCTTTGTCCCTCCTCGCGATGATGTCGAAAGTTATGCTTCTGACTCCGCGGCATTCCGCAAGGAAAAATCCGGCCTTCGCAAGCACCTCCGTCACATTGCCTATCATCGCGTCTCTGTTCTGAACGACCTGCCTTTTCTGCATCTTCATCCCACATACTCGAATTCGCGTGCTATCTTAACATACTTTTCCAGCTCAACACGCGAAGTGGGCCTGATTTTTTCCATTGCTTCCAGAAAATCGCTCATGGCAATTTTCAGATTCTTTGCATCGGGGTCCCCTATCGTGCCGCCTTTTGCCACGAAACGCCTGATTCTCAGCAGGGCTGCTTCATTGCACAGGCCCGCGACGTCCGCGCCCGTAAATCCGTCGGTCTTTGAAGCCAGTTCATCGAGCTTCACGTCCTTTTCAAGCGGCATGTCTCTGGTGTGAATTCGAACAATTTCCTTTCTCGCATCGATATCCGGAAGGGGAACAAATGCAACTCTGTCGAATCTGCCCGGTCTGAGTATTGCCTCGTCTATGAGATCCGGTCTGTTGGTTGCCGCTATCACAACTACGTTGTGCAGTGTTTCGAGTCCGTCCATCTCTGTAAGCATCTGGCTGATTATCCTCTCGGTCACCTTTGCGTCGGCCTCGCTTCCGCGTTTCGGCACTATGCTGTCTATCTCGTCCATGAAAATGATGCATGGTGCGGCCTGTCTCGCCTTTCTGAAAATTTCCCTTACGGCTTTTTCGCTTTCTCCGACCCACTTGCTCAGAAACTCCGGCCCCTTGACGTTGATGAAGTTTGCCTGGCTTTCTGTCGCGACCGCTTTTGCAAGCATGGTTTTTCCCGTGCCCGGTGGACCGTACATCAGCACGCCTCTCGGCGTCTTCGCCCTGACCTGGTAGAATAGATCGGCATATTTTATCGGCCACTCCACAACTTCCTTAAGCTCCTGCTTTGTGCCCTTCAGGCCGCCTATGTCGTCCCAGTGAACGTTCGGCTTCTCTATGAGCACTTCTCTCATCGACGACGGCTGCATGTCCCTGAGAGCTCCGAAGAAGTCGTTCTGCGTTACCGTCATCGTGTTCAATATCTCCGCAGGTATCGCATCCAGGTCCAAATCCAGATCGGGCATGACACGTCTCAGGGCTCTCATGGCAGCCTCCTTCGTGAGCGCAGAGACGTCCGCTCCGGCGTATCCGTGCGTCAGGTCGGCCATCCGCTCAAGATCGACATCGCTGTTCAGCGGCATGCCTCTTGTGTGTATGTTTAGTATTTCCCATCTGCCGGTCCTGTCGGGTATGTTTATCTCTATCTCCCTGTCGAACCTTCCCGGCCTTCTGAGCGCGCCATCAATCGCGTTCGGTCTGTTGGTCGCGCCTATGACCACTACCTTGCCCCTGCTCTCCAGCCCGTCCATGAGCGCGAGCAGCTGCGCCACGACCCTGCGCTCGGTCTCGCCTGTGACCTCGTCCCTCT
>JAKABN010000031.1 GCA_021796895.1 Thermoplasmata archaeon | reverse complement strand
GCTAGTTATTGCAGATCTCCACATAGGCCTGGGAAATGAACTGGAGGAGAAGGGAATACTCATTGCACATCAGACAGAAAAGATGATTGAAGATCTCAAAGTGCTTTCATCGTATTCAGGCAGACTAGTAATCGTGGGCGATCTGAGGCATGAGATCAGAACCGGAAAAACAGTGTCCGAGATACCGGCATTCATGTCATCACTGCTTGACATATACGACCGTGTGGACATAATTCCTGGCAACCATGACGGCATGATTGTCAGGACGCTGCCCCAGCGAATAAAGGTGCACCAGCCCTCGGGTTTTTCAACGGCCGGTTTCTCATTTTTCCACGGGCACACCTGGCCTCTCCAGTCGATGATGAACCAGAACACACTGATTATGGGCCACGTTCACCCTGCCGTCGAGTTTACAGATTCTCTGGATAACCGTTATGTGGAGAAATGCTGGTTCCGTGCCCCGTTGCGAAGGAAGGATCCGACAAAACGTTACAACAGCATGCCTGAAGAAGTCATCGTCCTGCCTGCATTCAATCCACTCCTCACCGGAACGCCCGTCAACAGACGGGGCGTCATGGGACTCGGACCCCTCTTCAAGAACGGCCTGATAAAGAGCAACGCGGGCAAACTGTATCTTCTAGACGGCACGTTCCTCGGAACGCTGAAGGCAAACCTGATGAAGCCTACTCCCGTGTCATGACGCCCGGCAACGCGCAAACAGGGCGATCCGCAGAAGCCTGGTAAGATTTTGTAATTATACTCCTGAGCTTGCGATGATTGCCACCGACCCACCCCTTTTGTCACAATTCCGCATGGTACGAAAGACTTCTATCATACAATGCCCATTGAGGATGGAAATGGAAGCGCGTTTTAAACAAACGGTAAACGCGGTGGCATTAATGTGCACTGTCCTTGCTTCGCAATTCGGCACCGCTGCAAAGGATCTTGCTGCTGCGATAAGATCGAAACTCCTTGGACCGGTGACCACGGGGCCTTGTGCACTAACATGTTCTGCCTGTCTCGGCGATGTTGGAACGTGTCCCGACAGGCTCGACTGCGACTGCGGCGCAGCATACCATAGAGGATGTTACATTGCCGGTAACTCCTGTCTCAGATGTGGAAAGACGGGTGACATGGCGAAAACCATCACGACGGCTACCTGGGTGCCAAAATTCGCGGAATTTGCGCAGATTCAGGGATTACCCGTTGCCGTAAGCTTTCATTGCATGAACTGCGAAATCATGCTGAATGCAGAAGACACGTTCTGCACATCATGCGGCTACCATCTGGAGAGTCTGCACGGATACATCTGCCCGGTATGCAGCGTGGCTGTCTATGAAGAGGATGGTTTCTGCAGATGCTGCGGGGCAGTCTTCGACGAACCGGTCGGAACGCTGATACGCTGCGATTCATGCGGAAATTTCGAGCAGGCGGGAATGCTGTCCTGCGGATGCGGCATGCCCCTTGCCCCGTCGTGTCCTGAATGCGGATCGGAAGTGGACGGCAGCATGCACTGCGACGTGTGCAGGATACATCTGGATACTGCCTGACAAAGTTTGCAATTTACAAAAGTAAAATAAAGCCTGTGCCATTAATCCCGCCGGTGAGCAACCTGAGAGACCAGAATAGTCCGATGCTGAAACTGCTGAGAAGTATAGGTCTCTCAGAAAATGAGTCGATTGTCTATAAATTCCTGGTCGAACAGGGAGGGGCAACGACAAAGGATCTGCTGAGGAAGCTGAATCTCAGACAGCCACAGCTGTATGACATCACTTCAGGCCTGGAACGTAAGAATTTCATAAACATACAGGACAGCAGGCCAAAGCTGTACATGCCGATAGATGCGGAACTGATACTGGATAACATATCCAGGGAGCTTGAGGAAAACAGAGATGAACTGCTGAACTGGGCACATTCCGAAAGAAAAACGAGAGACAATGCGCCATCGATGTGGTTCAGCAGGCAGTGGAAAAGTTTCGTCATAAACTCACGTTCTGTTATTGCCGGGGCAAACGACACGGTCTGCATAGAGTCCATACCCGGCATGCTGCCCGAATTCTATGGCGCGCTGTCCGGACGGGTCAAAGAAGGTCTGAAGGCAGTGCTGCTTGTTTTCGGAATCGACAGGGAAAGATATGAAGACGAGTTCCTCCAGAAGCATTCCGCCCTGTTCAGCGAGATAAGATATGCGAAGCTTGGTCAGTTCTTCTCAATAATCGGCGACGTGAGCGGAACCACATTCATGCCCAGAAAGATTGCACTGCTTCCGGCGGAAAGACGTTACGGTTATGTTTTCAACGACGCTGATATGTCCTGGTTCCTGACGCACAGCTTCTTCAATGCGTGGTATGCTTCCGACACACTGTTCCAGAAGAAGCTGCATTTACCGGCGAAATATTCATCGCAGAGACTTGCGGTTAACGACATGCTGAAGCTTGTTTCCCACAACAGGAAGATCACTGCAACCGTGAAGGGTCGTCGCCGCATCGATGGCTGCCTGATTTCATTGAAGGGCATTGTCACGGACGTGAAGGCTAGTCCCGACATCGTCAATTTCACAGTGGAATCGGACGGACAGAAGTTCGTCGTGGGCGGCTACAATTCGATGGTAGAAGACATTGAGGCGGAGATGATCACGCTGGAATCTGCGTGACGATTCCACGTGACAGGTGGCAGACTGCACCTGATTCCGGTGCTCAGTGGCTGCAGCCTGCAACTCTGCCTTTGACGACCTCAAAATCGTATTTACTCCCCCTGAACTGAAGACCTCTTATCTTCAATCCATCCAGTGCACTTCCAACCCTCTTTCCATCACGCAATCTTCCCTCTACCGGAGTTATTCCAAGGATTCCACCGACGAGCGGATGAATCACGGCCGCCGACGACCATGCCTGCAGATAGCATCCCGCCGGATCATTGAGTATCTCTGGCACAACACCCGGCATGAACGCGCCCGTCCTGGAGATATTTCGCATATAGAACCACAAAGCTCTTCCGGCATCGCCGTAATTTGAAGCGGCCAGCGACATCAGCCCGTTCTGTATGGCCATTGCCTTCGGCAACTGTGAGCCTATCTGCAGGCCGTCACTTCCAGTCATGCCCTTCAGGCCGCTTTCCGATTCGACGAAACTGCGATATCTGCGCCGAGGTGCAATGCAGGTCAGGAAAGGAGCTATCGACGTCCAGAAGCCAAGATACTCCGGCACGCCGTTGGACATGCGATTCGCATAGGTTGAGAGATCATTGCTCCACATGACTCTGTTGACAATGTGTGCCGCTTCTTCAGATGCCATCAGCAGTTCATCAATCTCCGCAGCAAAAGTCGAAGACTTTCCGCCGAAAGCCATGCTTCTGAGGGCAATGAGCGATTCCACGCCTTCGATGAAATAGCATATCGTGTCTATTTCGACAGAATGTCCGCGCGCCGCGTCCTCCATTATTCCCGGACCGGCAAATTTCATTGAGTTTACAAAATTGAGTGATGCAAGAGCGTCACGGAAATGCGCTCTGGCGAAGCCTGTGTCGCCGGACCACGCCGCGTATTTCAGCATAGCCGTGGTCAGCATCGCGCTCTCTTCGAGGTCACCGGGATTGTATATCACACCGTTTGTGACGATTTCGTGAGGCACACGCCCACGCTGTGCTCTTGCATGACGGATGAACAGCTTTAGCGTGTCTCTGGCTACCGCACTCATCCCGGTTTCAAGAAGCGCATCGATGGAATAGAAAAAATCCACGGAAAAATACCACGGAAAATCGCAGTGACCCGCGGTGAGCCCCCTGCCTATGCCGTCCTGCCTGTGCGTCAGCATGCCGAGACTGTGCTTCGCCCAGTAAAACGACTGGGACAGTTTCCCGTCGTCCGTTTCCAGAACGGTATTGCGGGCGCGTCTGTTGTTGTTCAATGTCGTGCGCTTCAGCGCTGTTACAGCATCAACCCGGCTTTTTCCAGTGATGCGATACAGAGCCATTGTGAAGTCACGATTAGCACTCGCGCGTATCTCCGAGGCGCTCGCCGACAGATTGCATGCATCTGTTTTGAGCACATATTTCTTGCCGATTGAAGGGACTTTGAGCGACACTTCCCCCTTCAGCACATCTACCGTATGGCTCGTATCGAAATCGCTGAGCCACATCGGGCGCAGATTCATGTCCATGCTGACCTGAACCTCGTTACCACACTCATTGCGCACGGCGATGAACATAAGCACATCCTTCGGCATACTGACATCGATAGTGAAGACGCCGTAATCCAGCTCCGCCCGCGATGCACTCAAGCACAGCCCTGAAGGGAGCGCCTTTCTGCCCCTGATTCTGACGTTGAAACCTGTGAGCAGTCGTATAGGCGGATCCCATAGACCGCCCATCTCACCAGGCAGGTGCGATCCCATTGGATGGGTTGAAAAATCCGCAAAACCGCAGAAATAAGCACCCTCATTTGCGAGCGAGATGTGCATGTCGCCGGCGGGCTCGGTTCTCAGGACTCCTGTTTCCCCGTTCATCTGATTTCACAGGCCCCGAGTCAATCACCCTGTGACCTTTTCTAGTTACCGATAAATCGTAAAGTCTTCCCCGGTATGGAATGCGCCTGAGTTTCATGAACGCCCATCCGTCCGGAAGATGTGCCTCCATGGATCTCGTCAGACCGGAACTTCCGGTGGTTCCGTCAGGATCAACGCCGAACATTCCTTCGATTACCGCCTGAACGAAGAGAGAAGAGGACCATCCCTGTGCAAACTGTCCCATCGAATGTATATATTCAGGATGGTAAGTTTCACCGATCCTGCCAGGCTCCTGACTGGAAAAGGCAAGCATCGGGAATGACTCGAGGAGCCTGAAACCTGTTTCCGCGAAACCATTTCTGTATGCTGCGATGGCAAACCAGCCGGTCATCAGCGGCCAGACCTCGCCTGTGTGATAACCCCGATCATACATCGGATCAGAAGAGGACATCGAACGAACGCCCCACGGAGTGATCATGTCATCGCCCGAGAGCGAGGAGACGAGTGAGCGCATAAGGTCATTACGCCAGTACATCGCGGGCACGATTTCCATCGGGCTCTTGATCTTTCTTTGCAGCTTTCCATCCACTGAGTCGAAAACGGTGAGACTTCCGTTGTCGAGCCGGAAGAAAGTGGACAGGTAGTTGTCCATGCCTGTCCCGGCCAGCTTCTCAAACTCAGCATGCGTCCTGGAATACTCCTCCAGCGCCTTAAGCCACCATGCATTGACATCGATGCATGAGCCGTCGCGATATGATGACCAGGATTCTGGCCAGCCTATGAGCCCGTCCTTGAATCTGTTTTCAATTAGCACATCTCCGTTTCTGTCGCAGGATATGCAGAAATCCACGGCCTTCTTCAGCATCTCTTCCTGTTTCTTCATCCTGTGCCACCTGCCGAGTTTCAGCACTGACATGATCCACAGCGGAGTGCTGTCTGCCGACATGAATCTTGTTGGCAGAACGTCTCCGCTCATGCCGTAATGCTGATTTCCGTTGCTGTCGGTGAGCGGAATCTCATGAGGAATACGTCCGCCATCGGAGTGCTTCGCCAGCATGTCAAGGTGGGCGGCTGCAAGTTCGTGCAGCCCGCACTCCGTTGCTGCCATGCTCATCCATTCTCCGTCGCGACCGAAGAACCACGAAAATTCCGGCATGCCTGCGAAGAAACCATTCCCCTGTCCGGATTCCGAAAACAATTCGAGAATATCGTGCTTCGCCCACAGAAAATATTTGTTCATTTCAAACGATGGAGTTACAAGTACACAGTTCTTGGAAATGGAGGAATGGTAATCGATGCTCCTCGCAAAATCTTCTATGCCGGCACGGTTGCGCGCGGTCCCTATGGAAATGAAGCAGAAACCTTTGCCCTGCACTTTGATCTTCAGAACATTACTGTCGAGCGATGCGCTGCATTCCATTCCGCTGACTGAAATATCCGTATCGGCCAGAGTGCTTCTGACACGGTATACGCCCGAAGACATTCTTGAAAGCACATACTCGTGGTCAGTTCTGTCTTCCGGCCACATGATTCTGTGGTCAATTGCCATTTCCATTACCGCAGTCTCCCGCTCCGGGAACATCAGCGCGATGGCAACGGCCTTCTTGTCAAAGGGAACAAAATCGATACGCTCGAAACGCTCGTACAACCTGTAAGTGTAGGCAGGTGTCCTCACCTGCTTCCGGAACGAGGCGGCACAGTATTTTCCGGAGACGTTCACATCGAATGACGAAACATGACCGTGGCCGCCGAACCAGATTCCCGTCCTGAATCTACCTGATGATGCCGTATTGATGCTGCCGTTTTGCAGCACAATGAAATGTGATTTCCTTCCCTTTACAAATGAGAGGTAATCACCGCGCCTGAGGCCCGGCAAATTCTCGACAACCCATGCATCGAGCACCCGTGTATTGTCGCTGGAACTCATTCTGCTACAGCGCGCAAATTCCTTGCGGAACAGCGTCCTGCATTCATTCGGGTTCATTGAATGCCATTCTCCTGCACATAGCTCCATCCCTGCATCAAGCGTCTGCTGAATCTAACAACGCATTATATCTGTGGCCGCTGAGCGAGTCGAAAATGAAAATCCTGTTCGCCCTGACACCGAAAGACACATCGGTGCCACTCTTAGTCTGGAAGAGTTTCTCTGTGATGGAATCGCGCAGCAGCCTTGCTATGAATCTTCCTTCGCCGATTCTGAAATGAGCGTTCATCTCCGTTCCAAGAAGTTCGACATAATCGAGGGATGCTCTGAAAGGACCGTCGTCGGAGATTATTACATCAGTGGGGCGGAAGCCCATAGACGTGCTGGCTGAGGGCGTCATTGAGTCCTTTATTTCAACCTTCACCCTGTTTGAGCCGAATTTCATGTCATATCTTCCCGCTCCGGTGAGCCTGACATCGCACGGCATTATATTCATCGGCGGATTGCCGAGGAAGCCGGCCACGAAAAGGTGGTTTGGCTCGTCAAAGAGTTTCCGCGGCTCGTCAATCTGGATAGCCTTCCCGTGATTTAGCACGAGTATCCTGTCGCCGAGAGTCATGGCCTCGATCTGGTCATGTGTAACATAAACTATGGACCTGCCTGTGATTTTCTGAAAGCGTTTCATCTCATCTCTCATTTCGTTGCGAAGTTTCGCATCCAGGTTGGAGAGCGGCTCATCCATAAGGAAGGCTGCCGGATCACGGACCATGGCCCTGGCGAGTCCGACTCTTTGTGCCTGCCCTCCTGAAAGTTGCCTGGGTTTCTTTTGCAGCAGTTCGCTTATCTGAAGCTTGAGCGCAACGTCCTTTACTCGTTTCTCGATTTCCGGCTTTGGTATCTTCTTCATTTTCATGTTGAGCGCTATGTTGTCGTGCACGGTCATGTGTGGATACAGTGCATAATTCTGGAAGACCATGGCTATGTTTCTCTCCGAGGGGTAAATACCGTTCACGACCCTTCCATCGATGGTTATTTCACCCGAAGTGGGTTCGACCAGTCCGGCGATACAGCGCAGGATGGTGGTCTTTCCACATCCCGACGGACCCAGAATGACGAGGAACTCACCGTCTCTCACTTCAAAGCTCACGTTGTCCACGGCTCTGGTTGTGCCGTATTGTACTACGAGATTGCTGACACAGACGCCCACTTATTCACCCCTTCGTTCCTGTCAGCGAAATGCCCTGAATGAAATAGCGTTCGAATATCATATAAATTATGAATGTTGGTATGAGTGCTAGTATATCCGCCATCATCATCTGATTCCAGTATATCTGAGTGCCATTGGCGCCCTTGAAGAAGTTGAGCGCCAGTGGGAGCGTCCAGTAGTTTACGGTCTGCGCTTCAAGCAATGGCCAGAGAAAATTATTCCATGAACCTATGAACGTGTAGATGGCGCTGGCGGCAAATGCTGGTTTCGCAAGCGGTGCTGAAATGCGATAAAATATCTGCCATGGTCTGAGTCCGTCGATTTTGGCTGCATCTTCGATCTCGGATGGAATGGTGAGAAAATACTGGCGCATCAGGAAGACATTGACTGCCGACGCAATCTGGGGCAGGATCAGCCCCTGGTATGAGTTGATCCAACCTATATCCACCATGAATACATAAGACGCTATGAGTATGACCGGGAACGGTATCATCAATGTGCCCAAAACAACATAAAAAAGGATGTTCCGGCCCCTGAATTTCAATCTCGCAAATGCGTAACCGGCCATTGCTCCGACCATTACGCTTGTTGTGACTACGACTGAGGAAACCAGTATGCTGTTGAAATACCATGTGGGAAAGTTGCCAAAACTCCATACCTGATGAAAGTTGTTGATGAAATTATTAAAACTGGTCCTGGAAAATGGATTCAGATCGGGAGGAAAGTTTGCAAGTATGCTGATTCTCGTAGCCTTGAGGACCATCCAGTAAAATGGTACAACATACACTACCGCCACCATTATCATCGCCGCCTCAAGGAGAAGTTTCCTGGGCAAACTCATTCTGTTGATTTCCAGTTCTTCCGTGCCTCCATTGCCTCTGAGGAGATGCCTGAATTTGTGAATTGCATATCGAAAGAGCTCTGAAGGAGTCACCATTTCATCTCCTTCAGGAAGTTACGCTGCGCTATTGTTATCACCATTATGATGACAAAAAGAAGAAACGACGCCGCGGCGCTCACGCCAATCAGACCGGGATAAAGATACGCCCTGTTGAATATGTATATCATGGGCACGTAAGTGGCATAGGCGGGACCACCGTCAGTCATGACGAATACCTGATCGAACAGCTGGATACTTCCTATTATACCGAGTATGACAACAAAAAGCGTCGTGAATGTTAGCATTGGAAAATAGAAATATCTGAACTTGGACCACGGGGAAATCACGCCGTCAATTGCGGCTGCCTCCATGATCGGGGAAGGAATTGACTGAAGACCGGCGAGATACATAATCATGAAATACGGAGAAGTGGAAAATATGTTAAGCATCATGATTGAAGGGAATGCGTATGTCGTACTGAAGAGCCAGTTCTGAGACGCTATCCCCAGTGGCGCAAGGATGTAATTCAGCAAACCCTGCTTTGAGAAAAACCAGATAAAGATTATCGACAAGGCGACTGAAGAAGTTATAGCGGGGAGGAATACAAAGGCACGCGTGACCTTGGATATCAGGAAGCGCCTGTTGAACAGCAGGGCAAGGCCGAACGCAAGGAAAGTCTGAGTCGATACCACTACCGTCGTGTATATGAGCGCGTTGATTACCGCCAGGCGGAATAGTGGGCTGTCAAAAACACTCAGATAGTTGTTGAATCCGACATAATAAATGCTGTGGTTGAAAGGATCGTAGTGGAACAGACTGACGTAAAATGAGAACGCAGCAGGGAAAAAAACAAAAGATCCCAGAAGAATAAAAAGGGGGGCGATAAGGAGATATGCGGTTCTGCTCTCCAGTCTGCTGCCGGCGTCACGAACTCCGGCCATCGGCCGGAATCTCTGCCGCATTGCAGCAGCCGCAGCCAAGTATCATCCCATCCCCATCCAGCGTCGAACGTCAGAGAGACGAAGAGCCCGCCAGACTCGAGTTTGTTTTTGCAAGTATCTGCTGGTACGCCTGTGTCGGTGTGAGTTTCCCCGCAAACATCGAAACGATTATCGTGTGAGCACCAGATTCGGCCGCACTGAAGTTGGTAGTGTTGTAATTCCATCCGTATGCGTACGGGAACTCGGTACTGCCTGCATATGCCAGGATTGGCTGCTCAGCCGCGTATGTCGAACTCTGGAGTATAGCCGTTCTCGAAGGCAGAGCCAGACCGAGACTCACCCACTGCTTTTCACCTGTCGGACCGGTGAAATATTCCACGAACTGTTCAGCCGCCCACTTCTTGGCGCCAGAAAGGTGACTGTTGACCGCCAGGCCGACACTGAACATCATAGTACCATTCTGAATACCAGATGGCGTGTGGTAATAGCCAAGATCCTGCAGGTTAGTCTTGAAGAAGGAGCCGTTTCCAGTAGCCACCGGCACAGTCCATCCTCCGCTCATAACCATTCCTACCTTGCCTGTGGCGAAATCTCCTCCGTTCCACCCTGCTGAAAGATTAGTGTTGAGACCTGCAAGTCCCTTAGAGTACAGACCGTACCAGAATTTGATGGCTGAGAGGAGTCCTGCGCTGTTGCTTGAAGCACCCGTGCCTGTCGGATTTATCCACTGTCCTCCGGCCTGATGCATGAATGCGAGTATTCTGGCAAACTGCGGACCTATGACCATGGGATAGTAACCGCTACCACTGCCTGGAAGAAGGGACATGTTATTCTTGAGGGCAGTCAGAGTGCTGAGCATTGTCGACCAGTTCCAGGATGTCAGATTGGCCGGATAAGGCACGTGCTCCTGGTTGAATATTGCCTTGTTGTAATAGATGAAAAGTGGATTCCAGTCCTTCGGGGCAGCAAACAGTCCGCCCTTGTAATGGAACGTGTTTACAATATTGGGAACGAATCCCTGGAGGTCGTAAGATGTGTTTGAAGCCAGGACGGAAGACAGATTCGCCAGATAGCCTGCCTTGGCGTATGCGGGCAGAACATTGTTTTCCATGTAAAACACGGACGGAGCCGTGTTTGTTGAAAACTTCGTCGAAAGCGATGCATAATAGTTAGAAGTGATGGGTTCGAAGACTACGGAGATGTTCTTGTGCTGTGCATTGAAAGTAGCGACCATCTGCTGATCGAATGTGTACTCTGCGCCGCTTGAGACCCAGCCGGAAAACACAACGGATGTCTTTGTCGGTGCCTTTTTAATGAGCACTACACCGGCGGTGATGCCTGCGACAACGATCACTATGGCAACAACTACCACAACTATGGTCAGTTTATTCATTCTTTCCCCTCATTTAAATACAATATACTAACGTCGATTAGTATAATCCACAATTGAGTTTTCACTATATAAATCTTGAGAATCTGTTTCCCCTTTGCATGGGAATACCGATATGCTGCGCTTGCGCAACTTACTTCCATGTCGGAGGAATCTGCCAATCACACGATGCATAACACTGCACAGTGGGCGCCAGATGAAGTGGCGAGGGCAATGGAAGTGCCGGCGTCGGAAGTTGCAACGGCGTCATGTGGCGGACTCCTGCAGAAAAGACGGGGTAGAGTGACGCAGGCACCAATGATCATCACGCGCACGAAAACACTCGACTCTTCCTGATTTCAAGTGTGAAAACGCATGACAATCGTCTGACAGTTGCATTATGTTTTAAATATATCCGAGACAATACCGTTAAACTACCTTTCTCGGGATGGGATTTAAATGGAATCGATAGTCGAGGATGCCTTAAGGGTCAATCAGGACAGAACAGATGGAACGTTTTCGGACGCAACAGATGAAGAGCTGATGCGCTTAGTAGAATCACTGAAAGTGAGAATAAGCATATTTGGCTGCGGTGGAGGCGGGTCCAATACAATACGGAGACTGCACCAGTCTGGAATATTCGGAGCATCTCTTGTTGCGGCCAACACCGACGCAAGGCATCTCCTTCTACTCAACGCCCCGCACAAAGTTCTGCTTGGCAGGAGACTGACGAGAGGACTCGGCGCAGGAGCTATCCCGGAAGTGGGAAACCAGGCGGCGGAAGAAGCGAGAGAGGATATCAGAAAGTACGTTGAGCATGACGATGTCGTTTTCATAACCGCAGGGATGGGCGGCGGAACAGGGACAGGGTCTATACCTGTAGTAGCACAGATCGCAAAGGAAAACAGGGCACTTGTCATGGCCGTTGTAACACTGCCATTCAAGGCGGAAGGCACTATGAGGATGCAGAATGCACTCCGCGGGCTCGAACGCCTTCGAACATATGCGGACACTACCGTCGTGATACCAAATGACAAGCTTCTGGAGATTGTACCACGGTTGCCTCTGGATGCGGCATTCAGGGTTGCAGACGAGGTGCTCTCTCAGTGCATAAAGGGCATTACGGAAATAGTCACTAAACCCGGTCTTGTCAACATAGACTTTGCAGACATAAAAACAATCATGGGATCAGGCGGCGTCGCGATGATAGGTATAGGAGAATCGTCAGGTCCCAAAGATGAGCGCGTCGAAGATGCCCTCAGACAGGCACTCTCGTCTCCGTTATTAGGGGACGTTGATATAAGAGAGGCGAGAGGCGCGTTGATAAGAGTCGTTGGGGGCGAGGACATGACGCTGAAGGAGGCGGAAAGAGTGGCAGAAGCGGCCTCATCTGCCATGGGATCAAAGTCCAGAATCATATGGGGATGCAGCGTCGAACCCGAGTCTGCGGGAAAAATCAAAGTGCTGGTTGTAATAACCGGTGTCAAATCACCTTTCATGCTTTCCCAGGGCAATGTGCAGGAGAGAAGCATCGACTTTGTTAAATAGGCGTTGACGGACTGCATCTCAATTGACTGTCAGGGACAAGAGCGGCAGAAAGAGATACGTCGCGGTAGGGTTCGAGCCTTTTCCGAGAAACAGGGGTGAGGCATCTAGGGCCATAGAATCGAGCATGGACAGGGCACTCTATGCAAGTGCACAGATAAAACTGATATTCGTAGAAGACGGAATCGCGGTGATAAGATGCAGCCACGATCGTCTGGGAGCTGTCGTAGAGGCACTCAACTGTCAACGCGGAACATACTCGCTTAAGACACTTGGTGCGTCGGGTACTCTCAAAGCACTCAGATCAATGCTCTGAAATATTGTCACATCCGCAGAGAGATACAGCGTTTTGCTGTGCAGACACCGTGGAAGAAGAGTTTTTATGCCTAAATACAATAAGCAGCTTCGGAACACATGTCATATTCGGAGTTGGTTAAATAAATGCAGCCGGGACAGATGGCTTACGATAGAGCAATTACAGTCTTCTCACCTGACGGTAGATTGTTTCAGGTAGAGTACGCCAGAGAGGCGGTAAGACGCGGCACGACAACTGTCGGCGTGAAATTCAAGGACGGTGTGGCCCTCATAGTCGATAAGCGCATAGCGAGCAGACTCATGGAGCCCTCATCCATGGAGAAAATCTACCTGATAGACGATCACATAGGATGCGCCACATCCGGCCTGGTGGCGGATGCCAGAGTGCTTGTTGACAATGCGCGGGTAATGTCTCAGGTGAACAAGATAACATACGGCGACAGGATCGGCATCGAGGCGCTGGTCAAGAGGATATGCGATTACAAACAGCAGTACACGCAATACGGCGGTGTCAGACCGTTCGGAACATCGCTTCTCGTGGCTGGTGTTGACGATCGCGGTGCGCATCTTTTCGAGACAGATCCCAGCGGCGGTCTCGCCTCCTACAAAGCGAGTTCCATAGGTGCAGGCAGAAATGTCGTGATGGATTTCTTCGAGGAAAATTACAAGGAGGAACTTTCCACTGAAGAAGCGCTTGTGCTCGCGCTGAAAGGATTGAAAAAGGCGACAGAGGAGGAGCTCAATCCAAAGGCAATAGAGATTGGTCTCGTGACGGCTGGAAAGGATTTCCGCAAACTCGAACCTTCTGAGGTTGAGAAATATGTCAAAATGGTGGGCGCCTGATAAGGTTGCCTGCCTCACAGTCGGTGCGCATTCATGGTTGACCTTGATGATGCAATCGTTGGCAGGTACGAATACAAAGGCGAGACGTTTGAAATACTGATAGATCCGAAGATCGTCAAATATCTGAAGGACGGAAAAGAGGTCGACGTTGCCAACCACATGGCCGTCGAGGAGATTTTCAAGGATGCCGGCAAAGGCACGAAGCAGTCAGAGGAAAAATTGATTGAGCTGTTTGGCACGAATGACGTGGGCACGATTGCACGCACCATACTGGAAAAAGGACAGGTGCAACTGACCACAGAGCAGCGCCATGTCATGGCGGAAACCAAGAGAAAGCAGGTCGCCGCAACGATTGCCAGGAACGCAATTAATCCGCAGACACATGCACCTCACCCGCTAACCAGAATCGAGGCTGCGATGGAAGAGGCCAGAGTCAGAATTGATCCGTTCAGATCCGCGGATTCTCAGGTGCAGGAAGTGCTTGATGCCCTGAG
This sequence comes from Thermoplasmata archaeon, assembly GCA_021796895.1. Lineage (GTDB taxonomy): Archaea > Thermoplasmatota > Thermoplasmata > Sysuiplasmatales > Sysuiplasmataceae > Sysuiplasma. Next base: position 1,387 of record JAKABN010000031.1, on the reverse strand, counting down.
GCCCCTGATTCCCATTAGATTTGAGAATTCCAGGATTGCGGTGAAACTCAACGGCGAGGATTACGGCAGATGTTACGAGGATCTGGTGTCACTGGGCAGGATAACAAAAGAGGAGTGGCTGAATGACGGCCACTGGGTTGGTGTCCTTGAGCTTCCGGCCGGCATGCAGACTGACCTGGTCGAGAAGATAGGGCAGAAGACAAGGGGAAGGGCGGAAACCAAAATATTAAAATAGGGTACCCGATTAGAACCTGTTTTAACCAAAAAAACGGAGAATGAGATTTTTATGCCCCAGTCCACCGCAGGAGTCAGGGAGATTGTAGTACCTGGGGAACCGATAAACTGCGAAGGCAGGAAACCCGGTTTCGGCATATACGGGAAGGGAGGGCACTATTACGCTTCCACGCTTGGTCTCAGGACGGACAAGCCGAATTTCGTTGATGTGATACCGCTTGCCGGGAGGTATGTGCCGTTCTCAGGAGATGAGGTAATAGGGACAGTCTCGGGCATAAACACATCGAGCTGGCTGCTTGATATCTCCTCACCGTATCCTGCCCTGCTTCATGCTTCAGAATCCCCGTGGAAGGTCGAATTCAACGCCACGGCAAAGTATCTCGAGATCGGTGATAACGTAACAGCCGTCATACTCTCCGTGGACGACTCCAAGCATGTACAGGTAACTATGAGAGAACAGGGACTGAAGAAGCTGAATGGCGGTCACATAGTTGAAGTGACCTTCGGCAAGGTTCCACGCGTCATCGGCAGGAAAGGATCGATGATGGAGATGCTCAAATCTGAGACGGGTTGCAAGTTAATTGTGGGACGTAACGGCAAGATCTGGATTGATGGTCCGATAGAGAAGGTCCTGCTGGTGGCAAAGGCCATAGAGATGATTGACACGGGGGCCCAGACATTCGGCCTCACTGACAGAGTAAGGGAGTTCCTGAGAAATGGCAATTCAGGAAGAGAATAGTTTTGTTACGGTAATGGTGAATTGATGAGTATGGATTTGCCCGAAGGGCTTAAACTGATAGACGAGGAAGGAAAGAGAATTGACGGCAGAAAAGCCGATGAACTTAGACCAATAAAGATCGAGGCAGGAGTTCTGAAGCAGGCGGACGGTTCGGCCTATGTAGAGATGGGCAAGAACAAGATACTCGCAGCTGTTTACGGACCGAGGGAGTGTCACCCGAGGCATCTGCAGGACCCTACAAGAGCGATTGTCCAGTGCAACTATAACATGCTCTCGTTTTCTGTGGAGGACCGCAAGAGGCCCGGTCCCGACAGAAGATCCGTCGAAATATCCAAGATACTTGCGGAGGCACTGGAGCATGTCGTTTTCGTGGAGCAGTTCCCCAGAACTTCAATTGATGTGTACATAGTAGTG
>JAKABN010000030.1 GCA_021796895.1 Thermoplasmata archaeon | reverse complement strand
ACGAACAGGCACAGCTTTATTCACGACATAAAGAGTTCGAAGAATACTGAAATACTTCCGCATGAAGAAGAAGCTGCTGTGGATGCGGTAGGCTGGACAAAAGGCGGCAATGTTCTTGTGCTCTCTGATTTGGGCAGTGAATTCAGTCATCTCTCGCTCTTCAATCCAAAGAGCGGCGCACTTGTTCCGGTATATCATGGAAAACACGATGTGGAAAGCGTTCTCTACTCGGCGGTCAGCAGGGAGTTGCTTTATTCCATTAACAATGAAGGCTACTCTGAACTTTATCTTGGAAGACCGGGTTCTAAATTCGCCAGGATACGAATGCCATGCAGGGGCCACCTCTACAGCAGCCTGACAGGCATGTCAACCGACAGGATGAGAAAGACAGTTGCGTTTGTCTGGGGCCCGGATGCAAGCCCGCCGGAGATTATGCTTCTGGAACTGGCGCGCAGGAAGAGCACAATATTGACCGACAGCATGGCAGGCGGTGTTCCAGCCGGCATACCGCCACCCTCTCTTGTCCATTACAATTCATTCGACGGGAGGATGATTCCTGCTTTCTACTACAAACCGGTCGGTCGGAAGGCAAAGTTTCCCGTGGTGCTCTCAATCCACGGCGGCCCGGAGTCGCAGGAGAGGCCCGGATGGGGGTATGAAGGTCTCTATCAGTTCCTTCAGTATTCAGGCATCGGAGTCTTCTGTCCAAATATCAGAGGGTCCACAGGCTACGGAAAATCCTATCAGAAGCTGATTCACAGAGACTGGGGAGGAGGAGAACTTCAGGATCTGAAGTTCGCAGCAGAATGGCTTGTTGGCAGAAAAGAGGTGGATGGCAGCAGAATGGCTGTTTTCGGAGGAAGCTTCGGAGGATTTGCAACGCTTTCCTGTGTAACACGGCTTCCGGAGTACTGGAAGGCAGGGGTGGACATCTGCGGACCCTCCAATCTTCTCACATTCTGCAGGTCTGTTCCACCGTTCTGGCGCCGGTTTATGAAGGATTGGGTTGGCGACCCGGAAACCGAGTCAGACTTCCTGATGCAGAGATCGCCAATAACCTACATTGACAGAACGAAGGCAGACCTGCTGATAATCCAGGGGGCCAACGATCCGAGGGTAGTCAAGGCCGAATCCGATCAGATGGTGGAAAAACTCAGGCAGCTTGGCAGACATGTCGATTATGTTGTTTTTCCTGACGAAGGTCATGGTTTCACCAAATCAGAAAATGCCAGGAAGGGTTTCGGTGCGGCTGCACAATTTCTGGTTGAGAAACTGTGTCAGTGACATTGAAAAGGTTGCAGTTCAGATAATCACGCTGAAGCGGCGTAACTGAATACTTCTTAATTCTTCCGTATCTTAAGTTTGAGGATGCGCCTTTCAGCCCGGCGAATAAAAGAGGTTCGTCACCTCATCCATCCAACTGTGTTTTGGTTTAACTGTCCTGCCTACTTGTTTCAGAATGTATTCATGTTTCCCCAAGAAAGCGTGGCATTCCTCGCGCAATTCAATGCTGTGTGTTTCAATGATTATTCTGGGTCTATGAGTTTCTATTATCTTTTCAGCACCGTGTAATACTTTCAGTTCAAATCCTTCCACGTCGATTTTGATGACTGCTGGCTCTGGGATATTCAGAGAATCAATTTTTGTCGTCAAAAAATCGTTGCCCTCCTGAGTATCATGTGCTATCTGGAGCATATTTCCCGATGCGGGCAAATATCCACTCGTACGGTTCCCATCGCCTATTGCCAGGTTGAAAACATTGACACTGGCATTGTTCAATCTGATATTTTCCACAAGCACCTTATACACTTGGGGCAGCACTTCATAAGCATAGACATCGGCACCAAATTTCTTCCACCACCAAAGCGCTGAATCACCGTATCCTGCACCGACGTCTATGACAACATCACCTTTGTTAGGATAGAAATCCGCGAAATCATATATTCCTTCAAGAAAGATTTCGAAGAGAGACTGAGGCGGTGTTTCCTTGCTGAACATGATACCTATTTTTTCTGCCTCTCTGACACCTAGGGCGTTCCATTCTCTGTACTTGTTCTTTCGATATGTGCTGGAAAATGCATCTATGAAGAGCGAATGGCTTATTCCGGCTTTTTTAAGCATCCGATGTTCATCCAGTTTCCATCCTATCTTCATCTTAATCCTGCAAGAGTTTCGATTTCGAGAGCAACGCGAGTTATGTCCTTAAGGGCAGATACTTTTTTCCATATGGGGGTTGTGGGATTTGAACCCACATCAGCGGGTGCCTCCTTTTCAGGCAGCTCATCGCTCCAGTATTTCATCATCCTTTCGTCAGTTAAAGGAACAATTCATACGCTGCCAGGAGGTCTCAACCATCAAATATTACTGGAGCCCGCAAGGATACCGGACTACCCCAAACCCCCTGGGTGAAATGAAATTAAGGGGTTTACTGTTTCCTCATCTTCTGAGCTCTCTTTCTCCTCCGCATTCTCTTTTTTCGCCATTTCCAGCGCATCTTGCCCCGTTTCTTCCATACACGTGAACTTCTCTTCATGCAGTAACCCTGAATGTGGTAGCTGACGAAACTCTCAATGTTTATAAATTGTTGCATATCCCGCTTGCGCTGAAAATCGATTGCCGTCAAGCGTGCATCTCAGCCTGTAAGGTGCTCACTTCCTCTTTACGACCAGGTTCCAGTAGAGGTAAGCGTGAATCAGCGCAACAGGTTTCATGGCCGCCTCGATATAGGCAAAGGGCATTTTCACACTCTTTCTCTTTTCCGAGAGCCTCTTTTTCAACCGTCCATTCTTCATCATAACCACAGCAGCTCCGACCAGATACCTGTATCTGTGTTTCATCAAGGCGAAATATCCTTTTTGAGTTGCTTTGTTGTGGTATACCCATGCATCCTTCACAAAGAGTCCCTTATGCCCTGCGTCGACGGCTCTCATTTCCAGATCGTAATCCGGGGCACCGCCTCGAAATATTATTCTCCTGTCGAAACGAAGATCCTTAAGCAGCGACGTCTTCCAAGCTGTGTTGCCCAGAGGTATGTAGACTATGTCCTGCTCGACATCGCTCTCGTAGATTCTCCTGTCCAGCTCATTGTAGTATCTCTCAACGCCATTTTTCGGTGCATTTGGCGGTCTTGTCGGGCCGCCAGTAAAGTCGGCATCGCCTGAAATTATCGGTTCCACCATTTTTTCCAGCCATTCAGGCGGCGGCACTTCGTCGGAATCGAGGAATGCTGTGACGTCCTCGGCTATGTAATCTATGGAAGCATCCTTTGTCTCTATGTGTGTCCCGGGCAGGTTGCGGACTTCAACGGGTAAATCACCATACTCCTTGAGAATTCTGTCCACAAATTCCTTCGGAGAACCGCCGTCGGCAATCAATATCCTGTCAGGTTTCCTGGTCTGTCTTCTGAGGGCATCCAGCGTGTCAAACAGTTTAGGATCTTTCAGAACTGCAATGTCTACACAAATCGAATGGTTGCCTGTTACTGCGCTTTCTCTTTTGTCCATGAGTTTGCTCGCCCATCGTCTTAACGTTGTTATATTTCTGTCGCCATTGCTGTTACGGTGAACTAAGTGCTAGGTCTTTATTGAACTTATCATTTACTCAACGAAAGCTACTTTTAACTCCCTTACGATGCCAGCCTGAGATAATATGAAAATTCTGATTACAGGACACAAGGGATTCATCGGTTCGCATCTTTTCAAAACACTGGCCGTAAAGCACGATTTGACCGGTTTCGACATCGGGGACCCATTTCCGAACGGCAAATACGACGTCGTGGTGCACCTGGCAGCCAGGGGACTGATACGCAAGTCTGTCGAAAAGCCGTTTGAATATTTCGAGGACGATCTCGCAATGACAATGAAGTTCCTCGAAATGACGCGGAAGAACGATGGCATTCTGTTCTTCCCATCCTCAGGATCCGCAGCCATCCCTTCTAATCCGTACTCATTGTCAAAGAAGCAGTCGGTGGAGTGGATAAATCTCTACCGCAAGCTCTACTCGCTGAGAGCTTACGACATGACTTTTTACAACATATATGGCAGCGGAAGTAGAAAGGGAGGAGTTTATCTGTTTTCAAAGATGGCTCTCTCGGGGGGACCGATTACGCTCCTCGGTAACGGCAAGGACATCAGGGACTTTGTATACGTGACAGATGTCGTCAATTTCATCGCATCCGCCATAGATGGTGCGTTCAATCCCGGAAGTTATGAAATCGGCACGGGTGTCGGAACAAGCATCACGCAGCTGGCTGAGATGATATCGGAGGAGGCAGGAGGGCATCTTCAAATTAACATGGAACCAGATGTGATACAAACCGCTCCCCGCCTTGTTGCCAGATCGCCGGCACTCTCCTCTTTTATACCTCTAAGTGAGGGAATAAAATTGGTAATGAAATTCATAAGGGAAGAGGATTGAATAATTGATCAGTTTCATTTCTACTGCGTGATATGCATGCTGCTGAGTGTTCAGCACATCTGCGAGCTTACTTGTAGCTCACCCCATAATATGGGATGAGCCACCTGGTGAGTAAATGAGGGCGCTGTTCCTGGGAAAGTTCAATGCTCTTGGCGGGACGCTATCTCTGATCGAAGATGTGCGAAGAGTACTTGAAAATTCAGGTTATACGATAGACGCCGTTACGGACAAGAATCATCGTTTCGCCTCCAGTGCGTACGCCAAATTGTACGAAACAGGATACCCATACTTTTCTGAAAGGAACAGACTCCTCCTGCTTGCCAATTTCAGGAGACTCCGGAAAGAGCTGAAGAGGTTCGGCTTCAATAACTACGATCTTACTTTTAATAATCATCCTACGACTTTTATATATGACGCATCAATCAATTATCTCCATGGCCCCTCTTTTGTAGACTCAGTCATAGACGAGGATGGAAGAGTGGTAAATAAGGGGCGTCTATACATGATCAGGCTGTCCCGCATTTACGATGTCTACGGGAAAAGCAGGTTTCTGACGCACGGAAAGTACACCAAGGACTTGTCAATGAAACTCCTTCCTATGGTAGGAGTCCATCCTCGTTCCATGGATTATATTCACATTCCAGTCGGCTACAGAATCGATGTGAATCTTGCCGAGAAGGATCCAAAGCTGGTTCTTCTGTTCGGAAGAATATCTCCACAGAAGACAATCGAACCGTTGCTTGAAATTGCGAGAAAGGTGGATGCAAATTTCGTAATATCCGGATTCGTGGACGAGAAACACAGGAATTATGTCGAGTCGTTGAGCCGAGCTTCTCCAGGAAACCTGAAGATAGTTCCGAATCCCTCGGAGGCGCAGAAGATTGAGCTTTTCTGCAAGGCGTCTGTCTATATCCACACTTACAGGAAGGAACATTACGGCATCGCCGTCGCTGAGGCGATTTATTTCGGATGCATTCCTGTGGTCCCGAAATCCGGAGGTCCCTGGATAGACATAACAAACTGCGGAGAGTTTGGTCTGGGCTATGATGACACGGAAGAGGCAGTGCAAAAAGTATCCGAGGCTCTTTCTACAAGGCTATCAGAAAGAGAGCGAATATACTCCTCCAGAACAAGGTTCAATTTCGCGGAATTCGAATCTGCATTCATGAATTATGTGGATAAGATTTATGATGAATGACATTGGCAGGTGTTATGTCATCGCATTTCCATACTCAAGCTCGTGTGCCATGCCAGTTGTGAGGCATTGTCCGTGCATTCTGACGCTTCACGATTATTGTGAAGAGGGTACTATCCAAGCCGCAAACAAGGTGGAATTCACACTATCCTGTTAAACTTCTGGCGGCTGAACCTGTCCTTTAAATACATCTTCCTTCCAAGTTCCATGTTCAGTCGTGACACCAGGTAGTAAATGAAGAGGAGCCCCTTGTATCGTTGTTTCTGATAGACTGCCGACTCAAGAAACGAAATCAGATCTTTGAGCCTCAATGTGGGAGTCGTTACCCCGCAAAGCACGGCCATTTTCAACTGAGATTCAACCAGTCTCTGAGCTATCAATCTCCTTAATTTAAGCTTCCTCGTTGAGTTATAAAGAAACTGTAGAGTTACTATCCTCTTCATCAGCTCCTCGGCACTTTTTCCGGATGCCAAATTCTCCTGATTGAGCGTTGCACTAGTACTGCCGTGTATCCTGTATCTGGTCAATCTCCTATTGTCGAGATAAACACCAAGATCCGAGTCTATTCCCAGTATCATAAATGTTGTATCCGTTGCGGCCTGCATGTTGCTCAATTCGATAAGATGATTCTCAATGACTGCTCTTGCTACGGATATGCTGCTGAGATTGAAATCCGGTGTGAATTGTGATAATTTGTGAAAACTGGACAGAAAAGTGTCAGAATTCTCAAACCATATCGAGTCTGGCGGGGCATCGCGAACCTCGAAGGGTAGATCGGCACTGTTTTCATCAATGACTGAATGGTGATTATGATAATATCCGCAACCCGGGTATTCTGAGAACACGTGTGAAACTCTCTCCAATTTGTCGTTTGAGAACACGTCATCGTCATCAAGCAAGCATATAACAACACCCCTGCTCTTCATGAATGCCAGCAGGATCATTTCCCCTGCACATTTCTCCCCGACAAGCAGGGATGCGAAGCCAGAATCCTTGATGAACCTGTCCGTTTCTTCATCCTCAAAGTTTTTTACAACGATGACCTCAAACAGATTGTGCGGGTAGTTCTGATTCTTGATAGATGTCAGCGCCGAGATCAAGTAAGTTTTCCTGTTGTATGCCGTAACAATAACAGAAATCAGCAGTTTTGAAGCCTTGGAAATTACATTTTCTTTCTTTTCCAGTTAAACACCGATCCAGCAGTTTAGTGCAGTCTGTGCTTCAGCCTTACATCGTTATTCATACATGATTGAACTTTTATAGATCGCCATGAACGCACGATCGTTCATGTTGCTCTCTTCTCAGCAAAGACTGTTTTTCATCTGCGGTTATTCCGCCATTTGTTCATCCAGTTCAGTATTCTTCATGTGTCCTGACAAGCGCGGTTTACATTCTGCTTTCATGCAATTCTTCACTTTCACAAACAGGATTGCCGAAAGATTGTTAGGGGAATAGCTACCATGTATGCCATTATTGGATGGCTGTTCAACACTATTGTCTTGCAACCGAGACTCTCTTACACGGTTCAATCGTCCTCTTGAATCCCCTGTTTGTGTCACATATATAAAGCATCTCTCAGATGCACTACGGCAAATGAGACTAATTGATGATGGTGCAAAAGAGAGGAACGTTGCTGCGGTAGTACCCACCATGAACGTGAATCTTGACCGAGTCAGCAAGCTTGCATTGGAGCTTGACAGTAATGGTGTTGATCTGTTGCTTGTGGAGGATAGTGGACCTTTGTTCAGTTTTTCGCGAAGCATGAACGCCGGTATCACGGCGCTGCTTGCAAAACCGCACGTGAAATACATCGTACTCAGCAACGACGATGTTTGTAATATTCGGGGTTTCGATAACATGTTGGGATCACTGAAAGAAGGTAAAGGCGATTACGCCCAGCCGTATGCTAACGGCATAAGGCCATCAATGATCTCTACAAGATCTCGGCTGAGGCTGATGCTAAATTTCGGGATTAAAAAGCATGCACCGTTCTACGCTTTGCGCATCGCCGGAGTTGCGACGACTTACGCAAACTCCCAAAAGCCTCTGTTCCTTGCACCTTCACTGTTGCGCAGAAATGAAATAATCTCGGTGCAGCCTTTCGGTCTATTCAGTCGAAAGGTGCTTGAGCACGAGATATTCGACGAGAACTTTCATAACGGCATGGAAGATCACGATCTCGCATACAGGCTGCATCTACACGGCTACACTGGACTTACTGATTCAGACTGGAATGTTTTCCATGCAAAAGGAGAATCGTTCAAGTCACTATACGCCCGAAGCAGAACGGGATCTTACTACGGCGGAGAAACACAGTTCGCTGAGAATCTGAGATATTTCATCAAGAAACACAGCCGATGAGATGGCACCTATTGTCACATTCCTACTGGTTTGTTCCTGCACTAGGCAAGACTGAAATTCATATATTGTGCCTTGCCGCACCGTAAATGATCAATACGAAACCGACAAATCCGAGTCCGAGTGCAACCCAGCTCGATATTTGGTGCGGTCCTATCTGTGAATTTATCACAGGAAAGAGCTGGTAGAAATTGAAGAGAGGTGAAGCCGCAATGAGCAATATTATGCCCACCGCGATTATGTACAGATCTATTCGTCCTTCATTCAAACCAAGCTCACCCCAATGAGACCGTATGCAAATGCGTACAGCATTATCGGAAAGAGCATGGTGATACGCGACATCTTCAGGTCGGCTCTCCTTGCAAAGATAAACGACACAAGGAACAGTATCAGAGACGCGGTTGTAAAGAGGAGTGAGATAATCTCCAGTCCTACAAGGAAATTGTAGAAATTGCCGAATATCGGGGACGTCATGTAATGCGTCTGTTCGTGGTAAAGGATGACAACAGGCTCGATGACCACAGCAAACATGATGACAAATATGGAACCTATTATGAACACTACCATGGACAGATAGTATGTGATGAGCGCCTTATTTTCCATAACCACCACCAGCAAAGAACCTCACTGCCATGAGCACTATCGATGCCGTGAGAATGAGCTCAATACCAAGCAGAGCGGCCCATTCCGATTGATATTTTATCGGATTCAGGAACGTGAGATACCACATTCCGAACGCGATCACAAACTGTACTGAGACAGTGATGTAGAGCAGCTTTTCGTTCATTGCCTCACCGCCATTGAGCCCAAATCCTTCTTGGCATACTTCATGGCATAAACAGGGACCAGGGAGCAGAATGTCAGCGCGTATAGCATGACCAGCGTCAGGGGTCTCGTCTGTGACAGACCAGGCTGTGCATATCCCCAGAGACCCACGACGAGCCAGAAGAGTATGATAAACACTCCCATGAACGTAATCATCGGCCTCTCAAGCGGTCCGTTCTCCCTGTATTTGTCTATGAAAGGCACCATCATGAGGTAGAAAAGAAGGGCAAAGACCAGTGGAACTCCGCCCGTCGAAAGGCCGAAACCCGCTACATCCATCAGTTTGTAAACGGGCATTTCATACCAGTCGGGGAACGGGGTTGTTCCGTATACCAGCTGGCCGTACGCAGGCGGCAGTGCCTGCGGCAACAGTGCCGAGGCAATCAGAACACCGGCGACAAATATCATGCCTATGAAAGCAGTGTAGAGCAGGTTCACCGGAAACCATGGAATCTTCTCTTCGTCCGGGTTCGCGGAAGGATCGTACGGTCCTGACTTCTCGTAGAGGAAAAAATGTATGAAGACAAGAATCAGCACTATGACGCTGAGTATTGCGGCATGAAGGACGAGCAGGTGTTCCCATGACTGCACCGTCGTACCGTTGCCCACGAGTACCGATGTAAGCCATCCGGCAAGTCCCGGAGCAATCCTGCCGATTATGCTTCGCTGTAGCAGTATCTCCGAAACGTGGAGGCCGAGCACGCTCTGGACTGATTCCGTTAGCATGTATCCCATTGCGGCAATGGTGTTGACAAGGAGGAAGATTATCACACCGATTATCCACTGCAGCCATCTCCATTTTCCCCTGTACGCACCTACGAAGTACTGCCTGAACATATGCAGGTAGACCATCGCGACCATTGCATACGCCATAAACAGATGAGAGGTCAGGAGCACTTCCCCAAACGGAACTGTGCCCATAATCATCAGCGTTGAAGTGTATGGGCTCCCGGGCTCGTAGTAATATGCGAGCAGTATTCCAGTGGCAATCTGGTATACGAGGGCAGTAGCAAGGAAGGCGCCGGTCCAGTAATCAATACGCAGCTCTTTCTTTGTTACGGGAAGGAATGATATCGAGTAGGAACCCGGCTGCGGTTCCTCGTGCTTCGTGAGGTTCAGAGGATTGTATTCGTTCTTTTCAACCAACTGTCCGACCACCTTTCTATTTTGAAGGCCACGGCCCGTTTGCACTGCTCACCACGATTGTCTTGTAAATAGGTCTGTTTACACTGCCTGAAAGTGCGAGCGGAGGGCCGTCATACACCGGCAACAGGGACCCGCCGGAAAGGTTCTCCGCCTGCACTTCGGCGCCATACTCCTGTCCGCCAGGTTCCCACAGATGCGACCTTATTACTGCGTTCACGGGGTTAATGCCCGTCGCATAAACTACGCCGTCAGTATCGACATTCAGGATGACCTGCGGCAGAGAGTGGTTCGCCGGGCTGGGAGCTGGTCCCGAGTTATACAGATTGTGAGGTCCCTTCGTCGGATCATACTGGCTCCCGTGACACTTACAGAATATCAGACCAAATGACGGCCAGTTGGTCTCGTTATATCCTATCAGCTCAGCTTCAAACGGAATGCTCAGGTGAGGATGATAATCCAGGAGGGGGACGACACATCCCAGATGCTGGCAAATCCCGCTGAATGCTGTTACATATTCTCCGGTCGGGAGCTTGACTGCGCCCGGAATGGGTGTGCTGAGACCGGAGAACTTCACAAGAATGTTCGGTTCATCCTGAAGCGGATAATTGAACATCATTATCGGATAAGAAGAACTGCCCGCCGTCGCGGTCGGGATGTCGGAGGCCTTTATCGGGTTGCGCTGGCTGTCAATAAGAACAGCTGTGGGATAAGAACTCATTACGGGCACATTCCTTGTTGTTGGCGTGATAAATCTCTCAAGGGAGATGCCGCCGAAAACGAGAGCGCCGGATGAGGCGCCGAGCGCCTTTATGAACGTTCTCTTCCTCTTGTCCACTTCCTCATCACTCTTCGTTTCGCTTTCAGGTTTGTCGGGCATAGTTACATCCTCCGGCTCAGGCAGTGGCACATCACGTCCCCGGCATCGGATTCCTCGCTATTTGCATATTCGCGGGGTACAGTGTCTGAATAATTTGCTTCGTGCAGGGATCCTGCGAAGCCGGCAGCATGGCAACGAATCGTTTCTCTCTCCACTCCTGCAGGCATTGATAGTTGCACGACTATTTCCTATTTTAAGATTTAACCTGACATGTGAATCTGGCGTCCGGTCTCACGTGCAATTGCTCGTGAACGTGTTTCGATACGCGTCTTCGCGAAATACGACTTCGTATGTCAGAAACGATTTCGCGCCGCGATGTCCAGTTGTTATCACGGCTGAAATTATTGAATCCAATGTTTATAAACACAGCCGGTCTGATAGTCAGGACAGGCAGCCTGGAACCGAAGGCCCGGCGTTGATTTCTATGGTTGAGCAGGACAGAGGACAAAAGCTACAGATACTCTATGTTGATGATGAAAAGCTCATGCACGAGCCTTTCAGACTCTACATGGAGACTCTCGGCCTCGTCAGCGTGGATGCAGTAGACTCTGGAAGGGAAGCGCTTGCAAGACTCTCAAGCCTGAAGTATCACGCGATCGTGTCTGATTACCAGATGCCTGGGATGGATGGCATACAGTTGCTCAAGAACCTGCGCTCCAGCGGAAACGACCTGCCATTCATCATTTTCACAGCTAGAGGAAGGGAGGAAGTTGTGATTGAAGCCATAAACAACGGGGCCGACTACTATCTCATGAAAGGAGAGGATCCCGAGTCCATGTTTACGGAAATGCTCCATGTCATTCAATCTGCCGTAATCGAGAGAGAAGAAAGGGAAAATCTCCGTGTGACGAAGGAGAGGCTCAGAGCAATTCTGGACAACACGCACGACGCCATCGTGCTGTTCGACATGAACTATAACGCAATTTATGTGAATCCTTCATTTCAGGAAACGTTCGGATGGAGTCTTGAGGAACTGAAAGATTTGAAACTTCCCTGGGTTCCGGAAGAGTACCTTCAGGATGCAGAGAAAAGGATAGACAATATGGCAACGTCGAAGAAGGCATTGCACTATGCCGGCAGAAGACGAACAAAAAGCGGGCGTCTCATCGACTGCCACATCTCAATCACGCCGATAACAGATCCGGATGGAAGGGTGAATGTCGTCTCTGCCATCATGTCACCACGTTACGAGTAAGTGAATTATGCTCACCGGGCGGGCACGTCACGACAGGCGAATGCCACGCTTGATATGTCGAATGAAGTTGGGCAGCGATGCAGGAGATGCCGATCGGAAGCAACTGTGAGCATCCACTCGAAATTATCAATTTGTTAAATGTGCCCGTATGGCTAATATCCGGCGGAACGCTGGCAATTTCATGAATATCGGAAACCCCTTAAGAGGAAAGCGCCGAAGGGCTGGCAGCGTGACCTTTGTGCATCAGGAGATTCCGATGAATTTGCTGATTCTTATAGGAAAGAGCACAGAGGACGATTTTCTCGATTCCTTTCTCAGAAATACTAGTATTGTGCCTGTAAGCCTCCTGGACAGACTCGCGGAATTCGGAAAATTTTTTGAGATCGGAATCTGGAACATCGGGAGAGCCGAAGCATCACATATCCTCGAGGCATTCAGATGTGCTTATGAAATGGTGCTGGAGGAAGACCAGAAAACCGGCATCAATACATGCAAGGGATACTGCAAGAAACATGGAATAAGCTGTTTCTCTGTCGGAAGAGATGAATTCTACGGGCAGTTTCAGAAAGTGAAGGCAGAGTCGCTTCACGAAATCTGAGACGAGATGTGTGTGCACAAATAAAACTGCCGCGCGGGATCAAGCGAATTTCCACAACTGAATTGCTGTGACCACGCTGAAGCGTGCCTCAATCCGCCGAAAGACAAAACACGGTTTGCGGAAATATTGTGGTTTGTATTCTGTATATAGGCAACAACATTTATCGGCATGCTCCCGTCGGGATTTGAACCTATATAGGTTGCACCTTAAATATAAATACATACACTCCCATATGGGCAATCGGGCAGTTGAAATGGAACCCAAATATGGCGCTCTACTGGAAAACAGGGAATTCAGGAGATGGTATGAGAATGTGGCGAGGGGGCACGAGACCACTGCGCGCAATTATCTGCGCTGCCTGGGAAAGCTGTGCGGTCTGGTAGGGCATTCACCACAGGAAATTATCAAAATGCCCCAGAGGGAAAGGGACGACCTGATACTCGATTACATTGCCGGGAGGGAAAAGAAGGGCATAACCGGCGCCACGATCAAGGTTGAGATAAAGGCGCTGAAATCATGGTTGAGGTGGAATGATAAGCAGATAAAGAAGCCTATCAGGATAAGGCATGCAAGCTGGACAACCACACTTTCCAACGAGTCCATTCCGAGCCAGGACGAACTGAGGGCCATACTGAATGTGGCATCTCCACAGCAGAGAACTGCAATTGCGCTGGTCGCATTCAGCGGTCTGAGACTGGAAGTTCTTGGAAACTACAACGGAACAGACGGCCTTAGGATCGACGATTTTGAAGAAATCAGAATCGACGGGGAAAAGGTGACTTTCCACAAGGTGCCCACCATGATAAGAGTAAGGACCGAACTGAGTAAGACCGGAAACTCGTATTTCACATTCATCGGACCGGAGGGATGTGACTATATCAGGGCATACCTTGAAAAGAGACTCAGGGAAGGAGAAGAGATGGGAAATAAGTCACCGCTGATTGTCCCGGTGAGGAGAAGTGCAAAGTTCATCACGACAATAAACATCGGCGACATCATACGGAAACCGATGAGGCTCGCAGGCAGTGAGCAAAGGCCATATGTCCTCCGCTCATATTTCGCGACCAGATCAATGCAGGCGGAAGGGTCCGGCATATTGAGAGACTGGCGCGTTTTCATGATGGGTCACAAGGGTGACATAGAACACACATACACGATGAACAAGGGACGGTTGAAAGAGGATCTCATAGAACAGATGAGGGAAGGATACGAGGCTGCTCTTCCATTTCTGGAGACCTCAAAACAGTCGGTGCCAATGTCCGGCGCCGACTTCGTAAAGAGTATGATATCCGCCCTGAATCCACAGGAAGGTGTTTCTAAAGCAGATCAGGCGGAGTTGGCCAGACTGATAAGGGAAAAAATGATGAAAGAACAGAATGAGCAAAACATCACTGATTCTGTCGTGTCACATTCAATTCAGCGAGTTGTTCAGATTTCAGAGCTGGATGGTTATCTCAGGGGAGGATATGAGTTCGTTCATGAATTGCCAGACAGCAGGGTTATAGTGAGACATTCGGGCTGATCCGCTTCCGAAAAGAGAACAGTCATTGGCGGGGGAATCCGCCAAATGATTAAGAAGGGAGTGAAAATCAAATCATGTTGGCGGGAGGAGGGTCCTAAGCGGTTAGCGGTTAGCGGAGTTCCCTGCTGGATAATTTCAGCCAGATGCTGCTCTTGCTTGCAAATTCGGTTAGAGTCAGGACATCGGGCTCAGACATTATCACATCCCTGAGGACTGAAGTGGGAGGCAGTTTTCTGACGAACTCCTTAATGCCGGTTATGTCGACAGTGGTCCGAGTAACCATATCACTTCACGCTCCCTGATTCAGTAATCACTGTTGATGCTGTCTGCCATGGTAGTCGATTCAGCTCCAGCTTCTCTCCACAGAAAGGGCAGAACCTCACATCCTTCATTCTTATCCACGGTCTATCATCAAACAGGATAATGTCGACAAGCACGCACCCTCCGTTGCTTATCACCCCTGTTAGTGCATACTCTTCAAGCATTCTGCAGCACCATTTGCCGTGTGCTTCGAAGTCGTAAAATGCATAGCCCTTTGAACTCTTAATGAGGAAGGCATCTAACTTCACAGTGGCTCCCCCTGTCTGAGAAAGGATTTTCGGGCTTCGCAATACAACCAGCCGTTACGGTTCATTGTGTCTGTGAGTATTATCAATTCGCAATCTGTGAGTTTCCTGCGGAGCAGGATGCACGAAGGATACTCTCCAACATCCAGGTCGTAGCTGTCTTCAATGAGCGCCAACCATGGCGGAATAATCACGGGAGAACCGCAAACGGACTTTCCCATCATTGCACCGAGGGCAGGCAGGAAAACGATTCTTCCCGCCCATGTCATGGATGAGGCGCCGATAGTGGCACTCAGTTTCTTTTTAGTCCTCGTCATATTCTTACTTCCAAGATGAAATACATATGTTCTACATATTTATAGCTTCTTACATGGAAGCCGAAAGCTATATCTCATATTCCGACTTGTGATATGGAATATGTTGCAAAGAATCAGGATATTTGAAAAGCAATCCGGTCTTCTGAGACTCATCTTGTTTATAGATGAGCAGAAGGAATATCTGTTATCAAAGATATGGGCAGATGCAGGTATCTCGATCAACCAGGGTTATCGTTCGATTGAGAAAGCGAGGCAAATGGGCTTGATCAGGCAAAGAGTGGACGCATCATCCTATCCCGCCCGCAACATGATTTCCCTTACCCCCAAGGGCAAGAAGGTCGCGGAGCTCCTGAAGAAGATTGAGGAGGTGCTCGAATCATGAAACTTGAACTGGAACTCAAGAAAGCGGCATTTGGCCATAGATTGGGCCCATTGTTCACCTTTTTGACATATCGGGGCAATAGTTCTAGTGAGGAGCCTGCTGTGGTGCTACTCAAAAGGACACAATTCAATGGCCA
>JAKABN010000029.1 GCA_021796895.1 Thermoplasmata archaeon | reverse complement strand
TTCCACAGCCTGATGTCCATGATAGAATACAAGGCGATGTGGCAGGATGTGCCCGTTGTCTATGCAGGCGAGGCATACACCTCGCAGGAATGCCATGTCTGCCATGCCATGGGAAGGAGAAGGACACAGTCATCCTTCGAATGCGATGCATGCGGATGGCGCGGAAATGCCGACATGAACGGCGCTCTCAACATAGGGCAGCGTTGGGAGAGGCGCCAGCTGCTGGTCGGCTGGAACGGGGCCGGCTCGACACGGCCCGTGAATCCGGCGGTGTGATATCCATGAAGGATGGACTTAACGGGAACCCCACGAATAAATTCGTGGGAGGATGTCAGATCGCCAGAATGAAAACGTGTGTAATTGGAGATGACGGCAAGCTGGATATTTCGGAGCAGGATATTCCAGCACCGGGTCACGGCGAACTTGTCGTGAAGATGAGAGCGTGTGGCATATGCGGGACGGATGTGGAAAAGCTGCACGGAAACTATCCATCCAGAATACTTGGACATGAAGCGGTCGGTGAGATAGCATTCGTCGGTGAAGGCGCCAGTGGCTTCGAAGTGGGCGATAGAGTGTTTCCACACCACCATGTGCCGTGCTATCAGTGCCATTTATGCAGGAGCGGAAGTGAAACGATGTGCCCGGGTTTTTCACAGTCCAACATAAGTCCCGGCGGCCTCTCGGAATATTTCAGAGTTCCTGAGTGGAATGTCAGCAGGGGAGCGGTGTTCAAGCTTCCCCTTGAACTGTCATTCAGAGCCGGCGCCATGATTGAGCCGCTAGCATGCGTAGTCAGGGGACTGAAAAAGGTTTCTTTTGGACCCGAGAGCTTCGTCACAGTAGTAGGAGTGGGGCCGGTAGGCATGCTCCACGTATCAGCACTCAGAATTATGGGCGCGGGTCACATATCGGTCGTTGACATTTCAGAAGAACGGATGAAATTTGCCCGTAAACTCGGCGCACAAGACTCATTCAGCCCGGGTGAAGCTGTGAAAGGAATACAGGAATGCAGTGGTGGCATGGGTTCGGACATAACCATTATTGCGGCCGGAAGTGCTTCGGCAACAGACACCGGTATTGCCACTCTCAGGAAAGGAGGGAAGCTGATCCAGTTTGGACTGCCAAAGCCCGGTACACTGCTGAAGAGCGATTTTTCCAGCATCTTCAGGAGAGAGATTTCAATAATAACAACATATTCCGGCATTGAACGTGATGTTGCAGAGGCCATTGATATGATTGCTTCACATTCTGAAGAGTTTGAAGGCATAATCTCCCACACGTTCAGGCTGGAGGAGACGCAGGAAGCTTTCAGACTTGCAGAAGATGCTTCTGCAGCCAGAAAAATAATAGTGGAAGCAGGGTGAACAAAATGAAAAACGACCTGGGAACAGAAAGAAGGATGTCCAGGATCCTCAGACACGAGGACGGAAAAGGCGTGGTGATAGCGATAGACCATGGCCTCTTCATGGGACCGCTGAGCGGCGTTGAACAGCTCGATAAGACAGTTTCGTCCATCATTGGCGGAAAGCCGGATGCCCTGCAGTGCACACCGCCTGTGGCAAATATGCTGAAGGAGAATTTTCTCGGGAGCGGCTCCCCTGCCCTCGTGGCGAGGATAGACACTTCCAATATGTGGCGTGCGCACCCCGCGCCTAAGGAGGGATACAGGAGACTGCTCTACTCGGTTAGAGATGCCGTCAGGGCCGGTGCAGATGCAACAGTCTGTTTCCTCCTCATAGGCCATTACACAGATGAGCAGGAAGGGGATAACATGGAAGACATAGTGGCGGTTGCTGCCGAATGTGAAGAGTACGGACTGCCGCTCGTTGTTGAACCCATAGGGATAGCAGCGGGATATCAGGCTGTCCGTGATGATGAACTGATTCAACTTGCGGTAAGAATGGGCTTTGAAGCGGGGGCAGACATGCTGAAAGTTGATTACACAGGAAGCGCCGGCAGTTTCAGAAAAGCGGTTGAGTGCACTCCTCTGCCTGCACTGGTCAGAGGCGGACCAAAGACAGACAGCGTGGCAGAAGCATTCCAGATGGCTGCGGACGCAATGAGTGCGGGCGCGAAGGGAGTTGTCTTCGGCAGAAACGTCTGGCAATACAGGGAACCGGCAAAGATGGTCAGGGCGTATAACGAGATAGTGCACGGAAGCGGCAGAGCCGCAGAAGCAATGAAGAAGCTCAAGTGAGCTGAAAAGTCAGTCATTCAGCCTGAAGTAAAGACGCCTGTTGGATTTGCCCTTGTTTTCAAACTTTACAGGAACAATCCCCTTCAGCTCGCCGAGACTCTTCACATGAACGCCGCCGTCGGCCTGAGTGTCAAGACCATCTATTTCCACAATACGGAAATTCTCAACATCGGGTGGCGAAGCGCCGGCGAGTTTCACAACAGCAGGAATCTTCATCGCTTCGTCTCTGGGAAGAAAATAACTGGTTACCGCTGGGTTTCTGCCGATTTCCCTGTTCACTTCCCCGACATATGAAGTCATGAGTTCCCTGTCCATGTTGTCCAGACTGAAATCAATTCGTGACTCTTCGGGTTCTATTCTGTTTCCAGTTATCAGTGCACCTGCCCTCCTGTTGAAAACAGCACTCAGAGCATGTGCTGCGGTGTGCATTCTCATTATCCTGTATCTACGCTCCCAGTCCAGAGCGCCATTGACCTTCATGCCAGCGGCAAGCTGCACCTGAGCGCCAAGAATGTGTATTATAGAATCATCTTCCTTGACAGTGTCTGCAACCTGTATTCCGGCAATGGTGCCTGTGTCACCTGGAAGACCGCCTCCTCTCGGATTGAATGCTGTTGCATCCAGTATGACCCGGCCTTCCGGCGACTCCAGTACAGTTGCCTCAAATTCACGAATATAGGCATCTTCCCAGAAGATCTTTCTGATCATCGCTTAACCTTTCTATCTGACAGCCCAGCACGCGCCTTTCGCCCTGTCGTACCATGCGTTGACATATTCGCCTGTTGGTAATTTGTTGCACACAAAGTGCTTGTCGCAGAAATCACACAGCTCCTCATTACCTATGACCCAGCCCGTTCCTGGATTCATGTCCGTCTTCAGTTCTATCAATTCCTCCGAAAGTCCCATGGTGAGTGTGTCGAACTCGCTAGATGTGCACTGGTTACAACCTGAACTACACGGATATGGCTCAACTGTGTAAAACGGCCCCTTCGCCCCATCTACCGTGTCGTGGTAGTCGCAGAATACAGCGCAGGAACTTTCAGAGGACAGCGTGAGACTGACGACTGGAGGCAGAAATACATTATAAGCGCCTTTTGAACCGACGTCTTTTGCGATCCCTGAGGATATCCACGAGACGAGCTGTTTCGCGAGTTCGGCATTTGAAATTGTTGCCGGCGGATCGGCAGGCACTACGGTGCTGCCGAGCAGCCTGCCCATTCCGACGTTGTACTGCTTCAGACCTCCGGAATAGCTCTGATCTGTCTCGATGTTTGAGGTTGCCCTGTTGACCCTGCTTATCCATGACTGTGACGTCTTGTCAGCATAAAATGTGCCCCAGAATATATTTACCCATGTATAGCCGTTGCCCCACAACGGGCCGCCGTTGTAAACCAGATCCGCAGAGACTGGCGCCGTGACAATTCTGTGACCGCAGGGTCTAGCGTAATGTCTTATTCCGGACGGATTACCTCCTGTGCTGATGGTGTAATCAATAATGGGAATTTTGAAGCTCGACTCATTTCCGCGAACGCCAACATGCGAAAAATCCTGTACAGCAGAACTGCAGATGGGGCATGTAGAAACCGACGCACATGAAGGGCAGCGACTCATATGCTGAACTTGAACGGATTGGATTATTTTAACCTTGAGAACGTCTTACCATTGAGCTGCTCAGGGAATGCGGCAGGCAGATATGCATTCACGCCCCTCACTGCCGTTCCCCGTAAGAAGATTTAAATCAACAGTGACATTCGCATTTCCTCACGAACTGCTCCCGTAGTGTAGTGGCCAATCATCCAAGCCTCTCGAGTTTGGGACTCGGGTTCAAATCCCGACGGGAGCAAATCCATATAGGTTGTTGTTTAAATATTATCTCAGATAGCCAACAAAAAACAGATTACAATCTTTCTCACTTACTTAAGTCTTGAACCGGGAACGGGATGGAACATTATCCTGATATGCACCAGCGCAAACGGATTCATTAAACATCTCGATAAACAAAGTATTAGAGATATCACTGGGAAAACCCATAGGACTCTCAGGAAACATGTGATGCTTCAATGGGCCACAACTATGGGTTAATTTTGTACAGAAAAGTTAACTTTTCACGGGTTCCGGATTCGTTTTCATACATGGATTGCTGCAGGGACCTTATGAAAAAGTTAATCATTCCGAAAAACGATTAACTCGCAATGCAAGCATGGGCCAGCAATATATCTCTTGGCGAACAATGTGCCCATACCGATAATCTCAGCGAGGTTGGGCCATTCGAGTGTATTGACGACCATGAGGTATTATTTGGTGATCACGACTGAGATGCAGAGACAGTCAATGGAGAATGTGAATCTGTGATTGAAGACAACGGGGTGTTTGTATTACTGCCTTCACAACAATAAATGCAGTGGGTACTTTGATTTTCGCCGCTGTCGCCCTGTTTGCTATATTTTACCCGCAGATTCTTTCATTTTACCACAGGCCCAGACTCGAACTGGGCATTGTCAAAGAAGGATTTGAAACCTTTCCACGCACCTATCAATCCATCTGTGTATCGGTGAGAAACAATGGGAAGAAGACAGCTCACGGACTCATTGGCTTGATAACTGTTTTCGATGATAATGGCGAGTGCATATTAAACGATAGAATACCTGCCCAACGAGATACTGAAGATTATGACGAAATCAAATTACATCCCTACGAAGAAATGAGATTTCTGTGCGTGCTTAATGGTTCTTTGAGGTATGGGACAGAACAATTCCTTATGATTACGTCATATCCATTCAAATTGGGCGGAAACGTCATACCGCCTATTAATTCCATGAGCAACATCGGAGGCCATGAAAATGTCAAACGAATTATGGAAGGTCGACATTATGACACAAAGGTAACTGCTGTTTGCGATGAACTAACGAAGCCGGTAAGTTTCAGATTCAAATTCATACTCAAGGGCGGCAAGGTTGGAATTGTGTAAGCGTCCGAAATTGAATCAGTTGGGGTAGGAAAACAACATGATAGAATGGGTTTCGATTTCCACTGTAATCGCAGTTACGGCCATCGCATTTACAGTCCTCATTTGGATTGAAACCAGGAGGCAACGCATCGAAACTGAAAAACAACGTCTTCTGCTCGAGAAAATTGTTAAAAGCTTGCCGTATACAGAGAGCCTCGGAAGAAAGAAGAATCACACCGTCAAACACTTAAGTCAACCCGGAGTAATATCTCGACCGTTGAATCCAATGGCAGAGGAACGCAAGCGTCTTAAGATTGAACTCGAAAAGGAAAAGCTTCAATGGCAGAAGAACAAGGATATTGCCAAAGGGATCGCATGGATAGTAGAAAGGCTAAGCGAGCCTGAGGATGATTACAATGATGAATGATACTTTCATCTGGCCAATGGATGAGAAACTGCAGCAGCATGCCGGGGAGCTAGCGGAAGACGCTGAGGATATAGCTGAACTCATAGGAGAGAACGACATGATGAAGACAAAGCTTGGCGCAATGAAGGAAATGCTGATGGAGTTGATAAGTCGATTTGAAAACTTTCTTGATGCTGCCCACTTCTTCGTAGGCAATGTGTGGATAATGACGATCATCTGACGATTATTTCTGTGGTCACTTTGTTCCTCCTATTTTCTCGCATTTGGGTCAAAGACTTGTATAATTGATTTCTGTCTTCTTCGTTGAAACCCAAGACTTTAAAGAAAATATCATCGATTTCTTTTCGGTAACAATTAACTTGTCCATCGTTCCGTAATCGGTTAGATTCAATGATATTGTCGAATACAAATTCAAGCCGCTTCTTATCTGATATTGAGAGTTCGTTTATCTTCACAACAGGTAAGTCCTTGAGAACGTACTTTCTAATCTGTATCACTCCTTCTCCGTATACGCTCTTGCCCATTAGCTCTATTAGGAACTCCACTATCGCAGAATTCAGGTAGCAGAACAGCAGCTTATAATCTTCCTTGGTTTTAGGGTCCAGCCAATAAAATGTATCATTTACATAGATATCATCTCGATTTAGAGATGCATACCATCGCTCCCACACTAGCACGGGGACAATGATAGTTCTAATCCCATTATCCTTCAGAACGAACCAATCACCATTTCTATTCTTCAGCGCTGGTGTATTCTGGAATCCTCTCACAGTTTGTCCCTTGGTGGAGCCTCGAGTGATTTCTATATCCTTGGATTCGGACGCTTCGATGTATTTTAACGTATTGGTGTCCTTTAATTTGGATCTTGGTTGGTCAATGAAGAGAATAAAAGAGTCCGAATCCTCTGCCCTTACATCAAGATATTTGAGGTTACGTGCCTTGGTTAAGGCAGGGAAGAGAAATTCCCTCTCGATACCCAAGTTATCTGCTTGATCCTTGGAAATGATGAAGAAATCGTTGGCGAGTGTTACATAGCCGACACTAACATCTGCGATGTCTTCTAAATTACATATTTTCTTACTGCTACGAAGTTTGTGATATATTGGTGGGGCTTTCAGGTGAAGACTCCATTTGTTCGTTTCTTTCAGACTTACCTGTGGAACCAATTCCAGCCGAATCGAAGCGTCTTCTATAGGTGTGTCGGCATTGTTTATTATGTCGATCAATTCATCAGTTCCTATTGGGCTCTTAATTCTTATGAATTTGGTCAAGTTCTTGTCTCTTTCTTCAGACTTCGCTTTGCCGGAAACCTTTCTCAATAAGACTATTACTGTATTGACGGCTGCGTCTTCGAACACGCGTTTGTCAAAGTCTATTATGCTAATTACTTGAAAATTTTTCAGAAAAAAATCCTGAATGTCTTTGCCGAATTTAACATCTAGCCAAGAGTTGGAAACAATATAACTCATTATACCTTTCTCTCTCAGAAAGTGAGTGCTATGGGTAAAGAAATAAGCGTAAATTCCAGCTTCTTTGCTCATTTTAATAGAGGTTTCGACAGTTTTGATCTTCTTCCCTCTTTTTCGTGTTTCATAGAATGTCAATGCAGTGTCCCTTAACTGCTCGACGTAGTCCTTATTTCCGATGTCATCCTGCCTTGTGTAAGGCGGGTTCGCAATAACTGCGTCAAACGCCTGATTCAAGATTAGAAACTCCTTCGTTCTCTTTTGAAGCGATTCTCTTTCATGCTCCTCGGACAATGAAGATTGAAGTGCCGGGACCTTGAAGAAATCAACTGGAAAAACATTGACCTTGTCCGTCTTTGCTTTCAAATTTCTGAGTGTTAAGTTAACCACAGAAAGATGCGTAGCAAATTGGTTTATGTCAATCCCATATATCTGACTAAGAATCTTATTATGTTTCTGTGCTGGCGATGAATCAGCATTATTCAGATATTCAAGTCTGTGGTAGGCACTTACCAAAAAACCACCACTGCCGCATGAGGGGTCTATCATTTTATCATCAGCACTAGTGAGTGAAAATTTAACCAATAATTCGCATATTTCTCTAGGAGTATAGTACTGACCAAGTCTCTTTCTTTCTGTGGATGGAATCAAATTTTGATAGATGTCACCTATTACGTCTCTGTTGAACTCTGAGAGGTTATACAGTTCGATATCTTTGATGAATTCATTTAGGTACTCTGCGACCTCTTCATTAATAGGAATATCATCCAAGACATCGGCGGATTTGAATACTGCCTCATAGTCAATGTACTTTACCACGAATGTGAAACAATCTCTCATCCTGCTGATAAAGTCGTCGGGCTTGAAGTCATCTTCATTTATGGTTTTTAATGGCAATATGTCCAGTCCTTTCTGGTAAGCTTCTAATGTCTTATGGAACAGAATCCTGTTCATTAAAAGATATGCTTCTTGCTCAGCTATGTTTTTCATTGTAGATTCGTTGTTTTTGAATCCCTGCTTTTGAACCCATTCACAGTATTTCTGAGAAAAGTTCTCATCTCTTCGGATCATTGCTTTCAATGAGTTGTAGGTTGGCTCTGCAAGCAGCAAGTGAAAGTATCTCAACCTTTCAACGAATATCTGACCGAGATCTAGAAGTCTGAGCTTACCATGGATGTATTTCGATAAATCTGACAGAACTCTGGTCGCAAATAAATTCGAGTACTCGACTTTGTATGAGTCGCCGATTTGAGATTGAAGTATTGAATTTTTCTTGAATGTATCAAATAGAACGAACAAATCACCGTTGGTGGTAGCAATGAATTGCGCCGCAAGGACACCTGCATAACCCAAGGCCTGGCCTATAACGGAGACACTGTAAGGATCGAATTTCCTCGAGTATTTCTGGCTCCTCTTTTTTGTCTCAATTACGAGTTTTATCTCCTTTTCTTTTGCTCGACCAAAAATTACAATATCTGCTTCGCCATCTCCCACAGACATGCGGTCCTTTATGTCATAAAATGTCAGTCCGTCATATTCAGCCGTATTATCAATAGCGTTCTTGAATATCCGGTAAAGCTCGGATTCTATATATGATTCCTTTACGTCTCCCAATTCGTTTTCCCCACAATTAAAACGTTATTTATTATTTCCACTTCAATGCCAGTTCCGTCCTTATAGCAAATGTAATATGACTTATTGGTTTCTCTGTAAATTCACTCAGGCCATGTACCTCTTCAGCAATCCCGTAATGGTCTGATTCATTTATCTATTCTCGCCCGGTTCTTTGCCGCCACGTCTGTCCTCTTCTGCCAATGTTCTCAAACTTCCTTCGTTGAAGATTGATATTATTTTTCCAACAGTGAGTTCCATGACTCCCAGATGGGCAACTTCAATCGTCTTGTCCTCTTCATACAAGTGAAAGTTGATGACCCTCGTTGCCGAGAAATATGTCCAGACATCTCTTCATGTCATCATAGAAGCACACTATTTTCCTTTCCGTTTCAGACCAGACTTTCAAATCAGGACTTGCCAATTATACCACTCAGCAGCATTTGGACGTAATCGTGTCAGGAGTTAAGAGTTTTCGCCCATCCCTCCCCCAAGACCTCTATCGAGAACTCACATCTTCCCGCACCACCATAATACAAGAGGCATGTAAATGACAAAAGAGAACGGATTCGTAAAGGAGTATTACACAGGCAGAAAGGACCAGTTCGATGTAGACTACGCAATATTCAGAGAAGCGGCCAAGAGTGCAACGTCAAAAGAGGAGCTCGTCGGAATGGTGAATGAGAAGTTCCATTTCGTAAAATATCAAGGCTGGGAGAAAGAAGGGCTAAACACACTCAAGGAAGACCTCGGACTAATTTGAAGCGCTTATCTGGCTGCCTCCGCAGCCTCAAACCTTTTCCCTACTTCTTCCGCTGTCTCATGGCGGCAGATTGCACTCTCTGCTTCCTGCAGCGCCGAATCGAACTCATCGTGGCCGACAGCAACGCACCTTATGTCGAAGGTTTTGCAAAATCCTTTACAGGTGTTGTTGCCCGTCCTCTTGTCTTCCTCGACAATCAGCCCATAAGCCTTCCTGAACGCTTCCAGGACATCGAACGCTTCGCGGGCCGATATGCTCCACATGTTGTCCTGATATAACTCACCGAACTGTTTGAGCCTGCTGAGAACGCCCAACGGAGTAACGCTTGTATTCTTGAGGAATGAATTCAACATCTCATCTTCGGTGCTCTTTCCAAGCAATTGCAACATATCCATTGGCAGTTCGATGGGAACAGTCGACTTGGCGCCTGTTCTCCTGCGCTTTCTCTGTAAGGGGTTTTCAAATTTCATGCACTGGCCATCAGGCGGACACACTATTATCCACGTGCGACCAATTCGTCGAATTGATAACCTTGAGAGGATGCGCCAATCCGTCTTTCAGGATTCCACTATCTTACTGATTTCGAGAAGCTTCTTGGCTACTCTCCTGCCTTTTTGGGTGCAGAATATCAGGTTTCTCGCCGGATAACTGTCATTGTCAATCCTGCTGCTGACGAGCCCCATTGCCCTGGCTTTCTCTATTGATGAGTAGAGTTGATGGACGGGTATTTCAGTTTCCTTGAGGACTTCGGTCAGGGGCTTCTCCCCATCCTGCGCCAGATAGACGATGAGCCTGAGCAAACCTGACTGCTTCTCCAGTGTCCGCAGCACGTCCATGGCAGTGTATCCGAATGCTGCCATTAAGAGTTTCCGGTTGCGCAAGCAGAAACATTAAATCATATGATTGCTGTTTCGACAATCATATGAAGACACAGAGCCTGTTTCCCTATGCCGGCGGCAAGTTCTATCTGATGAAAGAGATAAGGGAGGTGTTTGAGAAATCTGGCAAGCATGTAGCTGTCGATGTGTTCGGAGGTTCGGGGAAATTCCTGCTGAATGTGGAAGCCAGAAACAAAGTTTACAACGACATTGACTCAAGACTTGTCAACCTCTTCAATGTAATCAAAGAGAGGCCTCAAGAGTTCAGGCAGAGATTTGAATCGTTCGTCTATTCGAGAGAGCTATTTGAGAAATATGTCGACGGACCTGAAACCGGGAAATCTGTGGAAGACGCCTTCAGAACATTTTACGTGTTCTACTGCTCATTTGCTGGTAAGGGCGGAACATTCGGATATAATGTGATGGATAGAAAATCGCTCGGTCGCAAGGTTATCGATGTATCCACTAGACTGCAGGATTTCCACAATGAAATACAGGGCTGGACAATCGAGCACCTGGATTTCAGGGACTTGATGAAGCGCTATGACAGTGAAGATGCATTCTTCTATCTGGACCCTCCGTATTTCGGCAAGAAGTTCTACCGGCACAACTTCACGGAGAAGGGTTTCAATGACCTAGCCGACATCCTGCCGGGTCTGAAAGGGAAATACCTGCTGAACATCAACAAGAACGAGTTCACACTCGATAGGTTTGGGAAGCCAAGCAGGGAAATGGAGTTCAAGAGCTTTTGTGACAACGGCAGAGTCAGCGGGAAGAGGGGGAGCAGGGCGGAGTTGTTTTATTGGAATTGATGATGTCGAACCTCAGGCTCTTAATGACTCATTCTCCACAAATGAATTCAGTTACGCAACTCATGATGAAATGATATCTTGCTGATTCGTGGCTATTTTCTTGGCTGCCGTGGTCAAGGCATCTCTCTCGGGTAACTCACTCAGGAACTTCAAGAGAATGTTATCCTTGATTTGACGATATAGGTTCCTTCTCTTGACTTGATTCCGGCTGAAGACAAGTAGAGTGCTGTGACTGGTATCTGCACTTGCTTCACTCTTTCGCATCATACTTTGGACTGCCGTCCTCACTTCATCTATGTCTGAAAGGAAGCTGACGATTTGTTTATCCCGGAACACTGTATTTTCCCTTGATTCCAGAATAGGATCCAATTGCGGCTCCTCCTCTCTGTTCTTGGATGCAGTATGCATGGCGAAATCAAGCAGCTCACGCTCCGGTCGCATCCTGCGTGGGCTGTAGTAAAAATAATATTCGGTGAGATCCTTTTCGACTGGAACCCTGCTCAAGTAGCAATAGCTTATAGCGTGCTTGAGGTTGGGTATGCCTTCGCTTCTCATATCGCCAGCAAGAAGGGAGTCCACATCGGAGAACATCTCATACAAAAAATGGGCAATATCCCCATATTCCTTTTCACCTAATCTGTCCAACACATCACATAGGTCCTCATAATTTGAATCGAGTGAGCAATTCAGGCTAATGTTCTCATAAATGGAGACAAAATCTCTCTCTAGACTTAGCACTGCACTTACGGGAATCTCTTCCTCTATGAATGAAATCTTCCCATCAATCTTCAAAATGGCATCGGGAATTTTGCGCAGTATTGCTTCGACGTCCTTGTCACCAACCTCCATCGTTTCGCCACCTTGAAATTTCGACGGTGCATATCGCCAAACAGAGATGCCAGTCTCCCTGTATCCGAAGCGCATCGAGAGGCGTTCTTTAAGCAGCTTGTAGAAGGATACGATCAACTTGAGTCTGTAATTGTTCCGTCCATTTTCCCAAACCTGACTGTCTATGTCTGTGTTCAACTTCATGTATAACGCCACAGTAATCTCCCTCCCGAGATGAGAAAATATAAATATCGTTTCATGTCCGACATTCAAACTAATCCTCGAAGTTGTATTTAGCCTTTAAATGGTGGTTATTAAAACTGATTGAGAGTTGTTCGATTATTTTTCCAGTAATCGCTGAGGTCATCCGACTTGATGACCCAAATATCAATTTCCACCCCTTGGATTCTCACTGGTCCGCCACGACGAGTGCTCTTGTTTACGAGTATGTGCTTTGTGGGACTCCGTTTATCAGATCTCTGTTGTTCGTATCTTTGGCCCAGCTTTCCCCACTTGCCGCTTGTAACGATGAGCAGATACCTCACATCCAGACCGTGCATCCTCGCTGCGTTGAAGGTAACACCCAATTGGTCAATTGCCGTATCAATGTGGCCAACGCCCTTCCTTTCAACAACAATCCAATGACATGTAGTATAATGCCCCATCGCGTCTGCCTTTCGCTTTCCTTGAAGCCCGAACCTTTTCTCGATGTCCTCAGGTGAGAGTATCTCATCGACATCGCCTTCAGTAGGCAGTGGAATTATGAGTCGCCTCAGTTCATCGGGGACGTTGTCCTTAGTCATCTGCGCTCCTTCCTCGCTACGATTGTTCTGTCCGAGTTCACTCCCACTCGATCGTCACTCTCACTTTCTTCGGCGCTTTCCCGCCGAACACCGCCTTCCGCACATACAGCGTTCCAATCGCAGGGTCGGTGAGCATCTTCTCCTGGAATCTGCAGGTATTCTTCGCGGCATGGTCGAAATCGAGGTGGTTGTTTCTCATTTTGTCCTTTCTCCTTAATTCTCCTCTGGCTCGCTCTCCCACGGCATATATATCAACCCTTGAACCATGTTTATCATGTAGCCAACAACGATTCCTATAAGGAAAAGCAGAGCCTCCCCAGTCACCTTTCCGATAATTGTAAGTCCAGTCATCGCGGCTATTATTAAGCCCAGGAAAACGAGTAATGCATAAGTCAGTTTTCTGTTATGTCGTCCCGCCGTCTCATCCCTTTGTCTGATAGAATCAAATCTTGCTTCTTGCAGTTTCATGTAGCGGTCAGCCAAAGGAAGCGCTGCCGTTATAAGCGCAGAAAAATCTTGAGGTTGAGTTTGTTTCAAAACCGGCTTGGAAGCAGAGTCAGCCCTTTCGGCTACATCGGTAGGCAATTCTCCTCCATTTGCAGTCTTCTTTTCATTCATCCCTCCAACACCTCCTCAAACCTGCGCATTCGCGCCATCCTCCCACTCAATCGTCACCCTTATTCTGGCAGGCTCACCATGGCCATTGAATTGTGTCCTTTTGAGTAGCACCACAGCAGGCTCCTCACTAGAACTATTGCCCCGATATGTCAAAAAGGTGAACAATGGGCCCAATCTATGGCCAAATGCCGCTTTATTGAGTTCCAGTTCAAGCTTCATGATTCGAGCACCTCCTGAATTCTAATTAGCATAGAACTCGGCAGACTATCGTTAAACATGGGAGCGCCCTGTAATGGAATTAATCGGGATAAAACCCTATCGGGAGAAAAGGTCAGAATCGCCGTTCAGGATGCAATGCGGTCTAAAGGCTTGCTTTTGGACCGTCCGCCATTCACGCATCGATAAGAAGAAAAGGTTTGAACGGTTTGGAAGGATTTGTTTCAGGAGGAGCCGGCAGGCTCCGCCTTCTGTTCCTTCTCTGGTATATGGGCCAGAACCTCATTGCGCCCGAGAAACTCCCGGACGAGTTCCGCTCTCAGCCTGGAGCAGATGCCCTCGAGTTGCGCGATCTTATCGGATTCGTCGCTCCGCATCACGAACACGGACGCTTCGATTCCCCGTATCACTCCCTCGACATAGGCCTCTTCCACGGCCTCCAGAGCAGAAGCGTCCTCCATTCGCGCACATATTTCACCTATCGGCATCATATAGAATACTACCTCATACTACTATATGCTACCGAGTTATAAATACTCTGTGGTAGTATTTAGTAGTGTTGAGTATGACTTCATCAAAAATCAAAACCAGCCTATCTATTGACAGAGAATTGATTAGATGGATGGACGGACAGATTAGTGAAAAACGATTCGCTACAAGGACCCACGCTGTGGAGTTTGCTTTGCAAAACTTGATTAATGAAGAAAGGAAGAGGTCCCACTGACGTTGTGATGCCTTGATACTGTTGATCACTTTTCTGTTGTCACGAGGTCCGGCCACTACAATTGCAGAGTTGTTGTCTTTCATCGCTCTGTTCCATAGCGTAATCGGATGCTATCTCACACAATCATTATCAGTGCATCTGTGTATTTCCCGCTCAATGATGGATGAGCGAACCATTGTCGCCGACATAAAGAGCTGGATCGATGAGTTATCGGTTGGCGGATTCCGTGCAGAGGTAGAGGAGCACGCAGAGGAAAAGAGAACCGACCTTCGTGTCTTCCACAGGAACAGGATATTGTTCAACGGGGAGTTCAAGAGACCATTCACAATCGAGGGCAGGAATGCAAAGTCCGCTTCCTTGGTGAAAGATGCGTTTGTGAAAGCAGCGAGCATTCCATCGAGGTTCTTTGTCACTTCAAATCTGAACGAAACAGTCATCTGGGACAGATCCGACAGTTCAAGGCCTCTAATGTCGATGGATGTCCATGCGTTCGATCTGACTCCTGCAATAAAGAACGATGCAGACCTCGAGAGGGAAGACTGCCGGAACGCCCTTAAGAGTCTAATGCAACACCTCGTTGAAACGGTCCACTCACTCTCCAGAAGTAAGTCTGCACAGTACCGGCCGCTCGGGCAGAGTTTCATAGAGGGGTTGAATTCCCATCTAGGTGCTGCAGTCGCTCCGGCGATAAGGCACATACCGCCCAAATCATTGAGAGCATGGTGGCGTGAGCAGGGTTATCTGATGCCACCGGGAGACGGATTCACCGATGAGCACAGAGAAAGGATGGCACGATACAGCTTCTACGTCCTTGCCAATAGGATTGTCTTCTACTACGTCCTGAAAAGGACATTTGTTGGACTTCCGGGCATACACGTGCCGGATGAAATCACGAGCATAAAAGATGTGTGGAAAATAATGAGAAGGTCCTTCGAAGATGCGCAGGAATTCTCCGGCGACTTCGAAACTGTCTACGAAGAGGGGATAGCAGACTTTGTTCCCTTCTGCGATGATGAACTCATATACCCTCTCATCTCACTCGTCAAGTTCCTGGAAGCGTATGACTTTTCCACACTCTCGCAAGACATACTCGGCAACCTCTATGACAGGTTGATATCCCCTGAGGAAAGGCATGCCAACGGACAGTATTACACACCGATTCCAGTGGTAGACCTGATCAATGCACTGACCATAAAGGACAAAGATGCACGCGTCCTAGACCCAGCTTGCGGCTCGGGTACCTTCCTCACACGGGCATTCGACCTGAAACTGCATCTGAAGAGAGACGACTCGAAGGAAACCAGGGAAAAAGCAGTAGAGGAATTGTTTGGCGTTGACATTGCTGATTACCCGACTCATTTGGCTACCATCGCGCTGTCTTCAAAGTTGTTA
>JAKABN010000225.1 GCA_021796895.1 Thermoplasmata archaeon | reverse complement strand
GCCAAGTTCATTTTTGTGCCTGCAGAGAAGGTATCGTCGACGGCGGCAGCGGAGAACGCGATTCCGTTCGATGTGCCGGGTGTGGAACTTACACACTACAGGGACGGTGGCAATGAGTACGTTAGCTTTGACGCGATAATAAGGAAATACGGACTGACGGATGCCGCCCTCCTGGAGCTGGCAAAAATCGTGAGAGGGGCAGATGCGAATGTGCCAGGCGCACCTGCAGAATCGCCGGGACTCGAAGCAGCGGCACTCGGCTTCCGCGATTTGGCAAAGGACGACCACGAAAACATGAGGCTGCAGTTCCCCTTCTACGATGCAATGTACAGATACTGCAGGCTGCGGCTGGAGCAGAACACGAGGCTTGAACATTCAAAATAGATGGATTCCTGAACGCCGTGGCATAGACACTGTCCTCGGTTCCGTTATAATGTCGTGATTGCACGACCATAACGGTTATCATCAAAGATTGAGAATATAGAGTAGATGCCGGCATCATTAGTCCATGCTTTTTCCAGATTGAAAAACGCTGTCACAGGATTCATCAGGGCGGACAGATTCGCGCTGATTGCTTCTGCTGCCGTGATTGCCTACGGCATTGTATGGTCTCTTATATCGACTGCAAAGCTCTACACATATCACGCAACTGTTTTTGACTTGGGCGTCAGTTCATACCTGCTCTGGTCAGTATTCCATGGCCATTTTGTGGTTGTGCCCGAGAAGGCGATATATCTGCTCCTTGCTCCGTTCTATTATATATATCCAAGTCAGGCCGCATTGCTGACGTTTCAGAGTTTCTGGATTGGTTCTGGAGCATTGCCGCTGTACCTCATCGCAAAGAGAATAGTGCGGGAGAGAGAGGCGCTGATGGTTTCCATCGCTTACCTGCTGTATTTTCCGGTTGCGGGCATCAACTGGTTCGATTTCCATTTCATGGCCCTCTTTCCGACGCTGTTTTTCACTGGCCTATACTTTCGCATGACCGGAAGAGCCGGACCGTCGGCAATTTTTCTGGGACTGTCGTGCCTGACTGACGCTCTGGCGCCGGTTGTCGTCACAATTGCCGGTTGCATTCTCCTATACGAAGACTGCAAAATCAGAATTGGAAAAGTTACCATTCTTCCGAGAGATAACACACGCATTTCGATGAGATACGATGCGGCCGTCGCAATACTTCCCCTGCTCTTAATGCTGGCGATTGCAGCCGCATTCGGCGCCAGCACTTTACTGAAGTATGTGCCTTTCAGCCTGTCGCCGGGAGCGGAAGTGACCGCTTTGTCATATGACATACTCTGGAAGCTATTTTTCATAGTATTGCCCATTTTGCCATTTGTCGCGTTCACGCGGAAGAGTGCGGCGTTTCTTCTGCTCTCCGTGCCATACAGTCTGTTCGCCCTCTTCAGCACGGATCTCAATAACTTCACTCCGTACTACTATCAGTATGCCGCGCTGTATGCTCCGGGGTATATGCTTGCAGCTCTGCTCGGACTGGCGGGGATGAAGGAGAGGTCACTGCGCATTTCGGGAATATGCAGGATTAAGGTGAAACCTGCGGCACTGTTCGTGGCGCTCGTTATGATCTCCGGAGCATTTCTTCTTCCCTACAGCCCTGCAAACGCAATTCTGCCGAAGCCGCCCGGAGGAAATTATCTCTTCCTGCACAATGTGCTTCCGGAAAGCGTCGATAACGAGCTGACTAAGATGA
This sequence comes from Thermoplasmata archaeon, assembly GCA_021796895.1. Classification (GTDB taxonomy): domain Archaea; phylum Thermoplasmatota; class Thermoplasmata; order Sysuiplasmatales; family Sysuiplasmataceae; genus Sysuiplasma. Next base: position 1,216 of record JAKABN010000225.1, on the reverse strand, counting down.
TAGCACTCATTCCGTCGAATGCATCGGTTCTGATGCAGAACAATATGCCGCTGCTCGCCCAGAGGGTGAATTCCACCATTCCCGGCGTGTACAAAGGGAATTATCTGCCTGACTACGTGGTCACTGACCCGCATTCCAGATTCTTCTATGTCAACATTAACGGAAGCACGAAGGGGGATATGCTGTATTGGGTCAACAGCCTCTTCTCCACTGGCCGGTACGGAATAATGGCAGAGGCCGGGAATTGCGTACTCCTTGCAAAAGATTACACGGGACCAATGCAATATTTTATGCCGTATACGGCGAAGCAATCAATGCCGGTTGAGCATGGCACCGATCCTGCTTTTCAAACTTACCTGGCTAATGGCCTTTATGAACTCAATCTCTCCGGTCCGAACTACGCGACACTGCTATTTCGCCTGAACGGCACAGCATCAGGCGCAGGCAGGTCGGGAACATATCTATTGAGCAACGGCATCTCGGTGGTCATATCAGTGGAAAGGGGAAGCATGTATTCGTTTGTCTCTGTTGCAGCGTCGGGGGCCGCGTCAAACACATCCTTCACACTTTCCCTGACACAGGCCGCCATCCTTCAATATTGATAGATGAAGCTGTGAGCAATATGACGATGGTGCATCATGAAGGCTTCTGGCTTTCAGGCAGATGGCCATCTCCGCCATTGTTCTGGCTCAATTTGCGTCTGAGCAGCGGTGACAGTTTCGATGCAACTGACCTGAAAGTCCTGTCCATTATGTAAAGCACTACAATCTCCGGCCCGAATCTGGTGCCAAGATTCATGCCGATGGCGGGCATTGTTCCCAGGTTCGGCACGCTCCTCAGCACATGCATGAACACATCGAGCACGACACTTGCCTCTGACATCAGGAAGGACAGTAAATACAATTTATCACTCTGTTTACGAAAGCCAGTCGATTAGTCCGCATGTCCCATGTTTTTCAGGCTGTTCTGCATCGCCGAATTCATGTTCGAACATCATCATATGATGCCTTCAATCGGCTGTCGACTGCCGTTTGCTAAATATACCTTTTGAAAATGAAGAAACATTGACGACATATCGGAACGTGATGGCTTTTCCAGCAATGTAAACAACGCCTGCGATATCAATCTGATTCCATCATTCGTTGGAATGAAACCTGTCGAGTCTGAAGCGTATTGCTTCGCGGGCTGGCATGTCGTACTGCATTTCAGGCAGATT
>JAKABN010000028.1 GCA_021796895.1 Thermoplasmata archaeon | reverse complement strand
GAGCGTCCGGCTGATAACCGGAAGGTCAAGAGTCCAAATCTCTTCGGGCCCACAGATGACTTCTGCCAGCATCTCTTTGCAGCACCGCGCCGGGTAAATGTTTTGACGGCGATGGTTATGTGAAGACGCATGGATACCGGTGAAGGCCGCACATAAACTGGGTCCTGAAGCTGGACAAATACAGACAGCGAAAGCCTGATTTACCAACGACTGCTGTAGGACTTACTGAGGTCATGACAGAATTATGCTCGAAATCTCTCTGTCCATTGTACCGCCGAAGAATTGGATCGGCGAAGTGCTGAGATCGCACAATACAGTTGTGCACATAACCGACGTGAAATTAGAAAGCAGCAGGCACGGCGTTCAGGATTTTGTCGAGATATACACAGACGGACCAGCTGCTGATCTGGTGAATCGCGTGAGGACCAGCAAGAGCGTGATACGGAGCGATCTGAAAGACGTGGGTGAAGGCAGACTCGTGGGAGCCGTGACTACCGACAGCTGCCCGATCTGCCATGCCGTATCAGGTGTAGACTGCTCGCTTGTTTCGGCGACAAGCGCCGGCGACGGATCTATCCTCTGGGAACTGCTTGTAACAGACAACGAGGCGCTCAACAGACTGCTGGAAAGGCTGGCTTCGGACGATGTGGGATTCGAGATCAGGAAGAAGAGAGAACTCAAAAACAGAAAGGAGCTAACATTGCGCCAGGAGGAGATACTCAAAATGGCATTCGAACTTGGCTACTTCGATTTTCCAAAGAAGATAAAACTGGACAGACTCTCCGGCAGGCTCGGGATAGCTCCAAGCACGCTTGCAGAAATACTGCATCGTGCAGAGAAGCACATAATGATGAAACACTTCAGGAACGGATAAACGGGGTACTGAATGCGGCTTGCCCGCGACGTCACGACTCCCCACACAAGGATGCCACCGTTTTCAAACGGTGGAGGAATTGTGGCGGCAACGCTCTTTTATGCTGAATTGACATCTCAATGTAATGTATCTGACCCTCATGGTCAAACTCCTTCCCGATGCCGAACAGCGCAAAACGCTCATCGACACCATGCACAGGTTCAACAAAGCGTGTGACTTCGCTTCCGTCATTGCGTTCAGGGACAGTGTCTTCAGCAAGGTTGCACTGCAGCAGATTGTCTATTGCGACATAAGGAGGGAGTTCGGTCTCCCCGCACAGCTTGCAATCAGGGCGATATCCAGGGTTGTCGAGAGCTACAGGGCCGATGACACACATCTGCATCATTTCAGGGAAGACAGCGCTGTCGTCTACGACCAGCGCATACTCAGCTTCAAAGGCATCGACAGGGTGTCCATGAACACGTGTTCCGGCAGGATAAAGGTGCCCGTCATCATGGGCGATTACCAGAAACAGCGGTTTGAGCGGGTCAAAGGGCAGGCAGACCTCGTGCGCAAAGGCGATGACTTTTACCTCGCAGTTGTCGTGGATGTTCCTGAGGCGCCGCAATATACGCACACCGAAGTCATCGGTGTAGACATGGGCATAGAGAACGTTGCCACCGCGAGCACCGGTGTGAATCATACCGGCGCGAAGGTGAAAGAGGTTCGCAGGAAGCACGGCGAACTCAGGAAGAATCTCCAGTCTGCCGGAACACGCAGTGCACACAGGCATCTCGTGAAACTGTCCGGCAGGGAGAGCAGATTCATGCGCGATGTCAATCATGTCATATCGAAGCAGCTGGTCGCGGATGCCAAAGGCACCTCTTCCGCAATAGCCGTTGAAGAGCTCAACGGCATCAGGAAGAGGACAACCGTTAGAAAGGCACAGCGCCGTGACCACTCTTCGTGGGCATTCGGACAGCTCAGGCAGTTCATCGAATACAAGGCTGCCCTCGCGGGCGTTCCATTCCTCGCCGTCGACCCGAGGAACACAAGCAGGGAGTGCCCTGTCTGCCATCACATCGACAAAAAGAACAGGCCGACGAGAGACAATTTCAGATGCGTGTCGTGCGGGCTCGCTGGCCCCGCTGACTACATCGCTTCGCTGAATATACGAAGCAGGGCTGCAGTCAATCAGCCCATCGAACGGGATGTTATTTTGGACCATCTGGTTCCTCCATGTTCAAGCCTCCTGTCTTAACGGGAGGTAGTTGACACTCCCATAAACTGATTTATACGCTTGCTCTTTTCCTGATTCATGGCCGGTATTTATTCTGAAGCGGCTGAATTTGAAAGCGATATCATAGCAATCAGAAGAAAGATACACCTGAATCCCGAACTTTCCTATCAGGAAGGAGAAACGGCCGCACTGGTTGCGTCTACACTGGAGTCCATCGGCGTGCGGGCCAGGACCGGCATAGGCGGAAACGGCGTCGTGGGAATTCTTAACGCCTCTTCAGAGGGAAAATGCATCGCGCTGAGAGCAGACATGGATGCGCTTCCGCTGGAAGAGATGGCAAGGGTTGATTTCAAATCGGCCAGACGTGGCGTGATGCATGCCTGCGGTCACGACACTCATGTCGCAATGCTGCTTGGTGCCGCCATGTTGCTGAAGAAGCATGAAGACGAGCTCCGTGGACCAGTCAAACTGATATTCCAGCCTGCGGAGGAGCATGGAGGAAGGGGCGGTGCCGGACCGATGATCGGCGACGGCGTGATGGATGATCCGAAGGTTGCATACGTGTTCGGCCTGCACATTTCTTCCGAATACCCGTCCGGAAGTTTTGCATTGCGCTCCGGTCCGATCATGGCATCGCCAGACTCTTTCCGCATCAGGGTAAAGGGCAGGGGCGGACACGGTTCCGCTCCGCACAAATCAGTGGATCCGGTATTCATCGCGGCCAATGTCGTCTCCTCGCTGCAGGGTATATCTTCCCGCTTCATCGACCCGGTTGAACCGTTCGTGCTGTCGGTGTGCAGCATACATGGCGGGACAAAGGACAATATCATACCAGACGAGGTGACGCTCGAAGGCACCATCAGGACGTTCAGCGCCAGAACAAGATCAAGGGCCAAATCGCTCACATCCAGTGTTGCAAAGTCCATATGCAGATCATTCGGCGCCGGATGCGAAGTGAGCTTCATGGAAGACGCGTATCCTGTCACGGTCAACGACGCGAGGGCCACGGCAAGAGTGCGGACGCTGCTGAAAAAGATGGGATCGTTCGGCGTCACGGACGCCGGCCTGATCATGGGCGGAGAAGACTTCTCCCGGTTCCTTCAGAAGGCGCCCGGCACATTCTATTTTCTCGGAACGAGAAATGAGGAGAAGGGATGCATTTATCCCAACCACAGCAGCATGTTCACCGTCGATGAAGACGTGCTGCGCATGGGTGCGGCATCCCTCGCCGAAATCGCACTGAATTTCCTTTAATGATTGCCGGCTGCTTCCGGATTCACCGGGCTCCTGTGAAAACAATTTAACTGTCCATGAGCATGTGCTCTTCATGTCCGGTCAACACGGCTACGACGATCTGATAGTCGAAAAGAAGGAAGGCTTCTCTATACTCAGACTCAACAGGCCAGCTGTGCTCAACGCGCTCAGTTTTGAGCTTGTAACACATATTGCGCAGGCGCTTGCCGAAGAAGAGAAGGATGCAGGCGTGAAGTCATGCATCATCACTGGCGGGGAGAGGGCTTTTTCGGCCGGTGCCGATGTGAAGGATATGGCCAGCAGGACATTTTCGTCTTTTGAGACAGATAACGATTTTTCCGTGTGGGATGCCATGGAGCGGTTCAGGAAGCCCCTGATTGCCGCAGTTGAGGGCTACGCTCTTGGAGGCGGATGCGAGCTCGCCATGGCGTGCGACATCATAGTCGCCTCCGAGGGAACAAAATTCGGCCAGCCGGAAATCAGCCTGGGAATTATGCCCGGCGCCGGAGGCACGCAACGGCTGGCCAGGAGCATAGGGAAGCCCAGGGCAATGCGCTATGTGCTGACAGGCGAGCTGTTCAGTTCGGAGGAGGCAGACAGGATGGGCCTGCTCAGCTCTCTTGTTCCGCGTGGCCAGGCGCTGAATGAGGCGGTCAGAATCGCATCGCTCATTGGGCAGAAATCGCAACTGTCGCTGCTGCTGGCAAAGGAGGCTGTCAACGCCTCGCAGGAGGTCGGACTGACGCAGGGCCTCAGGCTCGAGAGGCGTATGTTTTATTCCCTCTTCTCAACCGCAGACCAGAAGGAGGGAATGGCTGCTTTCCTCTCCAAGAGGCCCCCGAGGTTCGCCGGGAAGTAACACAATCATTAATTTCATTTCATGGAAGTGTAATGAAATATATTTATGAGTGATTGATACACTACTATAACTGAGCATGCGGTTTACTACGCAATTTGATGGTGATACAGCTGAATGAGGAAATAAAAACCAAAGTCTGTCTCGTCGGGGACAACAATGTGGGAAAGACCAGCCTGATCCGCCGGTTCGTGCTGGACTCGTTCGACGATAAGTACACGTCGACCATCGGCACGAAGGTGACGAAGAAGGAGGTCAGCATAAAGAAGGACAACGGTCGCGATGTCACCCTGTCCATGCTTGTATGGGACATCATGGGCCAGAAGGGTTTCAGAGAGCTGCTCAGGGAGTCATACTTCTACGGCGCGGAAGCCGCCGTCTGTGTCTGCGATGTGACAAACAGGGAATCGCTGGACGAGCTGAAGTACTGGATAAAGTCAATGGAGAGCATCACGGGCCATATTCCAATGATTTTCATAGGGAACAAGAGCGATCTTGTGGAACAGACCGTAATCACCAGGCAGGACATGGAGAAGGTTGCCACATCCTACGGTTCGCCGGCAACGGTCACCAGTGCCAAGACAGGCGAGAATGTGGAGGCCGCGTTCATGCGCCTTGCTTCCATGCTGACCGCCAGAAAGTAGTACAGCGCCATTCACCTTCCCTGCGCCGCTGTCCGAGGATAGATGTCGATGCATCACAAACGTGGAATGGGCGGGGCGGTGTTGATAACATTCCTCCTGCTGTCGTCATCTCTCGTATTTATACCGCAGAATGTTCAGGCGTCCCCGCCGCCGGCCGGTTCGACGACAACATTCTATCTTCATGACGATCAGCACGGTTTCGGGGACACGGGAAAGCGGTATGACTGGGCGAACACTTCCCGCCCGTACAATCCGCTGAATCCGTATTTCATAAGCAGCGGGTATCAGGGCATATTGCTGAACGTCTCCGCGCCGTACAACACTTTCAGGTGGATTGCATATCCTTCCGCCGGCGCACCGGTTCTGCTCAACGGTACGGTAACTGTCCAGCTGTATCTCACACCATCGAACACATCCACAGGCAAGCCGGTCAGTCTGAGCATATCGCTGCAGAACGACACTGCGGGCGCCGTGGCGACCATAGCTCAGGGCTCGACGGGCAACATATATCCTGCGCCAAACTCGCTGGTCACCGTGAACATGACCATTTCCACACCCTATCGTCTTTCTGCAGGGAGCAGCCTGATACTCAACGTAACGAGGACAGACTCGAATTCACTCACCAGCATTTACGTTGAATTTGACTATAATTCGACGCCTTCAAACTTCAGGGTGATGATGACTCCGCGCATCGCCGGTGTGGCCGTATCTGCTGGGAACGTGATTTATGACAATCAGACGTTCGCGATCGGCGCCTCCGTGACGGACGCGATTGGGCACGGAGACATTGCATACGCCCTGCTGTCTGTGGTCAACCAGAGTTCCGTGACGGTCGTCAGCGGTGTCCGCATGACACTCTCGTCGTACACGTCATACTCGTCAAACTTCACTGCTGTAATAGGCCCCCTTCATTACGGAAAATACGTCGTTGACGTGACTGCGGCGACTGTCTCGAACCTGTCCGGCGGCAACGAAACTTTTCTGCAGAGTTATAATCTGACCGTTCTGCCCTCACTCGCCGGCTTTGTCATCACTTCTCCGACGACGGCAACAGCAGGCCATGCTTTTGCAGTCGGGGCTCAGGCAATGGCCGATGACGGCCTGGACATGACTTCATTCAACGGGACGGCTTCAGTGCAGATAGTCAACGCCAGCGGAACACCGCTGTCGCAGTCTCTCTATTCACCGCATTCCGCCGTGTTCGTCTCCGGTGTGTCGAACATCAGTGCGACCGTCACTGAGGAGGGCAACTTCACCGTGGTGTTCTCATCCGGCGGCGCTTCCGGAAGCGCCCCTGTGATGGTCTCGCCCGGACCGGTCAGCAGCATTGCGGTCCAGCCATCTGTCTATTCAATGCTTGCCGGCGCCACCGAGAAATTCACCGCGACAGGAAGGGACGCATACGGTAATCTCAACATCTCCTGGCTGCCTTCCTGGAGCGTCACAGGCCTCATCGGCAACATAAGCTCAAATGGCAATTTCAGCGCGACAACAGCGGGCGTGGGCCGTGTATTTGCGGGCGACACACTGACCGGTGCATCGGGTTATGCGAATGTCTCGGTCTCGTCCGGCATGCTTTTTTCGCTCCAGATAAACCCATCGAACGAAACACTCCTCGCCGGAGGAAGCTACTTCTTTCAGGTTACCGGATATGACGCCTACGGAAACGCCGTTCAGCCCGTCAGCATCGTCTGGTCCACCAACGCAGGCACTCTCTATTCCAACGGCAGTTATGCGCTGCTCAATGTGACCAGATCCGCCATGTCCGCCGCATATGTCGAAGCGTATTCCGCAGGACTCACGGCGCTGGCATCGCTCTCTGTCGTGCCTTCGGCTTACAGCCCGCAGATGGTCACTCAAACAATCAACCTCACCGAACCCGCCAGTCATGCCTGGTCCCTGAACCTCAGCGCATATGCCTCCGACCCGAACGATCCTTCGGGCCAGGGGATGGAATGGTTCATCTACGGAGGCTCAAATCTCTTCTACACTTTCGGCTCGGGAACATTCGGCGATTCGCGTATAAGCTTCGTTCCGTATCCCGGCGCTTACGGCAGGGCAAACGCCACGCTTCTGGTCGTCAACAGGGGCGGATACAGCGCATCCGCCGAGCTTCACATAGTTCTGCTTCCGTCACCGCAGTGGATTAACCGCCTTCCTCCTTACATGTCCGTGCGCGCAGGCGTGACATATGAGCTGAATTACACCTATTTCGTCAGCGCCGCGCCTTACTCCATGAATCAGGTGCGCCTGAGCACCAGTTCTGCGTTCGTCTACGTCTCCGGGCTGTATCTCAACTATCTTTTCCCCTCATCTGACGCCAACGGTGTTTTTCCTGTAGTAATCACTGCCACGAACCCGGACAACCTGAGCGCCAGCATAATTCAGATCATTTCCGTCGTTTCAACAGCGCCGCCGACGGTAGATACCAGAAGCGCCCCCCCTTCATTCATATCCGTATACAGGGGACAGAACGTGACGCTCACTTCCCCACTTTCTGTTTATTTCAACAGCGCCCAGTATCTTCATTTCAGCATCGTTTCAACCGTGGTCTCCACATACCTGTCGGGCAGCGGCATGCTCTACATATCCGCTCCCGAAAGGCCCGTGGCGTTCAACGGGACGGTGCTCATCCAGGCGAACAACAGTGCCGGCGGTTACGCATTCCTGTTTCTGCATGTCGGCATAGTGAATATCGTCACTCCTCCGGTGGTGAAGCCGATACCGGTCATCAGCGTTCATTACAGTGAAGCGGGCGCCGGCGGCTACACCCTTTCTCTTCTCCCGTATGTTTCTGACAGCTACGTCCCTCTATACATGATATCTGCTTTTCCCGGCTCCGGCTTCATCACGTTCAGCAGGAGCAGTTTCTCACTGCTGTTCTCCATGCCCGCAAACACATCCGGAGGCTCAGTGTTCAACGGTCCCTACTGGCTCAACACCACCCTGCTTCTGATAGGCGGTCCCCTGTCAGAGATAGCAAACGACTCCGTGAGCGTGGGACTCTCCGTCTATGTATCGTCCAGCTACCCGCCCGCGGCGACAGACGGCGTTTCTCCTCCAGCATTCCTTTCCGTTCCGGAGAACGGCATTAGCACTGCGCTGAATCTTTCGCGCATATTCTATTCGCCTCAGAACAGTTCCCTCAGCTACGGCGGAAGTGCGAATAATCTTTCCATATCGATTTCGAGCGGCGGCCTCGTGACTTTAAGCCCGGATCAGTATTTCACGGGCAGCGTAAGGGCAGATTTCATCATCTCCTCACAATACGGCTTCATTGACTACAGCGTGGTAGTGTATGTCTACGCAGTGTACATTCCGCCGGTCATCAGCATCCCGGGGCACATTGTGACGAAGTCTGCCACTTTCATCATTAATCTGTCGCGGTATATCGTCAACCGCAACAGCATACCGCTTACGATAAACGCATCGGGCAGGGGCGTGACTGTGGCAGGAACGGAAATGCTGGTTTCCCTGCCGTCCGGCTCGCAGGGAGAGACAATCACGCTGTTTTTCACCACACCGCAGGGAACCGTGATCGTCAGAACGGTCACGGTGGAACTCCAGTCCTCCCTTCCCAACGTTTACGCGCTGCTGTTCTACGGCCTTCTCTTCACTGTCATTCTGTTCGCCGTTTTGCTCGCATATAAACGGTTCGTACCGCATCAGTTCCAGCTCAATTCCGTTCTGCTCATTCACAATGACGGCAGGCTTGTCTCTTACAGTCACAGGGAAGACTACAGGGGAATGGACAGGGATCTCGTCGTGGGCATGTTCACCGCAATACAGGATTTTGTTTCAACCTCATTCCCCGAAATGGAAGGCTCCCAGTCGCTGAACAGGATTGACCTCGGCAAATACAGCATTGCCATCGAACGCGGCAGGATCGTGTTCATCCTTTCAATATATTCCGGCGAGCCTCCAAGGGGCTGGAGCGAAAAGCTGCGATCGACTATCGACGGCATCGAGAGAAAATACCAGAACCTGGACGCATGGGACGGGAAACAGGAAGGCATCGAGGGTATTTCAGACACAATATCGTCGCTTTTCTGAGGCAACTGATTCTGCCCACGCCGGACGGAGGAACCGTCGGCCTCATCAAACTGCTGTCCCGGTGGAATGCCGTCACGCTGCGCAGGCCCTAACCCTGCCTGAATATTGCCGTCGACAAGGTGGACTGCTGCCTCGAAAACAAGATTAAGCCCCTGCATGACGCAATCAGGTCCATGGGGCTGCACGCAATCCTCACAGGAATAAAACGGTGTGACGGCTACTCCCGCAACGATGCGATGGTCGAGGAAGTGCGGAAGACGTATGACGGCATCGGGTATGTGCAAATCAACACGCTGCTGAACTGTGGCGAGAGGGACGTGAGGGCCTTCCTGGACGTCAACTGCATACCGCTCAACCCCGTGTACCTCAGCGGATACAGCTCCCTGGACTGCGAACCGTGCACGCTGCCGAACGAGGACATGGCACTGCCAGAGCGCCACGGCAGGACGGAGAAGGACAGCATCGCGCTCACGAAGCTGCGCAAGATAGGCTATTTCTGACCGCACAAAGTTTAAGCCAGTTGCCGGCAATTACTGACCGTGGCTGACATATGCGGAACAAAAATGTCATGTGCATCATGGTATTGTTCATCGTCGGGCTGATGATTGCGCCGTTGGGCGCGGCAACGCGCCAGACCAGTCATGTTTTGCGAGGATTGCAAATACATAATTTTCCAATGGAATTAAACAACTTTTTTACCCAAACCGATGCAGCATCTACCCAAAATACTACACAAAATGTCATCCAACCGCTTAGATTGCCTCCGCCGCCCCCAACCGTAACAATCTATATTCATATCTACGATGGTGATGGCACGTTAGATATCAACGGTGTTTCTTATTCAAATGGGCAGAGTGTGGGCCTGAATCCCGATTATTCATATACGGTATCTGTAGGCTCGATTGGGCAACTGTCAAAGGTTATGGTGTATTCTTTCCTCGAATGGATATCAAGCGCTGGATCATTCTCAAATCAGACCTCTTCAACAACCACTTTCTATCCCAATGGAAAAAATGGGGCACTCACTATGGTTATTCAAGACAAACCAAGTAATAATGATGTTTATTCAAACTGGGGTGGCTTGATAGTTAGTGGGAGTGGGATTAATACGGCATACGGCCAATTCAATATCGCTTATGACCTCGAATATGTGTGGTACGTTTATGGGGCCCCAAGTTCTTTGGAGTACGTCAGTGAGTGGGTAGGAATTGGCGGAATTACCAGCGGCAGCAATCTTTGGCAGGCAGGGATAATTGCCAGCGTAAGCACCAACGGCTCAGTATCTCTTCAAGCATTTGCCGCCGCCGTAACCTCTAATACGTACAAAGAATTCGACAGCCCGGCATCTTTTAATCACAATTTGGTGGAAGGGCATACGATGTATGTTCGTGTATGGTATGATGCTTCGACAGGATTTAGCCACTGGTCGATTCACAACGTAAACGAAGGCAACGCGGCGAACGCGTGGTTCAATGGCTCATATTCCTTCACTCCTACAGGTAATACCGCTGAATGGGTTGGGGAAGATCCTTGGGATCCCGGCGCACAAAATTACTATGTCATGCCATATTTCGATTTCCCCATCACATTTGCCGGGCTGGGCGTGAATGGTTACAGTTCTTTATTTGCCCCGTTGCTAAATCAATACGAACAGGATGCCTGGTGTACAGATTTCGGTCAAACACTTGTCCAGCAGCTCATACCGGGATATGTTTCAGGCGGCGATGGTTTTAACTTGACGGATAACCAATACACTCCTTCTGGAGGCTGCTGATAATTGAACCGAATGATGGCATTGCTGGCCGCTGTCCTGGTCATTGCCGCATCTGTTGGTGTCTATTCTTACACGGCAATGCCAAGTCACCAGAGAACATCTGACGTCATCCTGATCAAAAACGGTTCTGTGTACAACTTCATTGGCTTCAGGAATTTTACATTCACTATCCCAAGTGGAAATTTTAACACAACGGGCAATGGAACATGGATTTCGAATAACAGCGTGGCACAGTTTGCCACTCCAACCGGATTAATGATAACGTGGCAGCTTCCCCCGGAGAAACTCCCGGATCCTTCTTTCTACAACGTCACTTCCCCTCCCTGGACATGGGCAAGAAGCGGCGCCCTTAATTTTTCTGTCTTCTGGTTCAGTCATGACTCCCTGCACCAGACGGTTTCTTTTGTTTTCTTCTCACCTGTATACGTGTCGGTAAAATTTACAGGCCCTTTCGAGATTCACTACTCTGCATGAGTAAATTGCGGGCAGGGGGGAACTATGCCCTTTCAGAAGAACTGAAATGCTTTCTATGCGCCACGATCAACAGCGCCATGTCGTCCAGAGCAGACATTCCGCACCGTTCTGCGATGGAAATTCCCATGCTGATCAGCGCCCTTCCTGAGCGGCGGATTCTCTGAATACAGTGAAAACACTTAAGCTGATGATCAATCATTACTGATTTCGGCAACTCCATACGGGAGATCAAGGTCGGCCCAGCTCTCACAATACGGAGTGATGCGATGAACAGGATTATACTCGTAGCTGTGGTGGCAGGTCTGATTGTGACCTGTGGCATCTCAGCGAACTCGCTGCTGTCCTCTATGGCTTCATCGGACGCCACGCAGTTAATCACACTGCCGATTCCTGCAGGCACATCGTACTATTCCATGACAGGTGTATTGCGGTTCATCATCAACGTGACCCAAAATGGAACGCTGACTGGAGGATGGTCTGCCAATTCCAATGCATCGGTGTTTGTATGGTTCTCGCCCAACGGCAATTTTTCAATACCGCCACCACAGCCTCTACACATGATGAATTGGAAAACATACGGCCAATTCGATACTTTTGTCAAAACAGGCGGTCGTGTGGAAATTACTGTTTTCTGGAAGAACACTTCGATATTTGCACCACACGCTTTCAGCATAACCCAGACAGTCATGATCACCGGCAATAATTGAAACCCATAAGGGAGAACCATGTCCATACGTAAGAACAGGAAAGCCTTCATTGTCGTCTCTGTTGCAGTGTTGATAGTGACAGCAGGCGCCCTGTTTGTGTCTGTGGCGCACATCCAGAACACACACACACTGCCCATTCCCTCCGGCACCATGCTTGCAGATTCACATCATTCTGCCCCGGACTATGTCATTGTCATCACCTTCAACGCTACCCATACCGGAACACTCATCGGCTCATGGAAAGCCAGCACCCACGCGGTAGCATGGGTCACAAATGGCGTCTGGCTGCCAGAAACAGCCCACTCCCACTTTCCGAATGCCACGAAGTATCCGGATAACGGGACGTTCAACGTGCCAATCACTGGAAAGGGAAACTGGGTAATCTGGTTCATCATGTCTGGACCCGGCACGGTGACAATCACGACACCCATCGAAATAACACAATTACAGTGACGGGATGCCAGTATGAAACTATCAGCGCGCATGCAACACCTTTGTGTGGTTCTGGTTGCCGCCTCAGTAACAACAGTAGGATTCATGGTCACGTTCTGGCACAGCAATCCTGTCGTCGTCATAGCGCGAGCAGGATCAACAGTCTCTTCCGCGCCTTATCACCTGAATATATACGTCAAGTCAAACAGCCATGCAACTATCACTGTTGCGTGGAAAGCAACAGCCGCTTCAATCGCGTCAGGAATATTTGGGAACGATGAAAACGGGACTGTTTATTTTAACCCGCTCATTGGTGGACCATTCAATCTAGACAGCCCGTCATCCGGCTTTTTATCCATTCGACTCACCTTTTACGGCAACAATACATTCATGCTCAATTATTCGGGGTATGTTGTTGAATTCGGCATGCCCATAAATGCAACAGTTCACGGAAGTCCATGGGCACCCTATTCAGGCCTTGGCGAACTCATGAACTATTACATGCCGGACAGTTACCTCACCAATGGTATTCTCCTGTTTTTCAATATTGCCAGTAGCGGCACGGGCACAATAACGCAGAACCTCCAAATCAGATATGGCTAGATGGAATGACTGCATTCTGCAGGTGAATATCATTGGCAACGCAACGGGCAGATTTCATCACAAAACACCTTCGGAATTATAGAATATCGATCCCGAAGGACGTGGTGAAACTGTTCGACTTTCACACGGATGATATGGCTCGCGTCAGGATTGAGGTTGTGAATCGCGCGAGATAGTAGTTTAAGTGTTTCTAGATTTCCACCATTCCTGGGAACCTGAAATCCGTGCTCTCCTTGTCGAGCCTGCGCGGATGCCACCCGTCCATGGAGCACCAGTGCATGGGAGATACCCGACCGGCATCAACACGGGCGAACGCACCCTTGCGCTGTGCTCTGCGGCACGGGAAACGGGCGGGCGTGTGCACAGCATCGACTTCACGCAGTTTCCCGTTGCGGAGGAACGGATAAAGGCCGCCCGCTTTTCCGAATGGTGGTATCCCTGGCAGATTGACGACATGCTGTTCATCGACACGGGCCACACATACGAACACACGCTCGCCGACCTCAGGAAATTCGGATCGTTCGTCAGGAGCGGCTGATTCTGCCACACGCAGGACGATCGCACTGCCTTTTCACGACAGACGACAGGTATTGCCAGTGCCTCTGTTATTTGCAAGAATGATATTCGTGTTACATCCCTTTATTACCTGTGGCGTCTCTGAACTGGACAGGGACAGGAATGGGCAGAGAAGAAACAGTCCTCAAGATGGCACATCGTTTTCTCCTCGAAATAAACGAGGGGGAAATGGAAAGAGCCGTGGATGACGGTTTAGTCCTGCTCAGACTGATGTCAAGCGAACCCGACGGGTTGAATGCAACGACGATGGTTTTGCCTACTCCTCCCCCTCGCAAGGCAGATAAAAATCAAGTTGCCCCCTTCGTCAGGTGAGCCTGCCGGTCACTGTCCCGTTAAGCTCGTGCATGCGCCGTCGCGGCTCTCTTTACCGTTCTGCCTACGGCAATCATGAAATAAGCAGCCCGTTTTTCAGTGTATCATGTGCATACTCACGGATTCCGAAATAACTTCGATGACATCAGCCGGGCTGCTCATTACGGGCGGTTTCAGCGATTCCTCCGTTACGCCGAACGGTTATGACCTCAGGATTCATACGATTTTCCTTCCCGGTGCAGTGCCGGAGACTTCGGACGATGTGGAAATACCTCCACATTCCTGGTTCGCAGTATCCACGCTTGAGAAGGTCACGCTGCCTGACAGCATATCGGCACAGCTGTGGATCAGGAGCAGTTACGCAAGGAAGGGCATTCTCGGCAGTTTCGGAAAGGTGGATGCCGGCTTTTCCGGCACACTGACTCTGTCATTCTTCAATGCGTCTTCAAAGGCAGTCAGGCTGGCGGCGGGTGAAAGGGTGGCGCAGATTGTTTTCGAGCGTCTCTGCGGAAAGACGGAGAGGGACTATGCGTCGAGATCCGGAAACTACCAGGATCAGTCGGGCGTCACTCTGCAGCCGCGCCCGGTCAGCGGTCCCTCGTCATCAGCAGATGGTAAATCCCCTCCGCCGGAGAATAGCTCTTGACCATCCTGACGTCGACAACCCGCAGACCGTCGAACGCCTCTTCCAGCGAAGAAACCCTTGCTGCAATGCCCGCCTGCTCCGTCCTCTCGTAATAGTGGATGAAACCACCATTTGCCAGCAGTGACATCGCCTTTCCCACGAACCGCCCGCCGTCCTGCGGCAGATTCATTATTATCCTGTCGAACGGCACGCCCTGCTCAATGGCCATGCTGTCGCCCAGATGGCATTCGACATTGACAATTCTGTTAAGCGCAGCGTTCTCCTTCAGGTAGGACAGCGCATAGGGGTTGATGTCAAATGCGGTAACCGTGCCGCCGGCAGCTGCCCTTGCGGCCGAAATGCTGAACGGGCCCACGCCGGCGAACATGTCGAGTATGCGCTCGCCCGGCAGCACGGCTGACGCCACTCTTTTACGCTCCACGGCAAGGCGAGGCGAATAGAACGTCTTCGCCACATCGAGTCTGAATTTCAGGCCGTACTCCGAGACGGATGTCTCCGTCCCGCCGGTGCCCGCAATCAGCGTCAGCTTTCTTATCCTGTACTCGCCGCTGACGCCGTCGTCGCGGAATACACTGTCCAGGCTCCCGTTCGCCTTCAGTATTGCGTCGCCAATCCCGTTCTGCCTGTCATGCAGTTCCGGCTGCAGCTTTATGAGTGCCTTGGTCCCGAGGACATCAAACGACCCAGGCAGGCTCATTTTCCAGTCGCCCGGTTCCAGCAGTTCGCGATATCCGCCCCTGACGCTCCTCTTCTCCCTGAAGACGGCGAAGCAGGGCTCCCAGCCCTCCCTGCATGCAACAAGGCCGGTCACTGGTATGACAACGCCCTTTTCTTCTCTGAGCAGGAACAGACTGGTGTCTATGGCTCCTGTCCTGATCAGCTCCCGTCTCGCGCTTTCGGCCTGCGAAAGCGATACTCTAATGCCCCTGGCGTACATCTGCGGTGCGTAAAAATGGGGAGGCTTGTATTTGTAGGTGCAGGGCTGGGCGGCCCGCAATCGCTGACTGCGCAGGCACTGAGCGTGCTGAAAAATTCAGACACGGTTTTTCTCGAGGCATACACGACGCTGCTTCCGTCCGATTTTGCCGAACGGCTCTCTTCCGTCACGGGGAGAAGCGTACGCGTCCTCGGACGGGAGGAGGTGGAGGACGGAAAAGCCATACTGGAGTCTGCAGCCGCCGGAAAGTGCGCGCTGGTGGTCGGGGGCGACGCCATGTCCGCAACCACACATGTCTCGCTGCGCATTGAGGCGGTCAGGCGGGGAATAGCCACAGATATGGTGTTCGGCCAGTCCATTTTCACTGCCGCCCCGTCGCTTCTCGGCCTGCAGCAGTACAGGTTCGGGAGAACCGCATCCATGCCCCTGTTCACCGACAAATTCAGGCCCGCGAGTCCGCTTGAGATG
>JAKABN010000224.1 GCA_021796895.1 Thermoplasmata archaeon | reverse complement strand
TATAATCCGGCCGTCGCACAGCACAGCCTCGAGGCCCAGAATCCAGTCCTTTGTCGTGCCGTACCTCAGACATCTCAGACCTCCCGCATTGGTGGAAATGATGCCGCCGACAGTCGCCGCTATCGAACTGCCGGGATCAGGCGGAAACAGATGGCCGGCCCTCCCCAGGCGTTCGTTCAAATCGTCAATACGGACGCCCGCCTCGGCCAGCACGTATTTGTCAGTCACGCTTACCTCCACGATCCTGTCCATTTTCAGCAAATCGACGACTATACCCTTTCCCAAGATGACCGATGCGCCTGTCAGCGATGTTCCTCCACCCCTCGCGACAACCGGAATGCCGTTACGATAGCAGTAGTCCATCAATTCCGATACCTGGGCCGTGTTCTCCGGCATTACGACAGCCAGGGGCAGGTCGCCTCCGAAGTGTGAAGCGTCGCTCCTGTACGGGAGCAGCTCCTCAGGCGTCTGCAACACGCAGCCGGGAAACTTCTTCGTGAGATCCTGGGCAACATTCATTCTGATCAACGGCCGCAGTTAACGCCTGTATCTAAATCAGCATTTCTACAGTCCGGGACTACGAATGTTCAGACAGAAAATCAATGTGAGCCGACAGCACGCTCTTCCTCGCGGCCTCGTGAAGCATCAGGTCATGGTCAATACCGCCATAAAGCATCAGTTTCTTCGGTTCCGACGCCGCGGCATGGAGCCGCCGGCTGTTTTCGGCAGAAACCAGAGAATCAGACTCACCGTGCGCAATGACAAGGGGTCTGCCGGCAATGGAGCCGACGTGTTTCACAGCGCTGTGCAGCATCAGGGAACGGACGCTGCGTGCACTCAATGCGCTGGGTCTCGTGCAATCATGCCTGGCAGCATCTTCGATTAACTGCCTGAATTTTCTGTTAGGCTCGAGCAAATCGTTCACTGAAATGTCGTGCGGCGTGCCTGTCCTGTATTCCTCTTCCTCCATGCCGTTGAGCATTGCCATGAACCTGTTGTAGCGTCTTCCGTGCCTTTCTCTCATCCACGTCTCTCCGTCCGATATGCCGGACACCGCGCATATGGAGGCCACTCGGGAGTCCATGCTTCCAGCGATGACTGCATTTGAGGCGCCCATGCTTATGCCCAGCAGGTGCACGACGCGAAAATCATAACGGTTCCTGAGCACTGAGACAGACTCGTTTATCTGCCGAACCTGCTCTTCAAAAAGAAGTTCATTTCGTTTGCCTGTCCTGTGCGACACTCTGAATGTTGAGTAACCCATACGTTCGAGTTCTTCGGATGTTATCTTCTCCTCCTGATCATCCGCCCGTCCGGCGAGGCCGTGACAGACGATGAACACTTCCCTCCGTGACACAGTGTCAAGAATCGCGGAGAGGCGGTTGCGGCCGTCATGCATGCTCAGCTTCCGGCGCATATAAATCGCAGTCATATCGGCGCTCCTTCATCTTCCCGCGTTCGCAAAATCATCAGAACCACCTGTATGTTGATGCGCGCCAGTTGCGCGTATTCGCCATCAGAGACAGCGCCTGAGCTCCTTTGAGAAACCGGAAGCGGTTATCCTGCCCAGAGGAATGTAACTGCGCGCTCCGGTGGCGGCAGTGTTCGCCGGTCTTTTCTGCAGAGACAGGTAGCCGAGCAAGCCGAATGCCGCCGCTTCCCTCACGTCCGGAGCTATTCCATAGTCGGATGAGATGCAAACCGTGCCGCCAAAGCGCGAGCGAAGACCGTCTGTAAGGTACCTGTTGTACGCCCCGCCTCCGGCGATTATCAGCGGATCGGCGCCGCCTCCGTATTTCTTCAAGTTGTACAGTATGCTCTTCACAGTAAATTCGGAAAGCGTCGTGATGACGTCCCTGTCGCTAGTTCCTGTCTTTGCAGCTGCGGAAATGACTTTATCGACGTATCCTGATCCGTATCTCTCCCGGCCGCATGTTTTTGGAGGGGACGATTTCACGAAAGTGTCGGACATGAGTTTGCGCAGCAGCCTTTCATCACATTTACCGGAGGCTGCAAGCCTACCGTTCCTGTCCATCTCCTTTCCAAACAGTCTCTGCATCGCCCCGTCAATCAGCATGTTTCCCGGTCCGGTGTCGAAACCGCTGACCTTCTTTCCCAGCAGGGTGATGTTTGCTATGCCGCCGATGTTGAGCACGGCGGAACCGCGGGGAAAGAGAAGGCTGTCTCCCCCTGGAACAAGGGGAGCGCCCATGCCACCAGCCGCAACATCGGCATAGCGCAAATCTGTCAGCACGGGTCTGCCAAGCGAAAGAGCGAGCGGCTCCACCGCACCGATCTGCAACGTTCCGCCGCCAGTCCTCGACATCTGCTCATCGTGGTATAGAGTATGGCCTGAGAAGACGGCAAAATCCACTTCATGACGGAGAGAGCGGGATGCGGCGACCAGCGCATTGCCCAACCCCCAGTGAGCATCGCAAATGGATGACAGCGATGCACTTCCACCGTTCGTCACAGAAAGGAGCAGCGATTTCAGAGAACTGTCGAATCGTCTGTTGCCCTTCTGCAGCACGCGCACCGAAACGATGCCGCGCGACTCCCGCACATCAAGACATGCCCAAGTGAGCCCGTCGGTTGAAGTTCCAGACATTACAGAAAATATTTTCAATACAGTCGCCCTGCTCCCATATGCCGACGTACTAAAAGAGTATTCGTTGAAGGACGGTGCGTCGCATTTTTGGTTACAATCTCCGGAGGAAGAATGATGACAGCAACATTGAGCGGAAATGATGTGTTTGAGGGAAGAGCTGTGACACAGTTGAGGGGAAAGAGCGTCGGCGTCATTACGAATCACTCCGGTCTCGACTCACGATGGATGTGGCTGCCGGAAAAGCTCAAGGCAGCTGGCGTGAAGGTGGAGAAGCTCTTTTCACCGGAGCATGGGCCTTATGGCGTGGCAAAGGAGGGAGAGGAGCTCCACAGCTATTTCGATGAGGCG
>JAKABN010000027.1 GCA_021796895.1 Thermoplasmata archaeon | reverse complement strand
TCGTCCGTGTGGTCGAATGCGAGGACGGCGTCATGTTCGGCGAATCCTGTCCTCGGGCCGAATATGCCGACGGACCTGATGTACTCCGTGTACACATACGGCATGGGTACACTCTTTATCGCCATGTTACTGTGTTGGCAACATCCACGTTTTCAGCGCTGTTCAGGAGGCATTTTTTTCCTCTTCCGTACCGTACAACGCTTAAATAGCAAGTTCCTTATTGTGCAAAAAATACGCTCCGGTTGTGCTTCAAAAAATGGCAAATAATGTCACGTCAGTCACAAGGAAAAACAATCAAAATGCGCAGTCTCCCACAATACGGTCCAGAATTGCCGATCGTCTTACACCTCTGCGCGGCATTGACTGGGAGACGCTGGGCATACTAGCCCTGCTTGTTTTCTTCGGCACTTATCTGCGTGTTTATTTCGGTTTCTCCCAGGCAATAGCGCATGGATATCCCGGCCTCTCCGGAGGCTCAGATGCGGACTACTACTTCCGTGTCCTGACCTATGCAATGACAACTGGCCATCAGCTTGAGTTCGACAGACTGCTGAACTTCCCTGTAGGCGGAAAGAACCCTTTCCTGCCGTTCTATGTCTGGTCAACTGTTCTGGCTGCCTGGCCAATATCATTCCTGTTTCATCTTCCTCCTACGGCATCCATTTATTCCGGAGTGCTTTCGGGCGAGGTAGCCGCATATCTGTTAATACCCGCGTTCTCCGGTGTAGTCACGATCATCGTTGCATACTACCTCGGAAAGGAACTCTTTGACAAGCACACCGGCATATTCGCCGCTGCGCTGATGGCCTTTTTCCCCTCAATTGTCTCGGAAAGCACAGTAGGCTTCGGAGTGCATGATCCGTTCGTGCTCATGCTTACGGCCGTCTTCTTCTTCCTTTTGTTCCGTTCGCTCAATACAATTAACGGGAGACGATGGGTGGAGTCTTACACAAAGAAGGACTCCCGAATGCTGGATATCCGGGCTATTTATTCAGGTCTCAGGAAATACGCCGCCGAGAACAAACAGTCCCTGACATACGCTCTGATGGCAGGAATCGTGGTGGCATCCATAGCAAATGCATGGGAAGGTTTTTCCTATCTGCTCGTTATTTTCTCCCTCTTTTACCTGGTTCAGTCGTTTATCTACAAGTTCAAGAACCGTGATACGCTGGCGCTCACCTCGATATACGCCGTTGTCGGTTCATCGCTTCTGCTGTTCTCTCTTCCGATTTATTTCCTTGGCCAGCACGTATATCCATGGTATATCGTCGCAGTTGTTTTCTTCCTGGGAAGTTTTCTGGTGGGTGCCGTCTATACGGTCACCAGGGACGTTCCATGGCTTACCCTCATCACCTCGTTTGTCATATCCATTCTCGCTGTGCTTGCCTTCGGCGAGTTCGTGGATAAGTCACTCCTGCACCTGATAGTGGCCAATGTGCTTCTGGCCCAGAGCTACTTTATCAAGACTGCGGTGTACACCACGATTGCGGAAGCGCTGGCGCCACCGTTCAGCCTTCTGGCTCTCTCCCTCGGCGGGGCAATTTTCTTCATCGCATTCGCCGAACTCGTCTACGGACTGTATTCGTCAAGGAAGTCCATTTCCAATTCGGCGATGCTGTTCGCGGTGTGGTCCGTCATAGCAATTTTCATGGCAGTCTCGACTGTCAGATTCATTCTTGACGCGACGACTGTCTTCGTGATACTCGGCGGAAAGGGCATATCCTCCCTGATACGCTGGACCAACTTCGGCGAAGTGAAGAAGGGATTCAACACCTACGGTTTCTCCTGGAGCGGAGCGAAGAAAAGCATCAAATTCAAACATCTCATAGTCATCATTTTCATGGCGTTCATCATCGTGCTTCCCGTTGTGTGGACAGGCATCGATGCCGCCACGCCGACAACGGCCAAGCAGAGCCTCAACTCACAGGTTTACAATATACTTCCATCATTCCTGAGACCTCCGGGTTATTCAGACAACGCAAGCAGCAGCCCCTATTACTTCGGAGGATTCGGATACAGCCTTTCAACGCAGAGCGGCTATTTTCCGGCAGCGTGGGAGTGGCTCCATAACCAGACTGCCGGGATAGAGCCTTCGTGGCAGAGGCCGGCCTACCTCAGCTGGTGGGATTATGGCAGCGCCGCAGTCACAAAGGCAGGCGTGCCGACAGTTGCCGACGACTTCCAGCAGGGATATCATCTCGCATCGGCCGCTCTTTTCAGCCAGAATCAGACACAACTGATTTCGCTGCTCTCGGCCAGGGTCATGTACGGAGTCTTCGTGCATGACGGTAACGCGCTTCCGTCCAACATAACCACCCTCCTGAGCGGATACGGATTGAACGTTTCGCTGATACTGTCCATTTACTCCCAGCCCGCGAAGTACACGCAGACCGTGCTTTCGAACCCCCAGGTTTACGGGCCTTTTGCAAATAATGTGGCACCGCTCAATGTCATGTGGGCAATGCTTATGGCAACACTCTCCAGAATTGGTCTGAATAATTCGGTGCAGCTCTATCAGCAGCTGTCTTACGATACGCACTATTTCATCGATTATTTCTCCGTCGATACGAGACTCTTCCCCTTCGGCGCGACAAACACGGGCGTGTTTTATGCACCGGCATTCCTCGGAGGACGGCCGATAATCGGTCCCGGCGTTTACAACATCCCTTTCAATTATTACACGCTGACTGCCTCAACGGTGACCGGTCTGAGTTATCCAATCCAGAATCTCCCGCCGAACACACAGGTTTCTTCCTACTCGATAAATTATCAGCCAATGTTCTACAACATGACCCTTTACAGATTTTTCATGGGATACAGCGGCTATGACCTCACCGGTGCGGGCGGTCTTCAGGGACTTCCTGGCCTGGCGGGCAGTTTCCTCTCGACACCCGGACTTCAGAATCTGCAGCCTCTGCCCGGCTGGATGATGTCCCATTTCTTCATGGCGTACAGGACGGCCTATTTCAACCCTTACCCCATACAGTATGTGAAAGACCACCCTAATTCCTGGAAGGCAATCGACGTTTCGACCGCGCTTAAACTGCTCAAGCAGGACCCCAATAACCAGAACTACACGATTGATCTCAGCCCGCAGAGCGATTACGGCAACGGAATCGTGATAATGCAGTATTACCCCGGCGCATACGTCAACGGAACTGTTCTGCTCAACAATGGCGAGCCCGCTGCAGGCGTCAGAGTCTCTATGCTCGACAGGTGGGGCATACCGCACGATATTGCCTATACCAATTCACAGGGAAAATACTCGCTATTGGCGCCTCCCGGTAATGACACAGTGGTATTCTCGACGGGTTCGCTGTCTTCAGTATCCTCGAGGGTCGCAGGCATCGGCCAGTTCTTCGCAGAGCAGAAATATGCCGTGTCGTACAGCCAGGCGATGCGCTCCCAGGCGCTGAACACGACCACGGGCCTGCCGGCATTTAACATAGCGGCGAAGACAATGACGCTCAATGCGACTTCCATAAGCGGTCACGTTTTCTATGACAGCACGATATCAGGAACTTTCAATCCCGGCGTCAGCAGGTTGCTCCTCAATGCATCTGTCAGGATAACCAATACCACAACCGGCCAGTCATTCACCGCTCCTGCCAAAGACGGATATTATGACTTTCCTGCTGTTCTCCCCGGAAGTTACAGCTTCTCTATACTTGTCGGAAACTCCACAATCGCCACACAGAATGAGTCAACCTTCACTTATGCCTCGAACAATACGCAGAATCTGCCCGTCTATCCAGGCATTGTCAGCGGCAGCGCCACATTTGGCGGAGGCGCACCGGTCGCCGGTGCCTCTATAACCATAGCCGGGGTCAGAAACGGCATACGTGAAACAGCTACTTCGACTTCAAATGGTTCATACTCCGCCGGGGGTCTGCTGCCCGGAAACTACACAGTTTCGATGGGTTCCGGCGGAATCGTTTCGGGTGTATACGGCGCTTATGTCCGCAGCTTCAACACAACAATAACAGACATAACCGTTTCGCCGGAATCGCATATATCCGGACATGTATTCGTCAACGGTGCGGGAGCAGCTTTTGCAAAGCTCTATCTCTACATCAATTCAGGCACCTCTCCTCCATATGCTGTTACAACGGATACGAATGGCGAATACAACGCGACCATAGGTTCCGGGAATTACACGGCATATTCCATTTATTACCTGAACAGCGCGAAGTACGTCCTTCTTCAGGCGATATCAGTGGCGCCAGGTCAGAAGCTCAATGAGAACTTGTTCCTGACACCCGGACAGACGGTGTCCGGAACTGTCAGCCAGTATGACGGAGTCCCTGCGGCATATGCATCAATGCTCGTTCAAAACGGCGCCGCTTCCATGACTTTCCGCTCTGACAGTGCGGGCGGATATTCGTTCGTGGTGCCGTCTGGAACCTACAATCTGTGGGTTCAGAACACCGGAGGCGTCTTCATGGGGCAGTTCACAGCCTCGTCGAGTTCGATGACCATCAACCTGGCAGAATCTGTCTCCCTCCAGTACTCCGGGACCGTCACTTCGAACACAACGGGCACCAGCCGCGGAATAGCCGGCGCGGATATTGCGGTGGATTTCAACGGTATAACGTACCACTACTTTTCAGGTCCTTCCGGCAGCTTCTCGCTGTATCTGCCGTACGGCGCTTCATACAGCCTGTCAGTTTCGTCATTCGGTATGATCTCGCAGACATTCCAGACAGGAAAAGGTTCCAACACTTCGGTGGCTCTGGTCCTGCAGCCGGAGGATGTATCTGTGAGTGGCAATGTTGTCACTCAGGCCGCTCTGCCCTCCGGAATGCAGATTACATTTGTTCCCCTGGCCGCAAACTACACGTCTAACTCGACGGTGACCGTTCAAAACGGCGCCTACTCGGTGAAGTTGCTGCCCGGATCATATGATATGGTGCTCTCCGGTTACAACCGTTCTGGCGTTCTCTTTACTCCGACCTACGGCTCGGCCACACTGAACGTGCCAGTGGGCTCTCCTGTTTCGCATAATGTTTCGGTCCAGGCCCGCTACAATCTCACACTGTTTTTCGATTATCCCTCCGGCTCGGGTCTGAACGGCAGCACCCCTCTGACAAGGCTGGATATATTCGGCAGCACGCTCTCCCAGCCTATAGCTGCGGGCGGCTTCGCCAATGGAACAGGCGAATATCTGCCGGCGGGAACTTATACGCTTTACGCTTATTCCTCCGTATCCGGCAGGGCATACGTCTTCCTCGACAGTGTAAGTCTGCAGGGAGCGGAGAATGTCGTGATGAATCTGGCAGCAGCACTCAACCTGTCAGGTGCCGCGTATTACCAGGGCGTCCCTCTGTCATCCTCGGAGACTGTTACGATAACACAGCAGTCGACAGGCGCGAGTATAACTGCGGCAGTTCAATCCAACGGAACGTTCACTGTCAGTCTGCCCTCGTCAGGATACGCCGTCAACGTTACGTATTCCACGACTTCTTCAATTCCGGATCAGAAATATGTGGTCTATTATGGAGAGGCAACAGTCTCTCTGACTTCATCGGTTTTCGTTTCCATAGACACAACCCTGCACAGTGACAACAGTTCAGTCACGGGCATGGTCTCATGGTACTACGGAACCGGCGCTGAGTCGAATATCGAATTCAGCAATCAGGCGAACCCTGGGGACAGCCTCAATATCACCACTGCCTCCAACGGCTCCTTTTCAGCCTCGCTGCAACCCGGCAGCTACTATGTGCGCGTCCTGTCACTGGGCTATACGGGCTCAAACTACACCAGTATACTCGTCGCAGCTGGAACGCCGCTTTCGTTCAACCCGATCCTCGCGCTGTCGTATAACGTGACCGGTTCGCTGACTGTGGCAGGAATAGGGCCCGTAAGTTCAGGCATCATATTTTCATCAAACGGAACGACTGTTGCCGCGGAAGCCATGGGCGGATCATATTCCGTTCTGCTGCCTGCCGGCAATTACAAAGTGAGTGCATCCTACTCTACGAAGACACAGGGCACAACCTACCACTACGCATATGCTGGAAACATGACGGTCAGTTCGCCGTCATCTGTGCCGCTGACAATGAATCTGAAGAGCGTCTACTCGATAAGCCTCAAAGTGCTCTCAAGTCAGCAGGTCGCAGGCTCAAACGGTTTTTCGGAGGTGACAGTCCTGGTCAACAACACCGGCGATGTTCCGATTTCGCTCAGGATGGGCACGGCCACAAACGGCTGGTACGGCTCATTCAGTCCTTCATTCCTCAGTCTCGGAACCGGCAGCAACTCCTCTGCAGTCGTTAAGGCGCTTCTGTTCACTTCCGCTTCCGTCGGCGGCGGAAACTCGACCGTCTATATCCAGGCATACTCTCCTCATCTCTCCGCTTCATCCGGTTCGGTTAGTGTAAACCTTGTGACTCCAACCTTTTACTCATTCAGCGGCAAACTCGCCTATTATTCGAGAGAGGAGCCGGGCAGAGTGTTTTCCGTGAACCTTGCGGTATTCAACAACGGAAACGCGCAGGCCGGCTTCGTCGTATCCATAAGCAATTACGCGGAACTGCTGAGAGAAGGATGGACAGGCGGAATATCGACGGCCATCTCAGGACCGTTCAACAGAAATTCCACATCATTTTCTCTGGCTGCGGGACAGAACCAGTCCATAACAATCACGCTCACGGCGAACAGTTCGGAGACGCCTAACATGGTGCCGATAGGTGTCTACATAGTCAACACAAACACGAACAAATCGAGTTCCATGGCCATTCCGATAAGCCTGCCAAATCCGGTTGTGTCTCTTAACGGCATATCGGTGAGCGGTCACGGTGCGTCAACATCGCCTCCTCCTCTGCTCACAACCAGGAGAGGCGCCATAATATTCGTCCTGGCAGCAGTAGTAATTGCAGATGTCTATATGGCAAAGAAGAAGAGGTTGATCAGATGAGACGTTTTATCCTTGCCATTGCAGCACTGCTTCTTCTGATACCCTCGTTTGCCGGTGCTGCAGCCGCTTCTTCCGCAAACCAGTACGGTTACGCCCCTCTGAATGTTTCTCTCGACGGGCCGACACTGGTGGCGAATGCCTCGACCACGCTGTACTATCTCAACCTGTCAGGCGGTCCCTCCGGATACGAGTCGTACAACTATTCCTACGTGGCGACGGTTCATGCTTCGAATGCCACCGGGTCAGGCATAAGTCCTTCCTCGGGAAAGAGCGCAACGGGTGTGTTCCCTATCAACATCACGGCCCTCTCATCCTCCGGCGTCATGACGGTTGTTGTAAACGCGACTTATGTTGCCGGCAGCATAACCGTAAACAAATCACAGTCATTTCTCATCACTGTTGTGTATCCGATAAGGGTCGTCATCCCGATCATCAATAATGGTGATGCCGGTGCGACGAATATTCCAGTTTCGATGTACGTCGACGGTAAATTCATCAAGACATACGACGTGAACGTTCCCGCTCACAGCGAAACGAACGTCACCTTTGACTGGATTGCCTACACGTACTCCCCGGGAACTCACTACATCACGCTGGTCATAGACAGCAATGGGACGCTTCTGTTCTTAAACGGCGCGCACCAGACAACTGTCAGCCTGTACATACCCTCTGACACCTACACCCTCCTCGATAACATAATGATCAGCGGCATAATTCTTGCGAGTGTGGCCTTTTTACTCATCTACATGAGAAGGCCGAAACCCAGGGCCTGATCGCGCACACTGAAGCGCCGATGACGTACGATATCTGGGGCCGGGACCGGGAGTTGAACCCGGGTCTAGGGATCCACAGTCCCACAGGATACCGCTACCCCACCCCGGCCATGCACGAGTGAGAAATAGGGGGCATTATTTAAAACCATGATGATATCTTCCGCACTGGAACACCGGCCGGCCCGATGAAGAGAACGAGGGCGGGCCGCAGGACGATGTGTCAGATGGCGGATGAGCGCGAAAAGTACGTGTTGCAGAAAACAGAGTCGATGGTGAGAGACAGGCTCAAAGGCGAGAGTTCGGGACACGACTGGTGGCATATTCACAGAGTCAGGAACAATGCGGCAAGAATTGCCGCGGAGGAAGACGGAGCGGACGCATACATCATCGAACTCGCATCGCTGCTGCATGATATCTCTGACTGGAAATTCAACGGCGGCGATGATGACGCCAGCTCCAGAATAGCAGAAGAATGGCTCGGTGGGCTGGAGGTCCCGGAACAAATCATCCGTGAAGTATGCGCCACAATATCCGGCGTCTCATTCAAAGGCAGCGGCGTGAACACTGTCCCGTCCACGCTCGAGGGAATGATTGTGCAGGATGCAGACAGGCTGGATGCCATGGGAGCCATCGGAATTGCCAGGGCTTTCGCATATGGCGGAAAAGCTGGGAGGGAAATTTTCGATCCTTCGGAAGAGCCGCACATGCATCTGACCTTTGACGATTACAAGAGAAACAGGGGGCATACCATCAATCATTTCTACGAGAAACTGCTTCTGCTTCGAGACCGCATGAACACGGAAGCGGGACGGCGCATTGCAGCCGGGAGACATGACTTCATGCTCGCCTTTATCGTCAGATTCAAAGGTGAATGGGAAGGCACTCTCTGAGAATCACGGACAGGCCGAATCACATGGCGCAAACTAATATAATCCCTGACAGGACGGCGCTCGTGGTAATAGACCTGCAGAAGGGCATCACGTCAATGCCAGTGTTTCCGCGAAGTTCAGTGGAAGTCATATCAAATGCGACTCTGATTGCCCGCGAATTCAGGAAGAAGGATATCCAGGTTTTCCTCGTCCGCGTCCTGCCTTCTCCCCCTCTGGGACTCAGGCCGGTGTCCGATGCCCAGGCGCCGATCCCGCGCGAACTTCCCTCCGAGTGGGCCGACATCGTTCCGGAGCTTGGACCGGAGGAAGGGGATGTGGTCATTACGAAGAGGCAGTGGGGCGCATTCTACGGAACGGAGCTGGAGATGCAATTGAGACGCAGGGCAATTGACACCATTGTGCTGTGTGGAATATCCACGAATATCGGTGTCGAAAGCACTGCGCGTTTCGCGTACGAATTCGGTTTCAGCCAGATATTCGTGGAAGACGCTATGGCCGCGAGATCGGTGGAGGAACACAGACTCGCCGTCGGGACGGTATTTCCGAGGATGGGACTGGTCAGAAGCACTGCGGAAGTGCTTCAGGCACTCTCCCGCTGACGACCTTTCGGGCCCGACGCACGGAGCGGCAGGCAACACACTACAATTAAATACACCGGTCAGAAATAATCAGTCGGGATTTCAGATGGTGGATGTGAAGGAGCTTGCCTCAAGGGCGATGGAACTGCACAGGAAGGGCCTCAAGCCCATGGAAATAGGAGATGAACTGCATCTGAGTCCGGATACGGTGGGCTATCTCCTTGAGGAAGGACTGGAAGGAACGCTTCCGCCGTCTGATGTCAAGATAGGCTGGCGGTCGGTTGGCGTGAGCCCGAAGAGGATGAGGCTCGTATCAGAAGTGCTTGCCGACATAGCGCAGGAGGAAATGACAAAACAGGGAAGGCCGGCGGATGCTGTTGCAGGCATAGCGATCAACGGAGTGCCTTTTGCCCTGTCCATGGCGGAAATAATGGGTCTGGAGACGATAGTCTACCGCCCCCCTCCCGAGAGAGGAAAATCGGTGGGTGCATTCAGCTCAAATTACGCAGCCACCGCCGGCAAGAGGGTAATACTCGTCGATGATGTGCTTTCGACCGGCCACGCAATGGAGTTTGCCGTAAACGACATAAAGACATCTGGCGGGGAGCCTGTCCTGGCCGTCGTCATGGTGAACAAGAGCAGCCTCAACGAGATTGTTGGCATTCCACTGAGAGGCATGATCCGTGCAAGATCGATAGGCGGCACCATACTGGGCGGGGGCCCGCTCCGTTCCTTCGCTTACAAGTGAGATCACGGGCAGCCTCCTTTGCCGCTCTGTTATTTCCTTCTCCTCACAGCGTCTTGTTTATTTATCGGTACATCGATAATCGGAAGCGGAGAGTGGAACATCCTGCCTTAGACAGCCGACCAGAATCAACTGTTTCCGGCAAAGTACAGAGTGCCAAGAGCACAGGTTTAAGGACAGAACAAGCACCCATCTGCATAGTTTCCGATGATTTCCGTTTTTCATACGATGTTTCGAAACGCTTCCTTGAGCTCAAACTGCGTTTCTATCAGGCCGAGGATGACTCCGGCATACCGAAGGGCACAGCCATTGTTGTGAAGAAGGGGCAGCCGGGGTTGGTGGTCGCGGATCGGCGATTCATCGTTTACGGAGATGCAGAGGAGTGTTCTACGAAGGCATGGCTCATACATAGCGGCCTGGTCAGCTGGAGACTCGGGACCGTAATCGGCGTCGATCCCGGAGAGAGACCTGGCATAGCCGTATATTCCGGCGGGGAGCGAATAGCCGTCACAAGCGCCACGTCTCCTGAGGACGTCTCCAGGTACACGCGCGTCCTCTCCTCAATGGTCGGTGCATCGCGTGTTCTCGTCCGTATCGGAAACGGCGACCCGACAAACAGGAACAGGATCATCCGCTCAGTCTGGTCTACCTGCTCCTCGGTGGAGGTGGTGGATGAGAAAAGCACAAGCCGTATTGCCGGCTCAGACGGAGAGGCTGCCGCCATCATTGCCAGAACATCCGGCGTCACTCTCACAAAACTTCCGGAACTCTCTCCCACCGACGGCGAAATAAGAAACATACAGCGCAGGAGCAGACTGAACAGCGGCGGACTGACGACAATATCCCGGTCCTTTGCTAAATCTGTGGCCACCGGCGAATATACACTCGACGAGGCAATCAGGAAACAGCAGTCTGCCGACAAAAAGAGAAAATCAGAATAGGTGTCTGCTGGTAATTCCGGCCGGTCCGCCCACACTGCATCTTATCGTCTGTATGCCTGTGTCCCGGATCCTCTTCTCAACCTCATTTACATCGTCCGCCGGGCAGTTGATGTATACTGTCGCCCCTGTATCTATCGAATAATAAGCGGCCAGACCGTCCATTCTCATGGCACGCACTTCCTCGATTACCTTCAGCGTGTCTGGTTTCCAGAGAAGCATTGCGCCAGGTCCGGTCATGGTCACGGCGTGAAGAACGAGTGTATCCCTCTCCGCTATTTTTCCTATTCCCGCAATATCCGCCGTCCTTATCGCCTCCTCCATCTCACCGAGTGCACCGTCAATGTATGAGAGGCGGCCCTGAAAGAGCGGTGAACGCAGGACTTCCGCATGGGCATCTTCCGTCTGCTTTACAGTCTTCACAATCGCAACAACGATGCCCATCTGCAGCTTTTCAGGTCCGGCCAGACACCTGGCTATGCTGTCTTCGTCTCCGCTTCCGGCGTACCATCTTGCGAAACCGCCTGCCACCGATCTCGTCGCCGAGCCCGCTCCCAGTCTGGCTATTGCAGAAACGCGATCTGTATCGAGCCTGAGTCCGGCCGCTGCACAAGCTGCCGTTGCGAGAGCGGCAAATCCTGAAGCAGATGCTCCAAGTCCTATTCCGGACTCGAAATCACTCACAGAGATCAGGCGGAACTTGTCCTCTATGGATGCCATCTCCCTGACTCTGTTGACCACGCTGAGTACACGCTCGAGGGATCTGCCCCCGGCTGCCTTTCCGTCAATTACCGCGATGTCCCGATCCGTCCCGCCGAATTCAATAGTGGTGGTAGTGGTTATTGGTGCCGTCGCCACCGAAATCGAATCGTGAAATGGAAGACGCAGCGCTTCGTCTCTGAGGCCGTGGTATTTCACAAGCCCCTGCATCGGATGAGCAACGGCCGTCGCCTTCAGTGATGACATAATACCTCAGACATCTATTATGAAACGGGCATAACCTCTTTCGATATTTAATTCAAGCATGTGATAGGTCACCGCCTTGACATCGTCCTTCAGGACATGTCGCCGCCTGTCAATTTTTTCTCCCATCACGGTGGAACTCAGTTCGAGCCCGTTCACTCTGACCGAGAAATTGCAAAAGAGGAGTCGCATCGTGCTGGATATGAATATGAGCTCGCTCAGGTAATCCACGAGCAGCGATTCCTGAGAACGCGCCTTGAGAGTAATGGTTTCGGCTCCCTTCTTCCGAACCGTCCCGACATCGGCTATCCGGTCGAAGAGCGCGTAAGCGGAGTTTTCGAATATCTCATTTATGTCCTTTCCGTATGCTTCTATGCATATGTCCGCCGTGTGTTCGAGAAGTCGGTATTTCACGTAATGCAATAGCAGCGGCAATATGTTAAACGTGACGCCGATCGCTGTGACAACGATTTATACCACAATCTTCCTTGACCTCTCATGAAAAGCAGGAACGCGAGACTGTTCGACATAATCGGAGACAGGACCGGAGCTGTCGTCATTGTCAATGGCCACGATACCCATGTGGATCACAATTTCAGGTATTTTGTCGGTGCAAATTCGGGTGTGTTCGAGGGGTCTGCCCTGATTGTAGAGAAGAGAAAACTCAGCGTAATAACTTCACCTCTCGAGTCCAGCGCGCTGGATGGCTTGGACATGGACGTCACAGTTGCAAAGGGAGCCGGCGAATTCCGCTCCCTTCTGAAGGAAAAGCTTTCCGGATTTGACAGCATAGGGCTAAATTTTCCCGCTCTAACCTATGAAGGTTACAGAACAGTCAGGAAGAATTTCAAGGGTAAAGTCATCGACTGCAGCGAAGCGATTGCACAATGCAGGGCCGTTAAGGATGAGCAGGAGCTGAAAAGATTGGCTGTTTCATGCAGGATTGCATCGAAAGTCGCTGCCGGGATTCCGGATATGCTGAAGGAGGGAATGACAGAAAGGGCGCTCTCCTCCGCAATATCCATGGCACTCTACGAAGAGGGAAGCGAAAGTCCCTCGTTCCCGCCGATTGTGTCCTTCGGCAGGACAAGCGCCATACCACACTATTCGCCGGGAGGAGTCAAACTCAGGAAAGGAAATTTCGTGCTGGCCGACTTCGGCGGTACATATCAGCGCTACTGTTCCGATATTACCAGGACATTCCTGTTCGGCAAAGCGAGCGCCAGGCAGAAGGACCTTTACGGCACTGTCCTTGAGGCCCAGAACAGCGCACTGTCAGTTCTGAAGGCGGGTGTGACCGGAAAGCAGGCAGACGCCGCTGCGAGAAAGGTCATAGATGCGTCCGCATTCAGAGGAATGTTCATACACAGCCTGGGTCACGGCCTGGGCCTGCAGGTGCACGACGGACTGCCGATACTGTGGCCCAAAGGCAAGGATAAACTGGAACAGGGCATGGTCGTCACCGTTGAGCCTGGCGCTTATGTGCCGGGCTTCGGCGGGGTAAGGATTGAAGACGACGTCGTAATCACGCGCAACGGGGTGAAGGTACTCACAGATGCTCCAAAAGAGCTAATAGAGTGCCTGTGAAGTCCGTAGCCCGCCGCAGGTACGCCGGTCACTGTGTGAGATATCTTTCCTTACCGCAATACGGTATAAGTGACTCATACACCGAACAAATGTTTCCTCCAGTTTAAGTATTGGCTCCGGGTCTACTGTCATTCGAATGCCGGAAGAGAAACTGCCGGATGACGGCGGTGAGGTAACAATAGCAGATGGTGAACCGCTCGAAATCAGGCTGGACCAGCCGTGTCAGATATGCGGAGAGACGAGTGTTTTTAACACCACTGTGACGCTGCGTCTTCCGCACTTCGGAAATGCATTGCAGACAACATATCACTGCACCTCCTGCGGCTTCAGGCATTCGGACGTGATCATGCTTGAGAACAGGGGACCGATCAGATGCGAGCTGTTCGTGAACTCTGAGGCGCTATTGAACTCGAGAGTGCTGAGATCAAACTCAGGCACTATCCGCGTGCCTGAAATCGGAGCAGTCATAGAGCCCGCAACTTCGTCGGAGAGTTTCGTCTCCAATGTGGAGGGCGTTCTGGACAGAATTGGCGGTGTCATAAATGTCGTCAAATCTGGTTCTGAACCTGATGTCTGCGAGCGATGTGAAACACTGCTGGGGAAAATAGAGCGGATGAGGGAGGGTCGCGAACATTTCCACATAGTCATTGAAGATCCGTACGGCAACAGTGCTATAATGGCCAGGGACGTTTCAGTCACAAGGCTGAGTGAAAATGAGGCTTCGGCACTCGTAGCCGGCGAAATCACGTTCGACCTCCTGTCGGAATCGCAGGATAACCGCAACGGCAAAGGAGCGGGCAACGGCTCACGAAGCTGATATGAAGTCAATTACGAAGACGGTTCCCTGTGTGTAATCTCCCGGAATGCGCTCTTCGACACTGATTTTTCCGCCGGCCCTGTCGACGATCTCCCTGACAAGCGAGAGACCCAGGCCAGTCCCTCTTGCGGCCGTGTCGAATCTGCTGAACAGTGTTCCGCGCCGATCCGGAGGTATGCCGCTGCCGTTGTCAGAAACCCTGACTCTCAGTATTTTTTCCACGCCGTTGTCTATTCTCTCCGCAGCCACTGTAATTTCAACGGCCGGTCTGTTGCAGTACTTGATTGAATTTGAAAAGAGATTTGAGAATATTTCTCCAAACAGGCTGTTGCCTTTAACCAGCAGTGTTTCTTCTGTCAATTCGAATTTAAAGATTATGCTCTTTGTGCTGAAGTTGAGCCTTATCAGATTTGCCGAATCCTCGACAATTTTACGCAGATCGATGCCCGTTAAAGCAACAATTGATCCTGACTCCAGTTTCATTATTTTCAGTGTATTCTCAAGCAGGGCTGTTGCGGAGTCTATTGAAGCGAGCGTCCTTCTGATGTAATCGACATCATTCGCCGCTACCGTACTGTTTTTCGACAGATCGTTGAAAAGGAGTTGCATATAAATCCGTATGGGCTGGAATATGTTCCTCAAGTCGTGCGAAACCAGGCCCGCCCTCGCCTCTGCCAGATTCTTCTCCCTGATCAGGCTGTCTTCCAGCGCATTCGTCTCAAGGGCAACGGAAAGCAGCCTTGTCATTGAATTTATTACTTCGGTGTCAAGTCTGTTGAACGCGTTGAGAACGCTCGACTGGACACCAAGGACAGCAATGACCTTGTCGTTCTGAATTATCGGCGCATCATACTCGCTTCTGGCATCAGATCCGACCGAGTTAAAATACGTAGGCTCCGCACTTACGTCATTTGCCAGCATGGGCCTGCCTGTGATTGCGACCTGGCCTGTCATGCTTCGTTCGAACGGTATTGTGTCGCCCTTATTCAGCGAGCCCAGTCCTCTTCCGGTCAACGCCATGCTGCGCAAAATCAGATTATTGCGTTCCACCTTCCATATGGCAACGGTTTCAAACCCGAGCTCTTCTGAAACGAGTCTGACTGCAGTGTCGTAGAGGTCGTCTGTCTCGGACAGTGAAAACAGTGTATCTGTTGCATGAATCACGGACAGCAGTTGAGTCACTGTTCTGGATTGCCTCACCGAAGTCTCTCTCTGAAATGCCAGGAAGCCTATTCCGGTGGCAATCGAATTCAGCATTGTCATTTCGGCTCTTTCCCACCATATTCTATCCTTCTCTCTCATGCCAACCATGTGGTATCTGCCGTTTGGCGCCTTTGCAATAACTGAAACGCATGGCATCTTGGATGCGGCCAGAAGTTTTCTTGCCATATCCGAATCCTGTGATGTGAATATTGTTGCATTGGCCTCGGTGAGGACGGAAACGCTGTCTGTGAGAATCAGCTCTCTGGGCATCCTTTCCGTTGGTGTTTTGTATGACATAGCCTCAAGTTCAAGTTCCCAGCTGACTCCATCCATCGACGTGTAACAGAACGCCGATGCGCTTTCGAACACGGGCGGTATGAGCTCGATCACACTGCTCGGATGCTCCCTGTGCGTCAGCGATGACAGAGTACTGTGTCCGTCGCGCATCACTTTGAAAGAGCCTCTCAAGTCTATGTTGAACCACCTGTAATCCTGCAGCATTCCCCACGCAACAAAAACGAGGG
>JAKABN010000223.1 GCA_021796895.1 Thermoplasmata archaeon | reverse complement strand
GCAAAAATGCCCCTGCTACACGGCGATTGCCCGCAGTGCCGGAAGGAATCTGTGATAGATTCTCAATTGTAACTGTGTTTGAATGTTTGTCTTCCGCTTCCGGCCGGAGCGAGGTTAATGCATATCCTGGCGACCTCAGTCTGCAGTGGACATTTCGCAATTTGAGAGGAACGGTAGAAGGAAAACTATTAACGCATGATGCTATAGAACAGCGAGGCGCTATCAGGTTGAGCAAATCGGGCATCTTCCTCGCGAGCGTGACTTATTCCGATCTTGGTTCGATGTACTTCAGGGTCGTACGCCCGGAACAGATTGATGAAATCTACAGGTATCTTGCAAAGAACAATGAAATCAGGGAAGCAGTCGTGCTGTGGACGTGCAACAGGTTTGAGATATACTTCTATCCCGGAACACATGCCAACGTGCAGTATGTGAAAGGGTATATGGAGGGAAAGGTCTCAAATTACAGAATTTCTCACGGCAGCAGCGTTGTACGGCATCTTTTCCACGTCGCCGCGGGTCTGGACTCCATGCTTGTCGGAGAGAATGAGATACTCGGCCAGACAAGGAATGCATGGATGCTGTCAAAGAACTCCGGAATGTGTGGCAGGGAGATCAACGCGCTCTTCAGAGGAGCCATTGAGGCAGGAAAACGTGTCAGAACAAAAACATCCATTGGCAGACTGAAGAGAAGCATTTCACGCGAGTCCGTCGATATGTTCGAACAGTTCGGCGGCGCCGATCCTGTCCTGGTTGTCGGCGCAGGAGTAATGGGAAGACAGATCGCGACACTGCTCAAGAAGCGCGGACACGCCGTTTCCATAACAAACAGGACACAGGCAAGGGGAAATCGCGTCTCGGCCGAACTCGGCATCCCTCAAGCAGCCTATGACAAGCATCACTGGCGAAATTACCGATCCTGTTTCTTTGCCGTGCGTTCGGATGAATATATTGTCACGCCGGAAGACGCGCAATACCTGAAAGGAAAAACTATTGTCGACATATCTGTGCCGTTCGCCGTGGATCCTTCTCTTTCTGACAAATGTACACTGATAAACCTCGATTTAATTTCGGAGAGAATAAAACGGATGGAAGAGGAGAAGAAGGAGGCGACCGAGGAGGCCAGTCTATTCATAGATATTGAAATCAAAAATTACCTGAAAAAGGAACACAACTCTGGAAAGGAGGAGCTGATAAAGCAGATGTTTGCAGTCTCCGACAGCGTTGTTGCGGAGCAGATGAAGCACCTCTCGAAACAACTTATTCTTGGCCCGGAACAGACTGACGCTGTCAGGAATGCTCTGGAGAAGGAGAGAGATAGACTCCTGTCGCTGATGATTTCTGCTCTCAAGTCGGATGAAGGCATACTTGGCAAGTCTGAAATAGAAGGGATCAGGAAGAGTCTTGACACGGCGGCAAAGAAGAACATGACCCTGCGCGATCTGCTCTGAATGCTCAAAACGGTGCGCTCTGCCTGTTCAGTCTCTCAGCGATTCCAGGACGCCCTGCACCCTCTCATATCCGATCACGGCGAGAAACGGGGAATGCACTGAGCTGTATTTTTTTATCGCGTCCGCAATGCGTTTCTCTCTCTCTTTTTCCACAATTGCCAGACTTTTCGGCCTCATTTCCAGTCTGTCTATGGCGCAAGCAGCTTCCTCGACCGTCCCGCCCACCCTCTTCTTTCTTCTTCTCCCCTTCAGCAGTGAACCGATGAACAGGGATAGAGGGGATACATGCTTCAGGTAGAGTTCCGAATATTCATCATCATCAATGTCAAGCGGATACAGCGGAATGCCGGCCGCTTCAGAAACAGCTATCGCATACGAGCTGGTCGGAGAGGGCATTTTTATCTCCCCGTATTTTGACATTTCTCGCACATACAGCGCATCGAATTCCGTGTAGTCCAGTGTGCCTGATCCGTCCCTGTTCCAGCTCCTTATGCTTTCGACCTCCCCGGCAGACAGGCAAATGCCGAGTGCATTGGGCCTGTGTTTATCCA
Source organism: Thermoplasmata archaeon (assembly GCA_021796895.1). Lineage (GTDB taxonomy): Archaea > Thermoplasmatota > Thermoplasmata > Sysuiplasmatales > Sysuiplasmataceae > Sysuiplasma. The sequence continues at coordinate 971 of JAKABN010000223.1, read as the reverse complement.
GCGTCTCTTTTACAATCTCAATTTCTGACGCCAGTCCGTTAATTACGCCAAGCACAACAACGCCGGAGCCGCGGATGTTGAGGAGCCATTCCCTCTGCGACATCGTCTAGTCCTGGCCGGCCAGTCTGCCCGATCTCTTTTCCCGTGCGTATTCGGCAAGCTCCTCAGGGAATTGCAGCTTCATGAGGTCCTCCCTGTCGACGACCGGAATGCCCTTGACGTTGCCCTTCTCCGTGTTCCGCTCCACGAATAATATCGCATCCCTCTCTGTTATGCGAATGATGTTGTCCAGCACCTCTATTTTGCCGTGGAAATCACCTATGTCGCCTGCCAGCCACGCAATGTACAGACTCTCTCTGTCCTTTGTGAGTGCGTCAAATACCGAATGTTTTGTAGGCAGCACGGAGCAGCCTATTTCGGAAAGCATCTTGTAAACCTCGCCGTCGAAACCGGCAAAGTCGTCAAAGTCCTTCGACCACTGTTCATGTCGAGTTTCGCCTGTCCTCCAGTCCTCGAACGGCAGTACAAATGGCATGTTGAAAAATTCCTCGAATCTCTGGGCAACGTCTATGACGGCCTTCATTCCGCACTCATACATCTGAATAGCTCTTCTGGACACTCCTGCAATCTCCGACATTGCGCCAAGCGAGATGTCCATCTCCTCCCTGAGCCTCCTGAGCAATTCGCCGTCTATTTTCACGTAAAGCCCGCCGGGTTCCGCCATTACAAACGGAGGAACACCTTCGAGGAATTCATCTTCCAGCGTGGAAGGCGTTATGATTGGTATCTCGAATCTCGAATACACTATGCCGTCCTCCAGCATACCTCCGCCCGAGTGCAGGCCTACGATGATTGGTTTGCCGTCCAGCGCATTTGCAACGCGTTTCATTTCCTCGCCATTCTCGCGGCTGAAACCGTCAACATTCCTCAGCACCTTGATGAGAAGCAGATCCCTGTCTCTCCTTGCAATG
>JAKABN010000222.1 GCA_021796895.1 Thermoplasmata archaeon | reverse complement strand
TGCTGAATACGGGTGCCTTGATTTCCTTTCCAATCTGCTCCAGCTGATCAATTGCCGCCGGCCTGTGGACGTCCGCAGCAATAAGTCCGACGGTGAGTCCGCGTTTGGAGAGGTATCTTGCCAGCTTCCCTGCTGTTGTTGTCTTTCCCTGGCCGTAGAGACCTACGAGCATTATGGTCTGTTTTGATCGTGGAATGTCAGCAGATTTGCCAAGCATTGCAGCAAGCTCGTCGTAAATTATCTTGATGACATGTTCCTTCAGACTCGCCCCCGGCAGCACCTTCTCGTTGATTGCCCTGTGTTCAACCTTCCTGGTAAGCTCCAGGACCATGTTCACATTCACGTCGGCCTGTAGAAGCGCCCGCTGAATGTCCTTCGCCACGTCCTTTATGAAGCGTTCGTCTATGTTGGCCGAACCCGTAATTCTGTGCACTATGGATTTAAGCGACGCTCCAAGACCTTCAAGAACCAATTTAAACACCAGCTGCTGAAATCGGGCACCATGTCCGCACTATTTTAATGTTGCAAATAACCGCAACTGTGCTCATACTAAAAAAATCAATTTAGAAAGGGATGGGCCAGTTTAGTCAGAAGGGATGGGATGCACTCTAACAACTAGCCCAAAACCCTAGTGTAACCATAAGCGCGCTAGTATTAAAAGATTTCCTGGGTATTTTGCGCTCTAAGTATCTGTATTGCAATGCGTTTTTGTAATGTTTCCTAACTCAAAATCATCTAATATTGAAATCCAATAGTGCATTCATGGATCTGCAGCGGAAAGCAGTGCTCGAGAAGCAGCACTACAGAGTGGTTGGCGATCACAGCGCGGTAAAGGTGTGCCACTGGACAAAGGAGAGCCTGGTTCATGACAGGGGATGTTACAAACAGAGCTTTTACGGCATCGAGTCGCACAGATGCATGCAGATGACGCCGGCCGTTAACCAGTGTTCCGAAAACTGCCAGTTCTGCTGGAGATTCCAGGATTTCGAGGAGGACCACATAGAAGCTGAAGATGACCCTGCGCTAATACTGGAAGATGCCATCGATGCGCAGAAGAATCTGTTGAGCGGCTACAAAGGAGATCCGAGATGTCCGGGAGAAAAGTGGTCTGAGGCTTCGGTCCCGAAACACGTGGCCATCTCTCTGACCGGCGAGCCGACAGCCTATTCCCGCCTTGGCGAATACATAGACCTTTGCCACAGAAATGGAATGACAACCTTCCTTGTCACCAACGGGACTAATCCACAGGTGCTGAGGAACCTTGACCCCCTGCCGACTCAGCTGTACATTACAGTGGCTGCACCAACAAAGGAAATATTCACGAAGATATGTGCTCCGATCAGGTCGAATGCCTGGGAACAGCTGATGGAGACGCTCAGCATCCTCCCCTCCCTGGACACCAGGAAGGTCATAAGACACACGCTTGTGCGCGACTGGACGCTCGGATTTGAGGACACATATGCGAGACTCGACGGGATTGCCGAACCGCATTTCATAGAGTCAAAAGGGTATGTTCATGTAGGTTACTCCAGGGAGAGGCTGTCCATGAGGAACATGCCTTCACACGATGAAATCAGGAAGTTTGCCGTGAGACTTGGCCAGAACCTGGGCAATTACGAAATACAGAGTGAGAGGAAAGACTCCAGGGTGGTGCTCCTGGTCCGGAACGGCGTAGTAAGATGGCTGCCGGGACTCGAAAGGCTGCCTGAGGAGGAAATACGCTACAATGCTGCGCATGATGCGGCCAACACTGTCGCATGATCGCATTGTATGGCTTGAAAAACGAAGGGATGCGCCTGTGTCTATTTCAGCCTCACAGTCTCCAGATTCATAGGCGCCTTTGTGTCTATGCCGAACTTCTTGTGTATGGTGCTCGCAAGCTCAAGACACTTGTATTCCTCGCCGTGCCCCAGGAATATCCTGGACGGTTTAGGCTCCATGCCGGAAACAAAATTGAGGAGCTGCCGCCTGTCTGAATGACCGCTAAAGCCATCGACGGTCTCCGTGTTCAGAGTTACCGGAACCATTATCTGCTGGCCCCTCTCGCTCATCTGCAGCTCCTTAATCCCGCGCTGTATCTTCCTGCCCAGTGTTCCCTCTGCCTGGTATCCGACAAATATCAGTGTATTGTTCTGATCGTCCGCCCAGTGTTTCATGTACTCAAGGACTGGACCGCCGTTCATCATGCCTGAGGTTGCAAGCACTATGCAAGGATCCGGATCGCTTATAATGTGCGATCTCGTCTCGCTGCTGTCCACCCGCCTGAATATCGGTGACAGAAACGGATTCTCTCCGTTTTGGAATATCTGCGTTCTCAGCTGACTGTTCAAATATTCAGGATATGCGGTGTGGATTGCCGTGGCCTCCCATATCATGCCGTCCAGCCACACGGGTATGGTCGGCACCTGCCCCGTCCGCATAAGTTCCTCCAGTACAAGCATTATTTCCTGTGAACGGCCGACGGCGAAAACAGGTATGATGACTTTTCCGTGCCGTCCGAGTACTCTCTCGATTATGATTTTCAGGCCAACGGAAGCTTCCTGCCTGGATGCCTGGATGTCACGGTATCCGCCATAAGTCGCCTCCAGAACCAGCGCCTCAAGCCTAGGAAACTTGTTGTTCGCGGGGTTGAAGAGCCAGGTCTTTTCGAACTTGATATCTCCGCTGAATGCGATGTTGTAAAGACCATCGCCTATGTGGAAATGAGAAACTGCGGAACCCAGTATGTGGCCGGCGTTCTGAAATGTGAGTCTAATGTCAGGGGCAATGTCCGTGGTTTCGCCATACTTCAGAGTGATGCAATTTGCGACCTCCTTCCTTATGTGAGCAGACTCATAGGGAGGTTTCTTGCCTTCCCCGAATGCCACCTTAATCATATCAAGCTGGAGCATAGACATCATGTCTCTGGTGGGGGGCGTGCAGTATACTGGCCCGTCGTAACCGTATTTGAAAAGCGCGGGGAGTAAACCCGTGTGGTC
>JAKABN010000221.1 GCA_021796895.1 Thermoplasmata archaeon | reverse complement strand
ATTATAGGAACGACTGCATTGCTTCCGTACGGTTTGTAGATGATGACATTGCCCGGTTCTCCGTAAGTGGAGTAGTGCGCCGCGGAGCCCTGGACATAGGTGACTATCTGTGACGGCGAAGCGACCTTCTTCACCAGAACCATGTCTCCAATATTCAGATCACCGAGATATGCGTATGTGGAGCTGTGCTGCATGCTGCCCGATTCTACAACAACCATCGGCGGCCAGTTACCCGTATACGCGAACATGCCAGTCAGCAGAAACACAACAATAAGAATCGATGAAGCTATCACAGCCACGGCCTCCTTCTGCCCCTCCTTCCACTGCCAGTTCATTGTAGCCACCCGACGCGACACCTTAGGCGTGCCCCCTAATAAGTTTGACAATACGGTTATCCCGCACTCATATTTTTAATACCGCGCAGTTATGGTGAGACCGTAATGGTGCAGGACAGCAATGCCGGACCGGGCAAACAAAGGACGCCCCGTGACGTCTACTACATGAAGCTTGCGTATGTGATCTCCGAGAGAAGCACCTGCGTGCGCAACGGAAGGCAGATAGGCGCCATCATCGTCGACGACATGAATCACATAGTGAGCAGCGGCTACAACGGCAACCCGAGAAACATGAAACACTGCGACGACATCGGCTGCATCAGGGACATATTGCAGATACCGTCAGGAACGAAGATGGAGATATGTACGGCGGTTCATGCCGAGCAGAACGCAATAATACAGGCTGGTCCGGGCGCATTTGGAGCGACAATATACTCGACCATTCTCCCCTGCAACACTTGCGCGAAGATGATAGTCAATGCAGGAATCGAACGCGTGGTTTACAGCGAGGATTATCCGGAGCACATGGGACTCGAGCTTATGAAAGAGCTCGGTGTGCGAGTGGAGCTGGTGAATGTGGAGAAGCCTCCCAGAATCAGCTAGAACGAAGGCGCACCCGCAGGCAATGTTTATCAGTGGCCTGACAGTTGTCCCTCCGGTCTGAGAATGGAAATCGACGCCAAACTGATCAGTTCAGTGGATTCATTTGAGAAGGACATGATACGCTCTCTGGGCGACATGGTTCGCATTCCCTCGATAAGTCCTGAGTCCGGTGGGGAAGGAGAATACGACAGGGGAGAATTTCTCGTCTCCCTGCTGAAGGAAAACGGCCTGACCGGCATTAACAGATTCGACGCGCCAGACAGAAAGGCAAAGCACGGCATCCGGCCGAACATAGTTGCCTCAATAGGGAAGGGGAAGAAATCACTCTGGGTAATATCTCACATGGACACTGTCCCGGTGGGAGACAGGAAGCTCTGGAATCATGATCCCTTCGAACCCGTGGTCAGGAACGGAAAACTCTATGGAAGGGGGTCGGAAGACAACGGCCAGTCGCTCATAGCTTCGCTGTATGCCGCGAGGGCGGTGGTGGACTGCGGGCTGGCACCTGCCGTGAAGATCGCCTTTGTGAGCGACGAGGAACTCGGGAGCGCGAAGGGTATCACCTACATGGCAGACAGAAATGCATTTTCGAAAGGGGATGAATTTATAGTTCCGGACTCCGGAAACGAGAAAGGCGACGAAATCGAAATAGCGGAAAAGAGCTCGCTCTGGGCCAGGGTGCGCACCACCGGACGGCAGACGCATGCGAGCCGTCCGTCTTCAGGCATAAATGCGGGTCTCGCAGCTTCCAGATACATGACATTCACTACGGATTATCTGTATTCGAAATACGGCGCGACGGACGCCCTGTTCGACCCGGTTCCTCATTCTACCTTCGAACCTACAAAACGCCTTTCCAACGTTGAAAACGTCAATACCATTCCCGGCACAGACGAATTCTACTTTGACTGCAGGATACTGCCCACCTTCCGCATATCCGATGTCCTTTCGGACATGAAGCGACTGGCTGGCATTTTCGGAGAAAAAACCGGCGCGGAGATAAAGGTAGATGTTTTCAAGAAGAGCATTGCTGCAGAACCGACGCCGCGGGACGCCGGAATAGCCCTGAAAACTCACGATGCAGTTCGCAGACTCAGGGGTGTCGTGCCTCATTTTGTCGGCATCGGCGGCGGCACATGTGCGAACATCGTCAGGATGAGGGGATTCCCTGCTGCGGTCTGGAGCACCGAGTGCGGCATGGCACACCAGCCGAACGAATTCTCCCTGATCGGCAATCTCATCGCAGATGCAAGAGTGATGGCATCGATATTCTCATCCACATAGGTGTGATTGAGCAGACGCAGTCAGAAAACCATCTCTTCCGTGTCCACCTTTCTGTTCCTGTAGCCCAGCGCTCCAGTCCTGATTGTTGTGCCGTTGCCCAGCTCAGCCCTGTCGAGTCCTGTGCAGAGCGATGCCGCAACCCTTCCGGTTGCATAACTTTTGAGTATTCCGCTGCCGCTCATGCCCGTCACTACAATCATTCCATATTCCTCGAATATGATTGGATTGCCGTCGAAGCTGTTGATTATGTACTGCCCTGCCCAGCTTCCCGACGGCCTCGTGTCTCCCAGCTGCGGAAAATATTCCTTCAGCGGAGGCCTTATGTTCATCTCGAAAAAGCTCTCCTCCGGCTTCGGGTCTTCCTCAAATCCGTATTGCCTTCCAAATTCATCAGAGAATCCGATGTCGAAAGCCTCCTCGTTTGCCTCCGGCCTCAGATAGACCCCCCCGGGAAGAAAAGTGAATGGAAGGATTCCCTCTCCGCTGAAGGCACTGTTCCTGTACAGGGATGAAACACCCTTACCCCTCATCACAAATATCTGCCTGGTTTTTGGCCTGGCCCGTGCATCGATGCCGAGCCTGTTCACCATCTCTGGTGCCCATGTTCCCGCAGCAGTCACAACTTTTCCTCTGATATTCCCTTTCTCCGTCGACACACCGTTTACCTGTGCGTTCTGCCATGCAAACGGCTCCCCCGGAATACCAAGCTTTCTATCCGCTTCGGCAAGGAATCCCGTCACGGGCGTGTTGAAATGGA
>JAKABN010000220.1 GCA_021796895.1 Thermoplasmata archaeon | reverse complement strand
CATCGAGAAACATCCTCGACAGGGCACTGAATGCAGTAGGGCAGGGCATGCCCGAATTAACGCGCGTGGAGAGAGTTGCCAACACCTTCCGGAAGGGAAGGCGAGCAGTCTCGCTGAATCGCGAACCACCGCGGACTTTGAAAGTTGCATTTTAATGTCCGTGGAAGCCTCCCTGCCTGCAGGGAGGAGGATGTCACAGAAGGTCAGAGCATTGTTCAGCAGGGCGCTTGTGAAAAATGCGCTGTCAGTATTCTCTATTGTCTCCTTTTTGAAGAATCCCCGGCCGTATGGACTATAGCGTCAATACTTCCAAGGAGGTCTGCCGCCTTCTCAGCCATGCGCGAGACCTGAGACTCATCCGTTAAATCGCAAAGTATGTGTTTAACAGACAGTTCCGACGCGAGTTCGGCACCGGTCTTCCCTCTTGAGACAACAGCCACATTATGGCCGGTACCGTTCAGCTCCCTGACAACTGCTGCACCTATTCCGTCGCCTACACCGGTCACTATCACTGAACGCATAGTTGCATACCAACCCACTCCCATAAATCGTTGGCAGAAAACGACTTGTCGGATGTGCCTGTGACGGGAATTCACACCCTCCTGTAAATGGCCTTTGTCTTTCCCAGTGTCCCGATTATGAGCTCATACGAGTCCTCGAATCCGGCGGGCGTAACTGTGAGCATCGACGAGACGAACGGTTCCGGTTCGCCGGACTCAACCTCTACGAACCTCTCGTCCAGGCAGCCGGGGCACACAGCCCTGCGTTCAAATATTTCGTTCCCGCATGTTTCGCATCTGTAAACATTCATTTTCCGATCCCCATCATTACAGCAGTCGCGGAATTACCGAATCCTGCCATGTTCATAGCCATGCCGTTCACAGCATTCTTCACCTGGCGCTGTCCGGCCTCGTTCCTGAGCTGAAGAAAGACTTCCGCGGCCTGCGCTACACCGGTTGCTCCTATCGGATGTCCCTTTGAATTGAGACCTCCGCTTGTGTTTATCGGCAGTTCCCCGCCTATCTGCGTGGCACCCTCCAGAACGGCCTTCCATCCCTCGCCCCTGCGGAAGAAACCCAGCGACTCGGATTGCACGATTTCCAGTATTGTTGCCATATCATGCAGTTCCGCGAAATCCGGTCTCTCCACTCCTGACTGGCGCTTTGCGATCTCGCCTGCCCTCCTCACGGACGGTATGTCCGTGAGCGTCTTCCTGTCAGTGAGATGGGCACATTCGGAAGACATGCCAATTCCCTTAACATAGACCGGCTTCTCCGTATAACTCTCGGCATCACCGTCGGAGACTACAAGAAGTGATGTGGAGCCGTCACTTATCGGACTGATTTCAAACTGTCTCAGAGGATCAGTGATGACAGCCGACTGCATCACCTGTTCGAGTGTCAGTACCTTCTGTATGTGCGCGTTCGGGTTCAGCGCGCCATTGATATGATTCTTGACTGCGACCTGCGCTATCGATTCCCTGGTTGCGCCATATTCGCTCATGTAAAGCTTTGTCAGAATACCGGCGAGCGACGGGAGAGAAGGGCCGGCAGCCTTCTCCTTCTCCCCGAGGAGCGATGAAATGATTTTCGTCACTTCTCTTGTGGGTTTCCCAGACATCTTCTCGATACCGATCAGCATTACGGCACGGGCCATTCCCGATTCCACGAGCGAGACTGCTGAGAACAGCGCCGCCCCCCCGCTGCCGCTTGTATTGTCTATCCTGATAGAGGGAACGGAATCCATTGAAAGGTAGGTGGTGACGAGGTTATTCAGTCCCGACATGTCGTTAAACTCTCCTGAATAACAGTTGGACACGAGTACAAAATCGATACCGTTCCTGTATTTCCTGGTAACCGGCAATGCAGACTCCGCTGCTAAGTCCATTATTCCCTCTTTCCTCTTGCCGAACCTGCTGAAGCCTGCTGAAACGATGGCGGCCATACGGTTGTGATGGCACCCGTCGATAAGAGTTTTTCCGAAGGGTCTCCAGATGAACGTGTATGGCACCGGCAAGCGTGGAGCGTGCATACAAATCCATGTAAGAAAAATAGTGCCGCCTGTTATCCCACTGAAGCTAGAGCGGGCGGTTTTGCAGTAATAACTGCGCTAGGAAGGTATGCGGGAGCGGGCCTGGTGTTCGTGATAGCAGCCCTGATAACTGCCGTGGGACTCGGCGACTCGCTGGCCTACGCGTCGATTGCGTTCGTGATAGGCATGGTGCTGCTGGCATTCGTCAAGGAGGACAGAAACAGGCAGCTTGACAGGAGCGTAGACAAGATGGTTTTGGATGCTGCTCAGGAGTCGCAATGAACAGAACCTGTCACGTTGGCGGAGGACAGGACATGTCGCACCTCCCCTGAAATGATATCTGTGAACGCGGGGTACACCGGGGCATGGAGAAAATTGTGGCGACTGCGACACTATGTGTATATGCAGAAGGAACACCGCGGCAAATCATTGATCGGACTGGCATGCCATCCGGATGAATGGTATTCAAACGATTTGCCTCGTGCAGCAAATGCACTCTGTTCTGAAAGAAATTGCAGACAGTTTAGCAGACTGCCGTGCTGATGCGAATCCGTTCTGGAAGTTTGGAATTGCCGATACAATCCCTTTGCATCGTAAGGCACTTGAGGGCGACTCGGCGAAATCCTTTATTAGCAACTGGATGGATACATAACGAGTTGCACAGTCTCGTGGAATCTCATGACGCAACCCGGATCGATTGCAAAATGAAAGACGAACTTGAGCGGCCGAAGAGCCTTAACAGCGGCAGGATACGAGTGGTGCTTTCCGCCCATCTCAGGGAGTATACCAGAGGGAGAAACGAGTTTGAGGTGGAGGAGACTTCATCTGTCAGCACGTTGATCGGAGTGCTCGATTCCATGTTTCCCGGCATATCGCTGCGACTGCTTGACGATCAGGGCGATATTCGCCGTTACGTCAACATCTTCGTTGATGATGAAGACATTAGAATG
>JAKABN010000219.1 GCA_021796895.1 Thermoplasmata archaeon | reverse complement strand
GTCACAAGCACAGCAGGTACAGGAGAAGGACCCTTCAGCAGTATGCCCAGAAACTCTTCTTCGCTTTCCTGCAGAAACGGGAGTTCCAGAACCGCAACAGTTCCATAATTTATTGAGTGCAGAGACAACATCATAGAGAGTGGCGTGGAGGCGGATACATTGAGCCCGGGTATGGATGAAAGCATCTTCAGATCCTCCTCGTTGTCCGATCCGCTTTCGCTAACAACCACCACGTTGATTGACTTCAGGTTGAATCACCATCTCTGCCTGAATACATCAAACCGGTCTCTTTATAATTGTTTCTTCAAGGCTCACCGGGATGAAAACAATCCCGGCCTCCTTCTGACAGGCGGGCGATGCCTGCCAGCATGTGGCATCACCGCGGTTTCACTGTGGCTCCGGACGGCATACCCGGATGTTTCAGTCTGTAAAGTACGCCATACAAGCCAAGCTGCCCCCCGCCCCTGTTCTCCGGTTCCCTGAGTCTCAGGAACAGGAAAGATGTAGCAAAGCGGCCCGCGACAATAACGCCGTATACTATAGGAAGCGAAACCTGAAGAGTATGTGATTCAAGCAGCAGTTCCAGCACATAGCCGCCCGTGAGCGCGCCGACGAAATAGACTGCGCCGTTGAAACCGTTCATTATCGAGATATACTCGGCGCGATGTTTTTCCGGTGCAACGTCCATGAGGTACGACATCATCACCACGTTCTGTATTGCTCCGGCAATGCCGCTATACACCTCAAGGAATACGAATTCATAGAATGTGTTGAAAACGGCGTAACAGAGGGGTATCGCCGCCAGCATCAGTCTGTTGATGAATATCAGGGGTGTCCTGTCCACCCTGTCCACGATCCTGCCAACAAGGAACTGGGCGACAATTGTAGAAACGAGCGCGATAACTGTCAGAAGCGCTATTGTTGGCAGGTCGAAATGCATTATCGACACAATTGTTATTGGAAAAATGGGCCACGCCATAGACCAGAAAAAGCCCTGCACGTTCATAGCGACAAAATATCGGTAGAAATGACCATGCTCCTTCATGTTTGAGAATGTCTTCCGAATGCTGTCCGTGACTCGCGTTTTGTGCTCCTTCTCCTTTATCTGCATGACCAGTATCGCCGACACGACATACGAAGCGGCAGCGGCAAAGAACGGCATCTGTATCTCCTTCCTTGCCGAACCGTGAAGCAGAAATATCATTGCACCCAGCGCGAGGAGGGTTCCCAGAGAACCCACGTTGTTGAGTATGGAGAGAAAGTGCCCCCTTCTGCTTGAGGCTGTGATGTCCGCAATCAGTGAGAACCAGTTCACGGTTATCATTGCTGCCACGAGTGATAGGGCGGCATATGTCACTATCAGCTCCACAGGCGTGGAAACAGACGACATGATTAGCCAGAGAACGGCCAGGGCGATGCTGCCGAGGAACAGGAACGGTTTCCTCCGTCCAAATCTGTCACTGATCCTGCCCCACAGCAGCTGCCCGGAATTGGCTATCGAGTTTGCTGACGACTGAAGCCAGCCCATTTCGGCCGCGGAAGAGCCGATGATAACACCGTACACTCCCACAAACATGGAAGCGGCGGTAGCTCCGAGCGATATTACCAGCGTCCTTACCGCAAGGATAGAATCGTTTTTCATTTTCAGTGATTTCCTGTTTATGGCCAGCAAGCACACGGCACATCTTCATAAAAATTGCGCTCATGTCTCTGCGTAATCTTCCTGAATACTGTATGCTTCTCAGCGTGAAGCAGAGAGACCGTATTTCCTCTCTGCTGCGGATTTTGCTGTGAGAAATCCATCTATAAGCGGCTCCATGACAGGCCGCATAGTTCCGTCTGAGTTCACCTCGAATAAGCCGCCTTTCCCGCTCATTGCGGTACCGCAGATGCTGCCCGTGATGCCGGCGTTAGCGAGCCTGCGAACTATCCGGGCGGCGCTATCTTCATCTGCCGTGATGAGAAGAGTTCCCTCACTGCTGCTCCGGAGTGGATCGAAACTTAGAAAATCAGCTATCTGCCGCACATCGCGATCGATGATGATTTTATCCGGCTCCACAGCGAATGAGAGTCCGGAAGCCCTGGAAAGTTCATACAGGGCGCCGTAAACGCCCCGTTCACTCGCGTCGTGCATTGCGCTTACACCTCCGGATGCGGTCGCAATCGCCGCGTCTGATACGGGCGAGAGCAAGCGGAGCTTCCGTCTCAGCCTTATCGTGGCGGCTCTGCCAATGCTATTACTCAGCAGACTTCCGAACCTATGGGACAGAAGCAGAGCCGTCTCAAGCCCTGGTGATTTAGTCAAAATGAGTCTGTCGCCAGGCCTTATCCCCGAGGGAAGAATGAGCCTTTCCTTTCTTCCTACAGCGATAGATGTACCAGCGCCCAGTATGGGCGCTTTACAACCGTCGTACCTGCCGGTGTGTCCTGTGACAATTGACATATCCAGAGTCTTCGCTTCCGAATCGAATACCCTGCTTATCGACAGAAACGTCCGATCATCCATTTCGGGAGGAAGGTTCCAGCTGACCGCGAGGTGAGAGGGCTTGAGGCCTGACAGCGCTACGTCGGCGACTATGACATGGAAGGCGAACCATGCGGCGTCCTCATGCGGCAGATAATTATCGACGTAAATTGGATCAGTGCTTATCGCAATCACCCTGCTGCCACCGTTGTCTATTACGCCGAAATCAGCTCCAAACATCGGCCCGAGAAGCACATCATCGCGCCTGCTACCTGTGAGCCTGGAGATTGATCTGAATAGTCTGTAATCCGCCTTCCCCCCTTTCTTTACGGTACCGGTATGAGTCATGAATCTTCTACTCAGCGGGAGCGCAGAACACATGTGACGCTGCGATCCCATAATTAATGACTGTTTCAGTGCATGGACGTGACATATATTTTTTAGTAGTCAGATTAATCGTGTTAGCCGATGCCTAAACATAGAATGTCGTCAGAGGTTGCATTCCACATAAAAGCGACAAGGACTGGTGACATACCACTTGAAATTTACGAT
>JAKABN010000218.1 GCA_021796895.1 Thermoplasmata archaeon | reverse complement strand
TGACTGGATCGAAGTGTGTTATCCATTTAAATGATCGATGCCGTGCAGACACCTGATGCAACAGAGCATACAACCGGAATCAGCATCTCTCTTCTGATGACGATTCATATGATGCGTTTACAGATGTGTTGTACATTATCAATATCATTACTAATCATTTTAGTAATGTGCAAATGTAAGTAATACTTTATAGATCACATTACACATGGATTCAAGAGTCGTGACGGTGACAACCAAGGGGCAGGCCACAATTCCATCCAAAATGAGAAAGAAATACAGGATTCGGAGCAGGGTCATATTTTCTGAAGCGAAGGAAGGGATCCTGATAAGGCCAATACCCGACCCTTCTCTTGAAGTGGGCTCGCTTAAGTCTTTGTTTAGAGGTAAGACTGCCATTGAGCTCCTCGCGGAAGCGCGTGCGGCCGAAGTGAAAGAGGAGGCAATGAGAAAATGAGAGAACTTGTGTTCGACACCAGTTCTTTGCTCATTCTTTACCTGGGAGAAAAGGGTGCTGAGACTGTTGCGAACTTGCTTAAAGACATCACAGAAGGAAAAGCAAAAGGGTACGTGAATGTGATCAACCTTGCAGAACTCTTCTATATACTGAGCAGAAGGAGCGAACGCGTGGCTGCCGAAAAGGAGAACAACTTAAGAGCGTACGGCCTGAGAGTGTATGAAATCGACGATGGTGAATTGTGGCGTCAAGCTGCGAAATTGAAAGCTCTGGGATCAATATCTCTTGCAGACGCCTTTGCGGCTGCAACAGCCCAGACAATCGATGGCGAACTCGTTATAGGTTTGGATCACGGGTTCAATCATATCAAGAACCTGAAGTTGATTACCACATCTTAACTTTGGAATATCCTGTTGTGCGGTCGTTGAAATCATCTACTGTGATTATTGAGGACGAAGCCGAGAGGGAAGTTGAACAGCAGCGAAATGTCCGGACGCGGAATTATGAAGGGTTGACGGCAAACCACATCGGTCCTTGTGCCGGCAAATCCTGGCATTTTCCCCTCATTGGCGAGCGGGCGTGGTGGAATACGAACAATTTGGTTCGTTTACGCTAATAGTCTCAATCTGGAAATTCATTCATTCCAAGATTTGAAAAAACCGAGGTCAGACTGGAATGTACTTCTTGCAGAATACCGGCTTCATCGAGAACAGTTTCGGACCCCTCAGCCGGGATGTCATTCATAGCCACAGCGTATCTTCCAGGTTTTTGAAATGTTGATCCCCCGTCAGAACCATGGCATGATTTATACGGGCAAATGCCAGGACAATGCCGTCAAAAAGACTGGGTTTTGTAAGTGATTTCTCCTTTGCATTCTTTTCAAGCAGCAAATACATCTTGGCAGATTCCACAGCGGTTGATGCATCAATCCCTACAATCTCTGACGCTTCGCAAATGGTCTCGAGCCTTTCCATGGCTTTCTTCTCATCTGCTCCTTCTCTCATATATTTCCTGGCCACTTCGGATAGCACGATATCCGGCGTCAGGACTTCATCTGCCTCCTCAATTGCCGCCAGAGCTCTTCTTCCTTTTTGAGTGCCTGAAAAGATTTCAATCCAGGCGTACGAGTCAATAACGATCTTCACCGCGGTCACTCTCAGCAAATTGCTTTATTCTTCCCTTATCCAAGCTGAACGCCTTTGCCAGGAGTGCTTTTCTGTGCTGCTTGACAAGCTCCTTGACTGTGTCATCTAGAGTACGTTTTCCAAGATTACGCTGCAACTGGCCAAGGCTCCTGAGAGTGTCCTTCGAAACCTTGATCGTCGTACTGTTCATAGAACAGTATAAAGTATACGAGAATATAGTATTATTGGCAATGCTCGAGTAGAGCGGGCGTGGTGGGATTCGAACCCACGACCACTTGCTTAGGAGGCAAGTGCCATATCCTGACTAGGCCACACGCCCGTTGGAGGGGCGTGGCCCCCCACATCTCAGAGGCCTATTGTTTTTCCTCGCTTGTGCTTTCTGCCGAACTGTTCGCCGTCTCTCCTGTTATTTCTTCCGGCGCTTTTTCCGTCTTTGTCTCAGCCGCAGCCGCGGCTGCGGGAGGAGCGGGCTTCACGTACCTCTCCACAAACTCGACCTGGCTGAGTCCTACTGTGTCATACGCTTCCGCGACTATTCTGAGTTTTGCGTTGACCCATCTGGGATCCAATCTGCAGGAATCAGGAAGGACTGCGGTCGCCCTGTCATTCTCCATCCTGACATCGAAACCCGAGCTTGTTCCATAGTACATTTCGGTGATTGCCCTGAACTTCTCCACAGGCTCCTCGATCCTGTCTGTTACCTTGTATCTGTATTTCAGCACGTGGCCCGCGAGCGGGTTGTTGAAATCCACCCTGACGCGCCCGACCGTCACCTGTGTTATTCTTCCCACTCTCTCTCCTATCCGCACGTCGGTGCCTACCCTCGGTTCGACATTCATCCTTTCAAATTCTCTTACCGAATAGAGCTTGACCAGGTTCTGGTCCCTGCTTCCGGCTCCGTCCTCTGGTTTTATCAGCAATTCCACTTCCTGTCCTATCGAAGCAGCGCCAATCGACTTCTCGAGTGCAGGGAAGAGCCTGTTCTTTCCCACGATCTCGAAAACAGGGCCATAAACAGTCTTGTCGTCGTAAATGTCTTCCTTTTGTGCATTCTCCTTGCTGGTGGTCTGGAATAATTTACCAGTCTCTGTTATCCAAGCATCAAGTTCAAGTCGAACAATGTCGCCCGGGTGGATGCGTTTCGAATCGTCCGCTTCTGTAACTGTTTTTGTCTGGGCGTCTTCTGCCATTCTTTATCACCGGCTGTAATGTGATGGGATTACGGGTGCTGTTTTTAAACCTTTTTAATCGTAAGGGCAACGCCGGAGGCGCTATCGCTCCATGCTTCAATGCCTTCCTCTCCGTGGGATGTTCGAGGAGTGTCAAATAACATATTTAATGTCAGAATGCGGCTTTTGAGCACTGATCAACATGAGAATAATACACAGGGCACTTGCGGCATCGATTGTCGCACTGGTG
>JAKABN010000217.1 GCA_021796895.1 Thermoplasmata archaeon | reverse complement strand
GCACATGGCGACGAACCCGTAAAGCAGGAACACAGAATGAATGCCGAAATCCTGTTTGAGAACCGGTTGAACCACAACGCCGACGACTGCTCCGAGTCTGCTCATTGTATTGGCGAATCCGGCACCAGAAGATCTTACATTTGTGGGAAACAGCTCCGGGGGCAGAACGAATTCTATTATACCCGGTCCGAACCCGGTTGAAAGTGCAAAAAGGAGGAGTATGACGAGGGAGATGAAGATATTGTCGGATATGGAAGCGAGAAACATCGAAAGAGCTATTCCTGCAAATCCCACAATGAGCAGTATCCTCCTTCCCAGCACATCCACATATCGCATGCCTATGAGCGTTGCGACCAGTTCTATGGCGGCTATGAGCAATGATCCGGCAAGAGATGATACATGACTCGCGAAACCGATCTCGCTCACAACAGACGGGGCATATGTTGTTATGCCGTATTGAACTACATCGAAAATAAACCAGAACGAGGCTGCGAAAGCGGTCGCTCTTATCAGCGTCCTGCCGAATATCTGAGATGACTTTCCCGCCCTGGCGCTGCCCTTTACCTCCGACTGCCAGAGAGGCGATTCCATTGCCCTTTGTCTCATCAGTATGATGACGAGCGAGGGAATTGCCGGAGCGGCAAGCATAAACCGCCAAGAATCGGGGCCGACGGGAAGGAATATCAGGCCCGTGAGTATCGCCGTGAAGAAACCCAGTGTCCATGAAAAACCAAGCTTGGCGGTCTGTCTCCCTCTCTTCGCTGCAGGCGAATGCTCTGCCACGAGCGTAGATCCTATGGGATAATCGCCGCCGATCCCGATGCCCAGCAGAAGGCGTGTAACAAACAGTTCCAGTGCATTGGATGAGAGAGCACTCGCAAGCGCGAATACCACAAAGAAAACAATGTCCCAGACCAGCATGTACTTGCGGCCGAGACGGTCTGACAGGTTGCCAAGGAAGAATGCACCGAAGAAGTTGCCTATGAGTGCAGAGGAGGCAATGAGAGTTGTGTTGAAATGACTTGTAAACGGCGTACCGCCAAGTATGAGCAACACAGGTGCGATTATTATGAGATTGTAGCCGTCTATGAAAGAGGCGGAAGATGCAAGGAGGGTTGTGAGAGAAGGCGCTACAGAACGAGCAGTCATGCCTGACCACTGGGAGAATATTACGATCATTAAAACCTTTGGCAGTGGCTGTTCTGGATAGGATGAAATCACATTCTATGAAGCCTATCGGCGCTGAAGGCGGCCGGGGAGTGCCGGAAACATAGCTCTGGTCTGTAACGGTTATGTCTGTGCAAGTAATGGCAACTCAATCTGGAAAATATCTCAAATCCGGCAATCCTTGGCAATTATCTCTCCGAAATCCACATGTGCCGCAGAATGTCTGAGTGGAGGCATCGTCAAGTCGTATCGAACTCTGGCACTGGGGACAGCAATATATTGACTCTGCTTCCATGATCAGCTTACCGCTGCCATTGATTTTTCTTGCCAGCACGAATCTTGTCGGCATCATGGGCATGCGGTAAAGAGAGAATGCCATCTTTTGAAAGAGCTCATCTGGTAACCTGTCGACAAATCTGTAATCTTCCAGGCCGGATGCGCTCTCAGCAACAGCCGCAAGGCCCGATTCGCTCATTAACCTGGCGAAATAACGGACACTGAATGAGAAAGCAGGAATAGACGAGGGGTGAATACGGACAGCATCTCCGGTTGAAAATGTCACAGGTTTCCAGTTGTCCCCCACCATGCTGGAATATCTGAGAATCGCCTTCAGGTCATCAATGAAAGTGGCAATGGAAGGTTTCGGATTATACGACATTACCAGGCTGCCTCCGGGGGCAAGCACTCTTGTTATCTCACGCATTGCCGATTCGGGCCGCGAGAGAAAATTGAAGACACGTATCATTACAACAGTGGTGAACGAATTATCCCTGAACGGCAGATGATAAAGGTTGGAAGCCAGGAGTCTCATCTTCCTGTTTTCGCAAGATCTGGAGATTCTGTTCAGAAAGGAGAGATTGATGTCGGTGCCCACATATTCCTGCGAGTTTAACTGCACAACGCCGGACAGCCTGCCTTCCCCGGTCCCTATTTCCAGCGTCCTTCTGCCATCTGTCCTGCTGAGAAGAGAAGTGAGAATGAAGCGCTCTGTTGAAATGACTTTCTCTCTTCCGCGCCAGAGGGATTGAAAGTCAAAACGTTCAAATGTGCTTATGGCGTCAGGATGTTCCTCGTCACTGCTCTGTTCACGCATTGTCAGACCATCGGACAAATACCACATCACTCCTGGCTGGCTCAGGTGCAATTATAGCAGCCTGTAACCCATCTATGGCACACAGGTTTCTTCCCGTTTGCCGTCGATTTTTATTGCGTTCTCAATAAGATCAATCTCATACCCCAGGTTTTCAACAACCTTGTCTCCTACAGGTCTCTTGCTGAAAATCACTCCCTTCTTTGAAAGAAGAAAGAGATACGAGCAGCGCTTCGTATCCAGACCAAAACAGACTCCCTTGTCTGAAAAGAGATACTTTATCGGAAACAGTTCCGAATATATTTTCATCCCTGATTCACCACAACTGTGTAATGCCAGAACCGGCGGCACGCTGACGCTGACAATTGTTACAATCCACATGATCCCGGTTAAGAATATAAACAATCGTAAATAGTGCGTTTTCACTCACGATTATACGACGCCTGATGCCAATGGCTGAACTCAACACACTACCTCCGGTTGACATAGTTATACGTACATTTAATTCCGAAAAATATCTGTCGAAGTGCATTTCCTCAGCCATCTCATCACTGCCCATAAACAGAATATTGATCATCGATCACCACAGCACCGACCGCACAGCAGAGATAGGCGAAAGCTTTGGTGCAGAGATACATTCAGAGGACAAGGGCATCGGTTATGCGACAACACTTGGCGCATCACTCGCCAGCACAAAATTCACATTGTTCCTTGACGGAGATGTCATCATAACAGGGAAGAATTTCTATAGAGAAGCGATTGAGAG
>JAKABN010000216.1 GCA_021796895.1 Thermoplasmata archaeon | reverse complement strand
GGACAGCTCCACAGGCTTCGCCGGCACGCTGATGACCACGTTGTCGTCCTCGCTCTTCCCTGCGGGTGTCGCGGGTGCTGGCATGTTCGGAAAGTACATGATGAGCTCATCCCTCTCCTTCTCCACCTCCGCTATGCCGCTCTCCGCGCTCCTGAGCTCCGTGGCAACTTTCTTCCCTTCCTCCACCCCCTTCTCCCGTTCTTCGCCGCTCGATCTGGACACTCTGAGGGATATCTCGTTCCTCATCCTGTTGAGCGTATTCCTCTTATCGACGAGTGTCTTCCACTTTGCGTCCATTGACTGGAATCTGTCGAGCAACGATGGATCCCTGTTCCTGCTCAGCAGAGCCTGTTTCACGAGTTCCGGGTTGTCCCGTATGAATTTTATGTCCAGCATCCTGCTCACCTCTTCTTCCTGAAGACCAGCGTCCTGCCTGTCTTCATCACCACTTCCCCCTTTCCCGACAGGCTGCTGACAAACGCGTCCATTCCCGCGCCGTCATTGTTGAATCTTACCTTCACCAGTCCGCGCTTCTCAATCTGTTCTGCAGTTTCCCTGACGGTTTCCTCCGTCACCCCCTTCTTTCCCACCTGCACCGTCGCCTTCAGCTCCTGCGCCTGCCTTCTCATCTCCCTTTCTATCGTGCAATCAGCTCCTTTTCCCTGCCTGCGTTTGCCTTTTCTTCCGTCCGTTTACCGGTCCTGTATGGATAACGGGAGATATTTCCGCAGTTAAAACAGGTTATTACCACCCTCCCTCTGACTATCCTTGTCCTGCCCGTCATTCCGGGTACGAGTATGGAGTTGCAGTCCCTGCAGAATTCCCTTCTGTGCCCCACGGGCATGTCCAGCTTCATGCCTATGCGCCTGGCCAGACCGACATACTGCCTGCTCCGCACCTCCGTCCCCTCCCTCGCAAGCTGTTTTGCCATCACGAAGAGCTTCTCTATGCGCTCTCTCGCTATTCTCCTTGCTTCGAGGCTCTCCTTCCTGTACACGGCTTATTGATTTGAACTCCCCTTAAAACACTTTACGTGCATATGTCAGCCGGGAGAGCGCAGGAGCATGAACGCCATGAGAGCAGTCTCCGCTGCAGACACGATCGCGATTGAGATTGCGGCAGTCTCCGCGCTCCTGAACAGCATGTATGCGACCAGGAAGGCGCCCGCCGGTATTGTGAATACAGCCAGATTTGAGAGCGTGTAGATGATGTAGGAGGAGGGATTCGACAGTCCGAATCTCGACTCCTTCACCGCATTCTGGAAATATGCAGCGGTGAATATGACGGATGCCAGCAGGGGGAAGAACAGCGTGTAGACTGCGACGATATATTCCTGCGGCCTTCCTGCCAGCACGAGTATGGCCGCCAGGACACAGGATGAGATGGTGTAAAAAATGAACGCCACTGCGGACTTGGCAAGCGTATTGAGATATTTGGAAATAGAAAGCAGCCTGAAATATGCCAGTCCGCGCAGCTCGCTCATGTACAGCAGATATGCAATGTATGAGCTGACGAACGCAATCGGAAGTATGTCCTCCGAATAGAATACCGTAAAGGGTATTTTCAGACCGCTGCTTCCAGCGGAGTAGAAGTAGAAGACAACCACCACGACAAGGACGAACGGAAGCAGCAGGAGACTCGCCAGTCTCGGCGATCTGAATACCTGCCTGAGATCTGTCAGTATCAGGGATGCAAGCGGTGTTCTTATTTTCAGTTTCAGGCGTCCTCCGGTCTTTCCCCGCATCTCGGTGGTCGCTGTAAGCCAGACAGCCGAATTTCTGAACATGCGGGCGCCGGCTGCAAACATGACGGATGCGAACAGGACAGCCGCTATTATGGATGTGCCGTAACCGTTCATCACACCGGAGAGATTGAGCACGGGCACATACGTCATTTCCAGGCTGTTCATGTTTATGTTCAGCCTGAAGAGCAGTGACGGTATGGCCAGAAAAAATATTACGGGCAGTGTCGAGAGCAGGCGGACTACCAGTCCGATCCTGTTGTTCACCGACAAATTTCTGAATGCTCTGGTAGTGACAGATGTGACCGTAAGGAAAACCGAGAAGCCGGTGAAGAGCGCCAGCACGCCGGAGAGCATTCCGTAAAAGCCAATGACCGTGTACGACAGAAGCATTATTGCGAGCGAGGAGGCAATCGGCAGGTCGATGGTTTTGAGCATGGCCGATGCCGCAATGCCCTCAATCTCGCGCTCCGTCAGAGGCATGATGTGCAGCAGATTCCTGATATTGCCGCTTCCCGATGCGCCGTACGAAAGCTGCATCGATGTGATGAGCGAAATGAGCATCATCCAGATGAACACGGTAATCGGGAACACGTCCCTGTTGTACCTCCCCTCGAACCCTGCGTACATGACCAGGAGGGACATCGCCACTGCGACAAACGCAGTGAGCACGTACTTGTATACGGAGGCGCTCGCAATCGTCTTCCTGACGTTGCGCACCGGCAGTCCGGTCAGGCCAGTCGCGGAATATCCGTGAAACAGTATTTCGAGGTAGACCGACGAGACGATCTTTCTCTTCAGCCTGCCGTTCAGTTTTTCCCGTTCCATGGAGGCATCTCCCTACTCCAGCCCCTTGAGCAGGCTCTCTATCTCCTGCTCCATGTTTGTCGCCTTCAGGAATATTTCCTCCAGCGTCGATCCTTTCAGTCTCTCCCTGAGTTGCGCGACGGTTCCCTGCTCGACCATCCTGCCGCGGTCGATGATGCCTATTTGCTCGCACATCCTCTCCACAACATCCAGTATGTGGGTGGAGAAGAGCACCGAGTTCCCCTTTCTCACATGGTTCAGTATCAGTTCCCTGAATATCTTGACCGATCTGATGTCCAGGCTGTTGAACGGCTCATCGAGGAGCAGCAGCCTCGGTTCGGACATCAGTGCCGCAACAATCGTCGTTTTCTGCCTGTTGCCCATCGAAAGACTGGCTATGGGCGTATCCATATATTCTCCGAGCGCGAATGCGCCGACCAGGCCAGCTATCCTGTCGGTGTTCTTCATCCTGCGCACGGAAGCGACAAATTCG
>JAKABN010000026.1:5067-16412 GCA_021796895.1 Thermoplasmata archaeon | reverse complement strand
GTCAGCAACGCTGTTCTTCGTTCTCCGACCAAACACACTCTTCAATCTTTCAAACATTTTCTCCCATCCTTTCTATTTCTGCCTTTTCTGGCGGATACAGAAATCTGCCGATTCCCAATTCCAGCACACATAATACAATTCGAGTATAAATAATGTCTGACGTCTGTATGACAATTACTGGAATTCAGCCGACACTGAATTGAGATATCATTGGCAAAGCAGATATACTAATTTATTTTTCTATATAATAATATTATTATTAAATATGTACAGCTAATGACAGCATCCGGATTTATTTAATTCCCATTACTGAATGAATCAATAGAGTTTGATGCTCCATGCTCGCCGGAGAACCGCTGTTACGGCCGTTCTTCCCCTCGAATATGATGCAGAGTGCCCAACATTTCATGCAGGGACAGCACGAGAATTGATAACGTTCATTAGGAGCAATTGTTTATCCATACGCTGAAGATGCCTGACAGAGAGTGAAAATATCGTACTCCGCAACAGAGAACAAAAAATCTTAATGCATGAGCCTTCAGATAGCCTGATGGATATAAGTGTGATTGTCAGATGAATGAAGGAGTTTCGCTCAAGGTCGCCCGTGCGCATCACCAGTCTGAGGTAGGACTAGGAAGAGCAAGGGTGGATACGGCGACGAGAAATGATCTGCAGGTCGAAGTCGGCGACATCATTGAGATCATAGGAAAGAGGAAGACCGCTGCCAAAGTCTTCAGGGCCTCTCACGAGGACGAGAACAAGGGGATAATAAGAATCGACGGAATGATACGGGGCAATGCTGGCGTGAGCATCGGGGAGAAGATTGTTGCCAAGAAGGCGGATGCCCAGAGAGCAGCCAAGGTAGTCGTTGCACCGAAGATCCCGCAGGGGAAGAAGGTCAAATTTGGCCAGGGAGTCGAGGACCTTTTCAAGAAGGGACTCATGAACAGACCGCTGGTCAAGGGAGACGAAATAATAATACCAAACATCGCACTGATCGGGGACTTCCTTCCCTTCGTCGTCATATCCACCGTACCGTCGTCCGTGGTGACAGTAGCAGAGACTACTGAACTCATGGTAAAGAATGAAGCGGTTGAAATAAGCGAGGTTGCTGCTCCGACCATTACCTACGACGACGTAGGCGGACTGGAGAATGAGCTGCAGCGGGTGAGGGAGATGATTGAACTTCCGCTGAAACATCCAGAACTCTTCGAGCGCCTTGGAATAGATCCTCCGAAGGGAGTATTGCTCTACGGTCCCCCCGGCACGGGCAAGACGCTCATTGCAAAGGCAGTAGCCAATGAGGCCGGCGCCAGTTTCTATTCCATACAGGGCCCGGAGATCATGAGCAAATATTATGGTCAGAGCGAGGAAAAACTGAGGGAGAAATTCGAGGAGGCGGAAAAGAGCGGTCCGAGCATAATTTTCATAGATGAGCTGGACTCGATAGCACCGAAAAGGGAGGAAGTTCAGGGCGAAGTGGAACGGAGGGTCGTTGCTCAGCTTCTCACGCTCATGGATGGCCTGAGCAAGAGGGGGCACGTCATAGTCATAGGCGCGACAAACAGGGAGGATGCAATTGATCCTGCACTCAGGAGGCCGGGAAGATTCGATCGCGAAATAGAGATCGGGGTGCCCACAAGGGACGGCAGGAAGGAAATCATGTTAATTCATACAAGAAGGATGCCGCTGGAAGACGGCTTCGATCTTGAGAAGTTCATCGATCTGACGTATGGATTTGTTGGTGCAGATCTTGCCGCACTTGCAAGGGAAGCGGCAATGAAGACGCTGGTCAGATACATACCGGAAATAGATCTGGATAAGCCAATTCCCGCAGATATTCTGGAGAAAATGAAGGTGTCGGAGAATGATTTCCACAATGCCCTGAAAGAAGTTGAGCCGAGCGCAATGAGAGAGGTCCAGGTGGAGATACCAAATGTGGCATGGAAAGATGTGGGCGGTCTGGAACAGATAAAGAGAGAACTCTGGGAGGCTATAGAACTTCCTCTTAAATCGCCGGATTCTCTGAAACGCCTGGGCGTCAGTCCGCCTAGAGGCATATTGCTCTATGGTCCCCCCGGCACAGGCAAGACGCTCATTGCAAAGGCAATTGCAAATGAAAGCAAGGCGAATTTCATCGCCGTGAAGGGGCCTGAGGTGATGAGTAAGTGGGTCGGGGAAAGCGAGAAGGCAATAAGACAGATATTCAAGAAGGCAAAGCAGGTGTCGCCAAGCATCATATTCCTGGACGAGCTAGATGCCATAGCGCCGCAACGCGGCTTGAACTATGACTCTGGTGCAAGTGAACGTGTCGTGGACCAGATCCTCACATCACTGGACGGACTCGAGTCTCTTGGCGCTGTGACGGTCATCGCCGCAACAAACAGGCCGGATATTGTCGACAAGGCGTTGCTGAGACCTGGCAGATTCGACAAGATCATGCTTATTCCTGTGCCTGACAGGGATTCGAGGCTGGAGATTCTGAAAGTGCACATGGCACCCATGCCGCTTAAAGGAGTTGACATTGAGGACATTGCGGAACGGACCGACGGCTTTGTGGGTGCGGACATCGAGGCACTTTGCAGGGAAGCGGCATTCAACGCGCTGCGCAGCTCAATGGATGCAACGGAAGTCAGAATGCAGGACTTTGAGAAGGCGCTGACAACGGTTTTTCCTTCTGCCAACGAGGAAACAATGCGCTATTACGAAAAATTCGGCCACGACCTGAGAAGCTCATTGGTGCGCAAGGGCGAGAAGGCGGGCTACGGCTATTACAGATGAACGGAAGCTGAACAGACGAGACCGTCTTCCGGTAGCATCGAAGTCACATCATTCGCGAGATATCTCGGTCTCAGAAGACATGGTGCCATTTATGTCAGATGACGGAATAAAGGACTGAAATGAAAGTCGATGTTCCTTTTTACAGGCAGACCATGGATTTCACGTGCGGCGCGGCGAGTCTGCTGATGGTTCTGTCTTTCTTTGACCGCGCGTTCGGCATGACGAAGGATGCGGAGATCGACATCTGGCGGGAAGGAACAAGCGTTTTAGTTCTTGGCATAGGGCGTTACGGACTTTCGCTGCCTCTGTTGAAGCGTGGATACCGGGTGAATATACTGACCAATGTGGAGGGGCCCGAATTCCTTGAAAGGATAAGGAGGAGGATAAACGCGCAGCAGATGAAGAGATTCCGTGAACTTTACATGGAGAGGCAGGAAAGGGCTTTCAGACTCGGACTCGTCGAGGAGAGGAAGAGTCAGGTTGAGCTGAGCGACGTTTCAGAAACACTTTCGCTCGGGGGTCTGCCGGTGCTGCTGTCGGATGCAGGTGCACTAGGTGACGATGAAGTGCCGCACTGGATTGTCATTACAGGTGTTGAAAAGGGAAAGATTTACTTCAATAATCCTCTGGCGGATGGTGTAAGTTCCCTGCCTGTGTCGGATTTCAGGAAGATTAACGGTTTCAGGGGAGAGCAGGCTGTCGTTTCAGCATACAGCGGATGATATTCACTTCATATTCATGACGACCACGTCCTTGACGGCCCTCATCTCGCTGAATGGCAGAACGAGTCTTCCCTGATCGTCGGTTCTGAAAAGGCGTGGTTCTATTTCCTCGGCCGGTATGACAAGCACGTTCTCTATGCTGCCCGTGGCAGTCTCAATGATGAAATTATCAATGAGGCCAAGTATCTGACCGTCTTCGGTCATCACAGTTTTACCCTTCAGTTCTGTTATGAATTTTCTTGAAGGCATCCCGCTACCCCAGTTTACGTCACCGATACCCTGAAGTGGATATTTAATCGTGGCGGTGTCGTGTAGCCGGGCACAGACTGGACGGCATGCTCATCGGCAGCTAATGCCGAGTGGCCCGGATGGACTGAGACGCGAAAATCGCCGCACCCGGTAATCTGAATTTGCAGGAAACCGGGGAATTGAGGGCGGCGGACGTCCTGATGGCGTCCGTCGTTGCATTGAAGTAGCCGGAAACAGTTGCCGGCAAACGCAATCGATGCACGGGCGACGGGAACATGAAAAAGATCCCTTCCAGACTGGTTGAATGGAAAGACGTTGTGCGCTGGTGTTCAGCAATCGGAGAGAAGGTGGCGGAGAGTGGCTTCAGGCCCGATGCAGTGGTGGGTCTGGCCAGGGGAGGCTGGATTCCCGCCAGGCTAGTGTCCGACGAGCTTGGAGTGAAACAGCTGATATCCCTCAGGACACAGCACTGGGGAGTCACCGCATCAAAAGACGGGAAGGCATCACTCTCCACAACAATACAGGAGGCTGTCGACGGCAGGAGACTGCTGATAGTCGATGACATAACGGATACGGGGGACAGCATCAGGCTTGCATTCGAGCATGCCTCGTCTCTTTCTCCGGCTGCCGTGAGAACAGCGACAATGCTTCACATAAACCATTCAACCTTCAGGCCCGACTATTACGCAGAAGAAGTGGACGCGGTGAAGTGGACATGGTATGTCTTCCCGTGGAACTACGGGGAGGATATGGCGACTTTTATCGCAAACATACTTTCGGACGGCCCGAGGAGCCTGAAGGAAGTGTCTGCCGCACTGAAGGATTACAACAACCTGTCGATCAATGACAGAAAACTGCTCGATACTATGAACAGGTTTTCAAAACTCGGCATTGTTTTAAAAAAAGACGGCCATTGGGAAAAATGCTGAACATGACAGTGCTTTTCATACCGGGCGGTCTCCGGTTTCCTGCCTGAACGAAGATGAAAAAATGGCTGCACCCTCCCTCAGATACTCCAGAACAGGCAGTCGCTTCCGCGAGATGAGTGCTTCGAGCGCGCCGCCCCCTGTGCTGATCCATGAAAAACGTTCGGAGAATCCAAGTGCCCGGGCCGCAGCAGACGTGTGTCCTCCGCCTGCCATGCTGAATTTTCCAGGTACTGCCGCAGCAGCAAAAACGGAACGCGTGCCGGTGTCGAATCCGCTGCGCTCGTAAACGCCGGCGGGACCCGAAATGAAGACTGTTCCCGCGGCGGAGAGCAATTGCACGTAATTCCTGATTGTTTCGTTTCCGATATCCAGTGCCTTCAACTCTACGGGCCATGTCTGGACGGACGCTTCCTCCCTCTTTCCGTCGCTGTCGAAAGCCATGTCAGTAGGGAGATGAATTTTTGCTGAGCCGTTGAGGAGTTTCAAGGCACTGTCCATGAATCCGTCGTCGGCGTTAGAAGCAATATCACGTTGCGTGACGGCATCAACTGTTATGCCCCGAGAAGCGAGGAATGGTATTGCAAGATAGCCCGAGAGCAGCACTGTATCCACCTGATCGTCGGAACAGATGTTCTTCAGAACGGGCATGAAATCGGAAAACTTCTTTCCACCGAAAACGTATACGACTGGTCTTACCGGGCTGTCAAGCAATCGCGACGTGCCGGTGAGCTCCTTCTGCATGAGTCTTCCGATTGCCGAGGGCAGAGTCTTCGTGAAGCCTGCCATCGAGCAGTGCGATCTGTGAATTGCAGCGAAGGCATCGTTGACAAAAAAATCAAAGTGAGGAGAAAGCGCCGTAACCAGCTCACTTCCCGCATGCTCCGAGGCAGTAGCACTCATCTGCTCATAGTCGAGTTTTCTGACGTTGTCAAGGAGAAGCGCCCTGCCGGGCCTCAGTTTCCTTATCCCGGCTATCGCCGTCTTCGAGCATACATCCGGCACAAACGAGACTTTCCCGCCCGCTGGGTCGTTCAGGATGCGGCAGTGCTCCTCCATCGATATGAAATCGTAATCGCCCGGTCTTCCCTGATGGGCAAGAATGGCTACTGCGGCATTCGCGGACAGCAGTTCGACAAGTGTGCCTGCGGCTGCCATGATTTTTCCGCCATCCTGTATCTTCCGCGTTTTTCTGTCGACGGGTGAATTCAAATCCAGACGCAACAACACCATTTTTCCGTCTGCATCGAAGTCATCGAGCGTTTTGATGCCTTCAAGAAGCATGTTCAGCTACACCAGGCCCAGCGACTTATCTGTCTTCCTTATGCTTCTGGTAGCATCGCGCTCCATCTCCATCATGGATCTGATGCAGTCGATGTTTTCCGGTATAACGTCGCTCTCCTGATGAACTGCCTGGTAATAGTAAAGGCTCTTGTCCTCCACGTGCACACCGTCCTCCCAGACGATGGTTTCGGCGAAATCCCCGCCGTGTCTTCCCAGATCTCTGGCTATCTCCATTATCTGCCCGCTTGTCTTTATACCGTGTTTGCCGCTGACGAACTTAATTCTCGGCATCTGATCCCAGAGCGAGAGAACATCGGCAGTCTTGACGTTGGACTTCCTGAGTTTTGCATGAATGCAGTGAACATGCATGTTTGTAGTCGGCACTTTCGCAGCCATGGTACTTATCTTGAGATCGGGCATGACAGTTCTGACGTCGGTGCCATGGTGCGTTGGAAGGTGCAGCGAGGGTTCGACTGCATTCAGTGCGCTTCCCTTCGACTCCGCAGGATCTGCGCCGCGTCTTATTATTGATGCAAATACCTCGTCGAGTTTGAACATCCTGTCCAGGGGGTATAGAGTTCTTATGAGGCCAGTGGTATTGCATGAAACGACCCTGGAATACCGCCTGCCGTAGGCCGCATCGTATGTTGCGAATGCATTGAACGAGAGGCCCGCGACTTCGTGCTTTTCCCCTCCCTGAAATATTGCCTTTATGTCTGCCTCCTCGTACAGCTTCTTGTTTTCCCTGCCGATGCCCTCGGGTGTGCAGTCTATTACGATGTCGACCTTTGTAAGCAATTCCTGCAGGTTACCCTCAACTTCAATACCCTGCTCCCTGAATTCATTCAGATTCTTACTGTCGGCGACATAGAGCGGCATGCCCTCCTTGTTTGCAAGCCTCGCCTCGTAGTTGGGTTTCGTCTTTGAGACTCCGACGACCTCCATGTCATCCTGGAGACTGACTGCCCTGGCAACACGTTTACCTATCGTACCAAAACCGTTGACTGCTACCCTGGCAGGCATTCAATTCACACTCCAGAGAGGCGCCGGATGCACGAATCCGATATCCCCGGGCAACATTCAAAACGGTTGACCGAAGACATCCGATTCACCGGAGACATCGCACTTCAATGGACAATACAGATCGTGGGATTATAAAGATTGCATATTGTGTTAATATGTCACATGTCATAAGTTGCCTCTGATTTGACAGAGAAAAGGAGTTTCAGCATCCCCGCTCTCATTAAGACAGCTCGAAAACTGTTAAATAATCAACCCCTTTAGCTTCATTTGTTGCGATCGGTGCTATAATGGCGAGAAAACCAGGCAGAATGTATTCCAGAATAAGGGGGCAGGCTTACACCAGGAAAGAGTACATGGGAGGTGTCCCTGCGCCGAGGATCAGTCAGTTTGACCAGGGCGATCTTAAAGCGAATTTTAGCATATCGCTCAATCTCATTGTTAAGGAGACATGCCAGATAAGGCATACTGCCCTTGAGGCAGCGCGCATTTCCGCTAACAGGGCGCTTTCCAAAAGAGCGGGTGCAAACGGTTTCCACATGAAGATCAGGGTCTATCCGCATAATGTGCTGAGAGAGAACAAACTTGCAACGGGCGCCGGCGCAGACCGTGTATCCGATGGCATGAGAGCGGCATTCGGCAAAGCTATCGGCACTGCGGCGCGTGTGGACAGGAACCAGACTGTCATGGTAGTGAAGGTCAACAAGCAGCACGTGGATGCGGCGAAATATGCTCTCAACAGGGCTGCTGTCAAGCTGCCAAGCCCCTGTTACATAACCATCGAAGGCGCGGCCAACTGAATCCGGAGTCAGTCGCGTGATAAGACCATTGGAACAAGCTCGGTGAGTCTTCGTATCTTCGGGACGTAACCGCTTTTGTCTGTTCCATCCCGATCAAGAAGAACAGGAGTCATGCCTGCGGCAAGGGCACCTGCGACGTCCTTGTCAAAAATATCACCCACATGGAATAACCTTGCCGGCGGAATCTCCAGCTTTGATGAAGCTGCATGGAAGAGTCTTGGATCGGGCTTATCAAATCCCTGCTCCTCGGATGTGACGATCGTGTCGAACTGGTGCGCGATTCCCAGCGACTTTATTTCGTTCTTCAACTCAGAGGACATCATCCGGTTCTGGCTCACAATACCTGTCTTGACCGGCGCATCCCTTATGGCCTCAAGAGTGTCTACCGCATCGGGGAAAGCGACGCGTATGTCAAATGCACTCCATCGCTCTTCTATCATTGCCGCAGTTTCCCCGGCGTTAGACGTCAGACCGATCGACTCCAGAAGGAATGTGTCGCAGTTCTCCATGATGCAGCGTGACCGTCTTCTTCCTCTGGGCAGCGAGGAGTAGCGCTCATGCCAGTATGCATTCATTCCGGCAAACGCGGAAGCAAAAATCTGCCTGTCAATCTTGATGTTGAGGGAGATCAATATATCGTAGAATATTTCGTCGGCCTCCCTGTTGCTCACCAGCGTTCCGCCATAATCAAAGAGAATACCATCCATGAGCCTATTCTCGCTTCCATGGACCATGACGTGGAATGGGAAGAGCGAATAAAATAAACTGCCGTAGAAGCGTGATATCTGCTCAGGAAAAAATGTTTCGGGGAGTCGCCAAAGCGGCTCCTCCTGAATTGTGTGCTTTTCCGATTCACCTGATTACATCAATGCCTTCGTCGAAGTTCTGCGTGGATGCAGCCACATGCGCCGCATGACCCACTTCCGGTAGCGTCTCAACCGAGTCCTCCTTCGTTAGCATATACCTCGATCTTGCACCGGTGACTATCAGAAGGATCTTGACTGTTCCCTGCAGGCTGTCTTCGACGGAACATCCCCAGATGATCCTTGCGTTCCTGCTTATGGATGAGCTCACAACTTCGGCTGCCTTCTGTGCCTCCGAGATTGTCAGGTCATGGCCCCCTGTGACTCTTATCAGGCAGCCGGCGGACTCGGACAGATTGATCTCACCGAGAAGCGGCGAATTCAGCGCTTCGCTTACGGCTTCCTCAATCCTCTTGTCATCAGAACTGCTCTCGCCTATTCCGACAAACGCCACGCCGCCCTCATTCATGACTGTCATTATGTCGGCGTAATCCAGATTCACGAGACCGGGCTTTGTGACTATCTCTGTCAATCCCTTCAGTGTCTGCATGAGAACTTCATCGGCGACCTTGAACGCAGCCTCGATTGGCAGTTTAGGCACCAGGTCAAGCAGTTTGTCGTTGGGTATCACAATGGTCGTGTCGCATATGCGCCTGAGTTTTTCGAGACCCGCCATCGCGTTCTCCATTCTCAATTCACCTTCGGCCTTGAAAGGCAGAGTGACGACACCTATCGTCAGCGCCTTCATCTCCTTTGCAAGGCGTGCTACATAGTGAGCGCTGCCCGTTCCGGTTCCGCCGCCCATGCCAGCCGTTATGAAGACTATCTGTCCCCCCTGCAGGAAGGATCTTATGTCAGGATCGGCTTCCCTTGCCGCCTCCTCGCCGACTTCGGGTATGGCGCCCGCGCCCAGACCCTGTGTCAGCCTCTTCCCTATCAGAATCTTCCTCGGAGAGTGCACGGACAGCAGATGCTTTGCATCTGTGTTCACAGCGCACATCTGGGCACCCTGTATCTGGGAGTCATGGCAGCGTGTGATGGTATTGGTTCCACCGCCACCGCATCCTATTATCTTGATACATACGTCCAGAGCCGACGCAATTTTCGCCAGCTCTTCGTCATCCTTGCTCACAGGCTGCGGGCCCGCATTTCCCTGCGTGTACACAACCTTCTCAGCAGGAACAGAGTACTCCGTTCCCAGCGCATCCTTCACTAGAGAATTTGGCATAAGTGCATCCCTTGGTCAACCTGATAGTGTGCTGGAGTTATAAATTTTTCTGCACTGTCGAACCAAAATGGCTATTCCGTATGTCGAATGTCTGACGGAGAGTCCAAGGAGATTGAATTTGGGTCGTGTCACAGGCGGTGCGAAAGTTTAATCTTCGACGCACGATAGCCGGCACGACTGCCATGACGTTCATAGAAATGGATACAGCACACTGGCACAAGCCGCAGGGGGATACGGGGATGGCCGCAGGCCTCATTTCAGGCGGAATAGATTCGCCGGTTGCAGCTTGGCTTACAATGAGGTCTGGCATCAGGCTCGACCTGGTGCATTTCCACAGTTATCCGTTTTCCTGCACATCGGCCATACAGAAGGCCAAAGAGCTGTCGGCGAAGCTGCTTCCGCTTCAGGGAGGAGGAAGACTGCACCTTGTTCCCTTTCTGGATTTGCAGGAAGCCGTTTTCAGAAACACGCCGAACAGCCTCAGGATAGTGATTTACAGGAGGGCGATGGCCAGGATCGCTGAAAGGATCGCAAGCGTGCTCGGCGCGTCGTTTCTGGTCACAGGGGACAGTCTTGGCCAGGTGTCCTCTCAGACGCTGCAGAATCTTGCGACTGTAGATCAGGCGGTAAAGATGCCGATTCTGAGGCCGCTGATTGGATTTGACAAGACCGAGATCATAGGCGCTGCAAAGGACATTGGCACATACGAAATATCGATAAGACCTCATGAAGACTGCTGCACACTCTTCTCCCTTGGCAACCCTGCGACAAGGACTACCGCGAAGCAGGTCGAGGTGCAGGAAGGGAAGATGGATATGCAGACACTGATAGACAGGTGCGTAGAAGCTGCAGAAACGGTTCCGATTGGCGCCCGAGATGATTGAGTGTGGCGCGGGCTGCAAACGTTCACAAAACCCGGGCAGTCGTGACCGGCGGTTCGCGCGGCATCGGCAGGGCTATTGCAATGGCTCTTGCGCGCAGCGGTATGGATGTGTGTGTGTGCTTCAAAACGGACGTATCTGCGGCCGTGGATACTGTCACGGAAGCCGCGGGAGCAGGAGTCGACGCTTTTCAGTTCAGGGCGGACGTAGCCAGGGAGGATGATGTTTCCTCGCTCTTTTCGGCAGTGGAGGCAAGATGGGGCGGAGCGGAAGTGCTCATTAACAATGCGGGCATTTATGAGCGGTCTTCATTCGCGCAACTGGCGTATGCCGACTGGAAAAGGACGATAGAGAACGATCTCGACAGTGCTTATCTCTGCTGCAGCGCAGCAATACCGTACATGAGGAAAAGTGGCTTCGGGCGGATTGTGAATATTTCCTCGCAGCTGGCGCTGAAAGGATCGAGACACGGCGCTCACTATGCAGCCGCGAAGGCAGGAATGATAGGACTTACCCGTTCACTAGCCATTGAGTTGGGACCGGAAGGCATTACGGTGAACGCCGTACTTCCCGGTTCGGTGAAAACGAGAATACTCGACAGATACAGCGGAGAGCAGCTGAGAGAGATTGAACGGTCAATACCCGCAGGGA
>JAKABN010000026.1:0-5057 GCA_021796895.1 Thermoplasmata archaeon | reverse complement strand
GACGTTGCACATGCCGTCGCATTTCTTGCATCAAGGGATGCCGACTACATAAACGAGGCATCTATCAACGTCTCAGGAGGTCTCTTGCTGTACTGAGCGCTAAACGGAGAAATCCACACGCCTGGAAAGGTCAGAAGGGAGATACAGCGGTTTTTTCGGATAGCCTGCGGATTTAAGTTCCGCCTCTGCGCCCAGCTCCTGAAGCGTCATCTGTCTGTTGGTGTCGCTCTCGCGATCGTAGACATTCAGTGTCTGCGATGAGAGCTCCTTATCACCAATAACGATGACGTAGCTAACCCAGTCCTGCTTTGCCTCCCTCACCTTCTTTGAAATCGTGAGTTCCCTGTCATCTAATCCCGTCCTGAATCCAAGCGCCGTGAGAAAGCCGGAAATCTCCCTGCACCTTCCGACATGGTTTGGCGACATTGCAAGCAGCCTGAACTGTTCCGGTGTAAACCAGAATGGGAGGTAGCCGGGTTTTCCGCTCACTGTGGCCCTCCGCAGCGCCTGGTCGAACACTGTATACATGAAGCGCTCAATCGTCCCCACTATGGCCGTATGCAGTATAATGGGATAATTTTTCCTGCCCTCAGAGTCCGCAAAGGTGATGCTGAACCGCTTGGCGTTACCTGTGTCTATCTGCACTGTGCCTATTTCTCTGGCCCGGCCCATCATGTCGAGCACATGGTACTCTATATTGACTGTCCAGTAGAAGTTGGCACCCTCCGGATATATGTGTATCAGGCAATCCCTGTCCTTCTCCTTGACCAGCGAGTGTATGAACTCCCTGTTTGAGTCGAACGCGTTCATGGATGATACGTTCACGAGCATTTCGTAGTCCGAGCCAAGCTTTCCTATCTCCGAGTATATCTCATTGTGAATCTTCCTGAACCAGAAATACGCCTCATCCATATCCCTGCACAGGACGTGCAGGTCGGGCATGTTGAGCCTCCTCAGTCGGAACAGGAGCATTGTTTCGCCCGACTGCTCGTATCTGTATGCATCAGCTATCTCGAATGCCGCAACAGGCATCTGTCTGTAGCTTATGTTCCACCCGCTCATCATTGAAAACTGCTGGTGGCAGGCCGCATACCTCAGCACGTACCGTTTACTGTCCGATTCCAGAGAATAAAGGCGATCACCAAAGAGTTCCGCGTGCTCCCTTACCGCAGGTTCGTCCAGATTGAACATATTAGTGCCCTTCACGGAAAAAACGGAGAGACCGAAACCTGTCACAACCTGTCTGGCATAGTCGGAGCTGATATCGAACATCAGTGCCGCGTTTGGATGATAGATTTCGTGTCCTGCATCACTCATACGTTCCCACTCGATGCCAAACTTTTTGCAAAGTTTGAGATATTCGGGCGCCTCACTGCTGCCCACCTGTTCTCTGAGCGCCTCCTTCCTGAGCATTGCCATGAAGCAGTCGTTTCCGGAAGAGTAATCGGCAGGTTTGACAATCTTTCCTTCCTTCGTAAATACGAAGTATCTGTCTTCACCCTTTTTCCCTTTCTCCAGGACATTGACGGAGACCGTCCTGGAAAGTTCAGAGAGCGGATGACCCTTGCACGATATAGTGAATGACTTGTACCAGCCGAAAGGTGCTCTCTTTGTTTCAATTTTGCCGCTGACTGCCTCCTCAAAGCCCGTGAGTATTTTCAGTGCATCGGATGGCGTTGCAAGCGATGAGGAAAGATGGGCATAAGGATATATCAGGAGCCTGGTCGCCTTCACCATACCTGCGACTTCCGCTACGTCTGCGGCTGCACTTTGTATGAGTGCTTCGCCTTTCGCTGCGTCCTCCTTCTCCACGGAAGTGAAACAGACAAGAACATCATCTATCGAGAACTGTTTTTCCTCTACGGGTATGTCCTCGGCAACTTTCGTCCTGCTCTTTGCCTCATAGCTCATCCTGTCTGCGTGAATAAAGAGTAGTTTCAATTCACTCAACCCTTTGCAAGCTAGGCGGAGTCTGATTAAATGCCTTTGCCTGACTGTTTGCGTAGCGGAAGCATGAAGAGAATTTCCGCGGGCCCGCTTCAGAGATCCGCGCTGAGGGAGAGCGCGCCGGTGATGTCCTTGAACCTGTTTCTGAGTGTCACTTCAGTGACGCCGGATATATTTGCTATCTCCTCCTGCGTCCTCTTCTTTCCGCAAAGTATGGCCGCTATGTAAATTGCTGCGGCGGCTATGCCTGTGGGTCCCTTTCCGACATTTGAAGAACCTTCATCCATACTCTTCAGTATCTCCACGGCCCTCGTCTCGACATCATTTCCGAGATTGAGCTCGCTGCAGAATCTCGACACGTAATCATGAGGAGTTGTCGGGAGAAGCGAAATTCTGAGTTCACGGACTAGCGTTCGGTAGTTTCGCCCTATCTCCTTCCTTCCGACCCTGCTCGCCCTCGCAACCTCCTCTATAGCTCTTGGAAAACCGAGCTGCCTTGAGGCCGCGTATATTGATGCAGAAACAACACCTTCTATGCTCCTTCCACGAATGAGATCCCTGGAGGCGGCCTTCCTGTAAATCACCGCTGCCTCTTCTCTTGCGTTCTTCGGCAGCCCCATATTCGAGCTTATCCTTTCGATTGACGCAAGCGCGACAATGAGATTCCTTTCCACTGCATTCGCAGCTCTGAGCCGCTTCTGCCACTTCCTCATCCTGTAGAGTTGAGGCTTGTTTCTTGCCGGAATGCTCTTGCCATATATGTCCACATTCTTCCATGAAATCTCTGTGGACAGTCCTTTATCGTGAACTGTGTATGTGATTGGAGCGCCGGTCCTTGCCCTCTTTTCATTCTGTTCGGTATCAAAACCACGCCACTCCTGACCATGGTCGATAATGTTTTCACTTATAACCAGCCCACAGTCGGCACAGACGAGTTCTCCACGTTCATAATTCTCCTCCAAGTGTGAACTGCTGCACTCCGGACAGAATTCAACATCGTCTACCTCGACCTTCTCCCTTGTCTTGCTAAATGCGGTCACTTCATCACACTCCATTCAGGCAGTGTACGGTGGAAATGCAAACCGCCCCATCGGAAAGCTGTTCAGCGCAGTATCAACAGGCGCAAAGGAACAGTGGAACACTTCGATATTTCCAGCCACCATATTCTGTCTTTTCTTTTCTTCCGATTTATGCAACGTCGGGGAAGCTATTTAATAGTTTTCAATTATTAAGATACTTAAAGTTTATAAATGTTACAAATTCTCGCATGTCAACATATATAAAATGAGGGAGAAGTGCCCATCCATTAATGCATGCCTGAAGCGCTTCCGGCGACCGGGAAAACAGCATTTTCCTGCGTTTCAGAGGTCTTCGTGCTTTTCTCTTTTAAATATGCCTGTCGCGATTTGTTTCACTCATTATGCGTGAATTCATTTGTGTTGAAGTCACAGAACCGTCTTCCTTCGACGCACTCTTCTCCGACAGACTGTTCAGCGACCGATGCATCAGAGATGCTCGCACCGCCGGGCTGCACTTTACGCTGCACTTCCTGGGGGAAGTGGAAGAGACGGAGAATCCTGAGATATCAGGGCTCATCGACTCCGTAGCCTCACGCCACAGGAAATTTACGATCACTTTCAGAGGAGCGGGTGCGTTTCCGAGCGAGCGTATGCCTGCTGTAATCTGGGCAGGCGTGCCTGTCTGTACCGAACTTGAAAAAATACATAGTGAGCTTGCCCAAGGCCTCAATCTGCTTGAAATACCCGTGGAACACAGAAAATACATGCCGCATGTGACGCTGGCGCGAGTGAGGTGCGGGCCCGATGCCGCTTCCATGGACGAATTCTTCGGCAGGTGGGCCAATAGGCACATAGGAGGGCAGGAAGTGAGGTCGATCAGCCTGAAACAGAGCGTGCTTTCACGGTCTGGTGCGGTGCACAGGACGATTCATGCCTCGCAGCTGAACTTGTGATCATGCCTTCTGATGGGCAAAAAGATCCCACTCGATGGTGTTCTTCACGCCCTTCTTCTGGAGAAGTTTGCTAAGACGTTCTGCTATTCTCACAACTTCGGTGCTCGAGGAATTTCCCGATATGTACATCTCCTTGCTGCCTATTGGAAAAATGAGTCTCATTCGGCCCTTGCGGTTATATCCCTCCGGCTTTCTGTTCAGCTTTAAGTCCATCATGTTGAGTTCTATGAACATATTGAGTATCTCCTTTTCCTCAGGCATCTGATCTGTCTCCTGGAGGAAAACAGTCAGCAGTTCTGGAAAGACGTCCTTCAGTTGCTTGTACCTGAAACCCGCGGAGAACTTTATGTGACCGGTTTCTGCCTTCACGGAAACCTCTAGGAATGCTGTTCATTTAATCTCTTCGCATGCTGTCACAGTGGCATCAGGGCAGGATGGCACCTGGCAGGAGTTGATTGAGATTAAATAGCATGATATAAAATACACTGTCATTCTATTACAGTTTCAGATGTGTCGCCGGTCTGGCAGCTGATCGGCGCATGCTAATAAGGCACCGAGGGCGCCCTCATACCAGCATCGACAGATTAAAATAGTCACCTTAAAATCGTTTTAACGGTCACCGTAGACCAAATGTGGCCGGCACAAACGTGTTAGAGTTGGAAGAAGGAGTGCAGGTAATCCTGGAAACGATGACCCTTCAACAGATTAACAGAGAGGGGAAAATGTCAGAGCATCAGTGCAATCCGTACCTCAGCAAATCGGTTTTCACGGGGGTGCTCAGCCTGTGAAGATAGCGATGTTCACCGATTCATATTATCCCGCTGTGGACGGAGTTGTGAATTCGGTGTCCACCATATCCAGGGAGCTGGAAAGGATCGGACACGAAGTGTTCATATTTGCACCTGAGCCTTCGAACGGCGAAAAGATAAGCGACATTACCAGAGGAGGGACTTTCTTCTTCAAATCAATGAAATTCAGGCACTACCCGCAGTACAGGACTGCTTTCCTTCCATCAAACAAGACCAGAGTTCTTGACAGGCTCGGAATAGATTTGATACACACACACGGAATAACGACTGTAGGTCTGAAAGGACTCAGCGCATCGAGAAAATTCGACGTGCCTGTCGCAACGACCTAC
>JAKABN010000215.1 GCA_021796895.1 Thermoplasmata archaeon | reverse complement strand
CATACCACAGCGTGCGGTTGTCAGTCATCAATTCCTCCTTGAGCGTCGTTCTGATCAGAAAATCACCCCGGCGGGCCGCGGAGATCCGGAGTCGGCTCTATTGCCTGGACGATATAAGTCTTCGCATATTCTGCCAAATCAGATTGTGTGAGAGATTGCTACGATCCCGGTAATGATGAACTGGATTGCGAGCGCCGAGAGCAATATTCCCTCAATTCTTGAAAAGGCCATCGCACCCATTCTGCCCATACGGTTGAAAAGATGGCCTGAATATAGAAGAGCGACATATGAAATCAAGACGGTGATGAGAATCGATAAAACGACGAATATTTCGTCGGTCACACCTCTTGCCTCTCCGAAGAATATAATCACAGTTGTTATGGCGCCGGGGCCGGCAAAGAGCGGTATGCCAAGCGGTACGATCCCGACAGATTCCTTGGCGAGAGCCTCATCTGCATCCTCCCTGGTTGCTTTGGATCTCGGATTCTCGCCCTGTATCATCGAAAATGACGTGTTGAATAGGAGTATTCCGCCTGCAATTTCGAAGGCCGGCAATGTGATTCCGTAAATTGCAAAAATTATCCTGCCGAATAAGCCGAACAGTATCAGAGCGCCAAGCGTAACGTAAACTATTTTCATAATCACTTTGCGTTTCAGTGCTGGCTCATAACCGGTTGTCAGCATGTGAAAGAATGGTACGTTGCCAATCGGATTCACGACCACAAAGATGGCAGCGGCAGACGCCAGGAAAAATGTAAAATCCGCTACCATAGTCACACCCTACTGCCTGTCATGGAATGCCTGCTGATTAATTAATTTCTAGCACTCAGGGAACGACTTTTCTGAACACACTGACATATCCGGTGTGGCCGATCGTGTCAAAACTGTGTCTGCTGGCCCCTTCTGAAATGTCAAGTCTGCGGAGTATGACTTCGAAACTCTTTTCGTGAAGCATACTGCCCGAGGCGGCCGCCACGACGGTTCTCTCTGTCTGATTTATAGTGGGTGAATACACAGCGAGCATGCCGCCCGGCCTGAGAATTGTGTATGCAGAAGAGAGAGCTTCCCATGGATCTGGTATGTCGAGAACCATCGCGTCCGCAGATTCCTGCGCCGGCGGTTTTCTCACGTCTCCGATGACGGGGTGCCAGCATGACTGGAGTCCGAAACCAGTGATGTTCTCTCTGGCAAGACGGATATGGTCCGCTCTCAATTCAACTGTGATCACCTCACCTATCGGTAGCACTGCGTTCAGCAGGGCGACTGTGAGACTCCCGGAGCCAGAACCGCCTTCAATTACGCGCGAACCGGAGTGTATTCCCAGACAGTGAACAATCTGTGCAGCATCTTTAGCCATGATTATCTGCGGACCCCTCGACAGATTTTCGAGCAAGTCATCAAGCGTGGGAGGAAGCAGCAAGAAAGACTTGCCTGCAATTGAGATATTCGTTCCATAACCATTTATGGACATGTTGCCTCTGTCGACGATGCCCAGACCCTTCACACGGACGAGTCCGTCTCCGTCCGGCACCACATATCGCCGCCCGTCGCGGCCCAGAAGAAGGAATGCACTCAACTGTGAAACTCCTCGTTGCCAATTTTGTTCAGTGATATATAACCATTTTTTGGCCCGGGTGCAATCTCATGATTCAACCATGAGCGCGACGCACTGACAGAAAGTTTCTGTGTCATATTAAATACGCGAATAATACTTTCCGAGCACTGAGCTTTGATGGCAATGCTTAATAACTACATAACGAAGGAAACATCAAGAGCGAAGTCCAGAAAAGACGTCCCTGCCGAAGAAATGAAAAGCCTCCTGTCAAATGCGCTTGCCTATCTGCCGCACTACAGAAAGTTTGTGTGGGACGCCAACATAAACGGCATAAACGTCAGATATACTGGGAACAGTGAGCACCAGTATGATTTCTGGAGAGAGAACTGGTGGCCCTCCCCGAACAACAGAGAATCGCTGCCTCATGCGTTCGTCTATTCTGTCACAGGCGTGCCGGACATGGAGCCGCAGGCGTTTTATTCTCCTCAGCTTAATACCGCTCTTTTCGTCAATACCGAGTATTATGGACAGGCAAAGAGCTGGGCGCTTGGTATGGCCGCGGCCATTCTTGAAAGGCATTACAATACACATTCCATACATGGTGCGTGCGCTGAAATTGACGGAAAAGGGGCGGTGATTGTTGCGCCTACGGGAACGGGCAAGACGACACAGGTGAACAAAATGTTCCAGCATGAATCCGGAAAAGTCGTGGGTGATGACTGGGTATACATCGAGCATCCGGGTGTTCTGAAAAGCGGCGTTGGTCACAGATTCAAGATCAGGCAGCCGGAAAGAAGGTTGTATGTGCGTACGGAAAATGAGGAAAATGAGCCGTGGCTGCGCCCCATACTGGACGGATGCAAGTGTGAAAACGTCGTAATGAGGAAAGAGGACTGCCAGAATCAGCAGTGCTGGGACAGATGCCAGAAAGGAGAGCGAAGATGTGTGTTTGACGAAGGACGTGAATGGTGTTTTTACGCGTTCGCCAATTCGCGTGCACTTCTTCCCAGAGAATGGATGAGGGGTGAAGAGAAGGTGGGAGACTCGGCCACGCTGAACCTCATTGCGCTGCTAAGAAGGGATAAGACATCCCCCGCGCAGGTCAATCTGGATCCGGACGAAGCAATCAAGGTTCTTCTCGAAGGCAGCTACATGATAAGACCCGGTGCCGGTCCAAAAGAGAAGTGGGGTACTATGGCCCATGAGCCGTGGTACAATCCTTATCTGCTCGTCAGGGACGATAAAAAACAGGAAGAATTCTTCAGGAGAGAAA
Organism: Thermoplasmata archaeon; assembly: GCA_021796895.1. Classification (GTDB taxonomy): domain Archaea; phylum Thermoplasmatota; class Thermoplasmata; order Sysuiplasmatales; family Sysuiplasmataceae; genus Sysuiplasma. The sequence continues at coordinate 252 of JAKABN010000215.1, read as the reverse complement.
TAGAGTCAGCGCGATGCATACTTCTGAACACCGGTGTCGAGAGCATACAGCAGACTCACGACAGGATTGCCAGAGAACTCAAAAAAGCGTCGTGAGTTCATGCTGTGCTCTGTCCCATTCCACCGATGGAATGACCGCACCTTATGCATTTGACATCGTAAAATGAGACGGCGGTCCTGCAGACGGGGCATCTCGGGAGCTCTGCCCGATCCTCTGTCCACGAAGGAGCTGCGGATGCGGCAGGAGTGACCA
>JAKABN010000214.1 GCA_021796895.1 Thermoplasmata archaeon | reverse complement strand
GCCCGGGATATCTCGTGGTGGAAGCCAGAGACTGGAAGGTCATTCCGCTGGAGAATCTCATTGCCCTCTGCGCGAACAGTGGCACGAAACTTGTTGCGGTGGCACGGACAAGAGAGGAAGCACTGCTTTTTCTCAACACTCTGGAAGTCGGTGTCGACGGTATACTCGCAACCGTTTCGACCAGGCAGGAACTGTCCGGTTTTGCCGAGATGCTCACATCATCCGCTCCGCCGTGCCAGCTCGAAAGTGCAGAGATTGTCTCAGTGAGGCATGCAGGAATGGGAGACAGAGTGTGCGTCGACACATGTTCGATGCTCGAAGAGGGGGAAGGGATGCTCGTCGGCTCACAGTCCGGTGTGCTCTTCCTCATACATTCCGAGACCCTCAAGGCAAAATACGTCAACGCAAGACCTTTCAGAGTCAACGCCGGACCCGTGCACTCGTACATGCTTCTGCCTGGCGGCAGGACCGGATATCTGTCCGAACTCAGGGCTGGAACGGAAGTTCCCGCGGTGCGCACAGACGGCCGAGTCAGAAATGTAACTGTCGGCAGGGTCAAGATTGAGCGCAGACCGCTTATACTCGTTGAAGCGACGGTGAGTGGAAGAGAGTGCAGCATACTGCTGCAGAACGCCGAGACGGTGAATCTGTGCACTGAAGGCAGCCCTATTCCTGCTACAGAAATCAAGAAAGGCGATCACGTGCTCGTGCACGTCCAGGAAGGAGGAAGGCACTTCGGCATGAGCGTCTCGGAAACAATCATGGAGAGGTAACCAGCGATGATATGCGTTGCACTGAAAGGCCGCACTGCAGAGGAAATGATTGCAAGGGCATCGGCGGCTGTTTCCGCGGGCGCCCGGATGGTTGAGTTCAGGATTGATTCGCTCGCCGACCCGTCGGAAGAGGCACTGCGCAGGCTGTCGTCCGTGCACGCTACAAAGATCGCGACGCTGAAGGGGCGATCACTGAAGCTGATCGAAAGAGCGGATGCCGCGGAACTGTTTTCCTCCTTCGATTACGTGGACATCGAGATGAAAGACGTCGGGCATGTAAAACTTCAAAGAGAGCTGATGTCCAAACTCGTCGTGTCGCATCACGCTTCCGTGGGTTCGGAAGATGAACTGAAGACCATTTTGAAGACAGAACTCGCATCTGGCACGATAGCCAAGTGTGTGGGCACCGGGGGAAGTTTTGCCGAGGCGGCGTTTATGTCCGGACCTGCCGGGCACCGCGAGCCTCAGAAAGCGATGACATTTTCCACCGGCAGCCCGGGTCTGCTCACCAGGCTGGCCTCATTGCGCAACGGCGCCCCCTGGACGTATGCGTCCCTGTCCGATGAGGAGAGGACTGCCGACGGCCAGCCTGTCTTTTCAGATATGCTTGAAATGCAGAACGGCCAGACTGATGTGCTGATAGGTGCAGATGTGTCGCACAGCCCTTCACCCGTCATACAGAATTATGCTCTCGCAGCCAGCGGGCTCCGCGGGAGATATGTTGCAATATCCATAGGCAGCAGGCAGGAGCTGGAACCATTTTTCCGGTGCGCACAGGCTGCCGGCGTGAGGGGCGTCAACGTGACCATGCCGTACAAGACGGATGTGGCTGCGCTTATGTCCGAACTGGACGTTCATGCAGGCAGGACGGGGGCGGTTAACACGGTCGTTATCGACGGCGATCGCATGAGGGGTTACAACACCGATTACACTGCCGTCAGCCAGCTCGTTGACGGGTTGCCGCACCGCCGTGTGCTTATTGTCGGCTCCGGAGGAGCCGCAAGGTCGGCAGCAGCTGCGCTCAGCAGGGCAGACATGACCATCATTTCCAGGCATCAGTCGCGAAGCGATGATATGGCCCGCTCCATGGGCATCGAGAACGTGCCGTTTGAGGCCGGAGGCAGTTATGATATTGTCGTCAACTCCACTCCTGTGGGAACGGATGGCCACGGCACGCTTCCCGGAGAACTGTCTTCGTGCACGTTCCGTGCAGTGATGGATTTCGTCTATTCGAAGAAAAAGACGCCGTACCGCCTGCTTGCCGAGGGGCAGTCCTGCCGCTACATAAGCGGCGCCGAAATACTGGCAAGACAGGCAGCCTCGTCGTTCAAGCTGTGGACAGGAACCGATGCGCCTCTCGACGGCATGCTCTCGATACTCAGAAAGGAGGGATTCGGTTGAAGTTCGACGCGGTCCGTACTGAATACGGTGCCGCAACAATAGTGAGCGGCATAGCCTCGTACCGCGGCGTCACGTTCGGCACGGATATGAAGAGCAAGGCAGGAGTGAGCCTGAGCAAGGGCAGGAAAACATCCATTGTGCTCAGGGGCGACGAGAAGGACCAGTCCCTTGTGAAACAATGCATCGCCGCCGTGCGCCATCTCAACACGACCGGAATGGACGGTGTCCACGTTGAGGTTGAATCCGAAATACCGCCGTCGAGAGGAATGAAGAGCAGCAGCAGCGTTTCGCTCGCCGTCACGGGAGCGCTGCTGGATGCCTATCATGTGCGCATGCCGGTCCGTCAGCTGCTCCGTTATTCCGCCACGGCATCCCTGCGAGCCGGCGTCTCGGTCACCGGTGCGTTCGATGACGCCGCCGCGTGTCACCTCGGAGGACTCATCTTTGCCGACAACAGGCTCATGAAGATCGTGAGGAAAAAGAGCGTCGGCGACGGATACTCTGTTGTCTTTGTCATTCCGGACAGGAAGATACGAAAGAACAGGCTGCCGGTCGCTGACCTGAGGAGCAAAAGTGCAGAAATGCTCATGCTCTACGGGCTTGCGCTGCGCTCCATGTACAGGGAGGCGGCGGCGGCAAACACGCTGCTTCTCTGCAGGCTGCTGGGAATAGATCCGGCACCCATGTTTGATTCGCTGCTCGAAGGCGCTGTTCTCTCGGGTCTTTCCGGAACGGGACCTGCCTTTTTCGCCGTGACGGCAAAGGGCAGAGCATCGATGATTGCACGTGCGCTGGGCAACCACGGCAGGACAGTCATATGCGGCTTGAGAGGTGTTTCCGAAAATGGAGTTGATTTCTGAAAGGTCTCCGCCTCTCTCCGGTTCCGTGACAGCCCCTCCTTCCAAGAGCATCACGCACAGGGCGATGCTCTT
>JAKABN010000213.1 GCA_021796895.1 Thermoplasmata archaeon | reverse complement strand
GCAGGCTCGGGATAGCTCCAAGCACGCTTGCAGAAATACTGCATCGTGCAGAGAAGCACATAATGATGAAACACTTCAGGAACGGATAAACGGGGTACTGCATGCGGCTTGCCCGCGACGTCACACAGTGAACTTCGCGAGCTTCGCCGCAAGAAGCGCCAGGGGATAGACAATAGCCTCCTCTATTTCTGCGTGGTGTGAAAGCCAGTCAAGAGTTTCAGCAGCATTCGAATTTATTTCTTTCTCCGCAGCTGCTCTTGCATATGCTGCTAATTCGCGTATCCTGGCATGCTCATTGAACATGATGCTGTATTCGGCCTCGATCTCATGTGCGGCGCCAGGGACGGAATCCATCTTCACATGCTCTCCCTCAGCCAGTCTGTTCGCGAGAAAAAGCATAGGCATAACGAGTCTCTCCTCCTTCGCGAAGTGCGGTTCCAGCACGGCCAGAAGGTCAGTCACGGACGCGCCTGTTTTCTTCCCCGATCGGGAGAGCTTTCTTAAGCTTGCCATCAGTTCGGCGTGTTCCCTGTCAAGGAACTCAAATCTGTTTTCCATTTGAACCGGTGAATGAGTGAACAAAAGTATATGCGTTATCCCTCAATCCTTCGGGACGTTCAAACCGACTGTCCACCTTTTCGTGTCCCGGTCATGATTCTTTTCATCATGACTGCAAATGCGACCACAGACACAGCCAGCACGATGCCTGAAAGCGACACAATCCCGCTCGCCATTTCAAAGACAGATGGCGAACCTGACGCGAGTGTTTTTGCGACATCGCCGAACACCCTCATCGAGTTTGATATTGTCAGGATGTAGAGTGGCACGAATGTGAGTCGTTTCAAATTACCCTTTCTACCGAGCACGACTGGAAATATCACAGGGCCGTGAGCAAATATGAAAGTGGCTATGAACCCGAGGGCCACAGCATGTATTGCCGCGTCATACAACCCGGTTATTCCGTTGATCCTCAACAGAAATAATGTGATGCCGGCGAAAAGCCAGAAATAGGCCGTGCTTATGCCTGCGCCCACGTATGCCTGCAGCTCTGTCATTGCGCCGGCAGTCTTCCTTTTCCGCTCCATGAACAGTGTCACTGCGGCAATGAGCAGAACAAGGAATACGGCGGCCGTCAGCGGGAATACATAGGAGTACGCATCGATTTCACGCACTATGGATGACAGTGCGGTTGTCCCGATTGCGATCCATGAAAGTGTATGAACCAGCGACGTGAGTGCATTTCTGCGATGAAAGCCAGTAAACCGAGTGAGTTCTATTCGCTCTCCGATTACGAACATTATCGGAAAAAGCAGCATCTGAATGATTAGCGGCAGATTGTCGTTCGGCAGCTCGATTGCGATCAGCATGGCAGAGATCGCCAGTGAGACAGTTCCCGACGCCATGATGCCGAAACCCGGATTGTCTCCCGCCATTCGTCCCAGGCGAATTAGGAATGAGGTGAACATCAGCGAACCTGCTGTGAGAAGCAGTGCTCCTGAAATCCTGAGCGACTCGATTCCATAACCCCATCCTGCTGAAAGTGCTGACATTCCAGCAATAGATATCAGAAGCATTACGGCATTGAATCGAACTGCACCGGTGCCTCCCACATCTGCTGATCCAGCCAGCCTTTCTGTCATCAGCAGAGCTCCAAGGAATCCGAATATGAGGAATATCGAATGGAGCTGATACCACGGCAGAAGAATGCTGAGATAGAATGTACCGTTGTCCATGAACAGTCTGAACAGACCGACAGTAAAACCGATGACCAACGACGCGATAGCGTATGCTATGCCCAGTCTGGTCATCCGTCGGACAGTGTCTGTTTGAAATGCCTTCCCACCGGACGACTTCATATTACCTTCTGTGCGTCAGATGAAGCGGCCCTCGCCGATCTTTCTCGCCACCTCTTCGTGATCCCCGTCATCGGGCACGGGTGTGACAACATGCAGCGCCTCCATATCTGTTGTGGCTCTGATTCCTCTTCTGGTGCCCCTCTTAACTATTAGAATGTCGCCGGGAGCAATGTTGTATGTTTTGTCATCCGCAACCGCTTCTCCGTTGCCTCTTTGCACGACAAATACAAGATCCGTCTTTGGAGTGTGTACGGGAATGAACTGTCCTGCCTTGAGGTATACAAGAATCACTTTGTAGTTTTTCTCAGAATGTATGGGAATAGGCGTGAATGAATCGTCGCTGTACTGTCTCTCACCTGAAAAGCTGGTGAACACATGACTCTTCGCCACCGAATCCTGCGATTCCTTCTTGATGAAGACGCCTACCCATTCGCGTTCACCTCTGCTGTGCGCGCTGTATCGTGCCGAGTCGAAGTCAGACCTCTCGTGCCTCATGTACTGAAACAGGTGCACAGGCTCATGGTCGTTTATCACAAGCAGCTTTTCGCCGTTCTTCATGCGTTCAAACAGTTTCAGGACGGCTGCATGCCTGGCCGGTGGCGACAGTCTTCTGACATCTATTGACTTCGCGCCTTCTTCGGGCTCTGAAATATGCACTTCGATGTCAGGCTGTATGACTCTGATGTCTTCCTTTTTCCCGTTCATGCGCAGACATCCGGTGATTTCAAAATTAGCTTTTACCCGAACAGTTCAGGGATGTCTGTCTTCACTGGCGCGGTTGCAAATCCGCTCACTGTTACAAATACACCACATGCCGATAACTTCTATCACAATCAATCGGCTTTTCCCGCAAAGACGCTTTTCTGCAGCATAAGGGCAAATCCCTGAATGATTAGGGCCCAGACTGAAATAGAAGACTGATGCTCGACGATCGTGACGGAAAGGGCGATGAAAATGAGACCGAGAAATTTTGAATTTGCTGAGTTGATTTCAGTCCTGGAAAAGGAGCATGAGGATGTGAAGGCGGTAATGACTGAACTCTCAGGACTCATCACAGTCGATGGTGATTCGGATATTATCGGCAGACTCGCGGATCTCAGAGAGGTTCTGCTGCAGCACATCGTCGATGAAGAGTCGAGTGTGTTGCGCGTTCTGATCAACGCATACGGTAGAGAGGGATCACGGGAAGCGCTGGAAGTTTTCAGGGAGCATGTGGACATACTAAAACTGCTCGGCGAACTGGAGGCTGGTGTTACACGCGAC
>JAKABN010000212.1 GCA_021796895.1 Thermoplasmata archaeon | reverse complement strand
TAGTCACAGAAATATCTCAGTATCTTTCCAATGGAACAAACAGACGTGCCATCGTAGTCCACGGCGGCGGATCGTTCGGTCACATAATTGCAAAGAAATATTCTATACGTGAAGGCTTCAGTAGCATCCGGCAACTGAACGGTTTCGCAGAGGTCAGGAGGGACATGCGTGATCTCGACGCAAGAATAATCGGGCTGCTGCATTCCAACGCCCTGCCTGCGGTGTCCTTTACGCCTGAGAGCCTCTTCACCATAGACGATGGCAGGATTGCGCATGCGGATGCGGACAGTATGCTGGCCGCCGCGCGAACTGGCCTCCTGCCCGTGACCTTCGGAGATGCAGTCATGGACAGGCGCAGAACCTTCACGATTCTTTCCGGAGACAATATAATGGAGGAATTTAGCCGCATCTTCCGGCCGACGGTCGCTGTATTCTGCACAGATGTGGACGGCGTATTTACTTCCGACCCAAAAATGCCAGGCAGGAGTTCACTGATCCAGACGATTTCGCCGACTTCGGAGCTGATTGCCGGATCGGCCTCCGGCGATGACGTGACGGGAGGCATGAAGGGCAAACTCGCAGTCCTGTTTGAGATTGCGAAGCGCAGCGGAAGGACGTGTGTCATTAACGGTAAAAAGCAGGGCCGTCTTTTGGCGGCACTCGAAGGAAATGAAGAAGCGGGAACGATTGTGACCGCGTTACAACAGTGAGACTCTTGCGTCCCTGAACATAACCGGTTACAAACAAAAAAAATTGACGACGGCAGTTCGTTCGGTAAGATGTCTTGTCCCCATTTTGGAAGGAAAGACTTTTATTCAATAGATTGAAATGCTGCAGCAAATATGCTTGGGGCACGGCCCCATGCCGAGATGGTTTAAAAATGCCTGACAGTTCGGTTAAGGGATCAACGGAAAAACGTAAAGGAGAACACGTTGACATTGTTCTCAGCGAGCCTGTGAATTCGGCATCCAACTACTGGGACGATGTGACGCTGATACACAATTCACTTCCGGAGATAGACTTTGATTCCATATCCACCGAAACGAGATTTCTCGGCAGAAAAATAAACGCGCCGATCATGATATCTGGAATGACTGGCGGTTTCGAAAGGGCGCGTGGTATAAACAGAAATCTGGCTGAAGCCGCTTCGGAATTGCAGATACCGATGGGTGTGGGCAGCCAGAGGGCTGCTCTCGAGAATCCTGCACTGGCAGAGACATACAGGATTGTTGCAGATTATGACGTGCCGGTTGTAATCGCCAACATCGGAGCCCCTCAGCTTGTTGGCCAGCGGGGAAAGAGAGCTTATGACGTTGAAGACGCCGTCAGAGCTATGAAGATGATTGATGCCGATGCGCTGGCAATACACATGAACTATCTTCAGGAGGTCGTTCAACCCGAGGGTGACCGAGTGGCTTCTGGCGTCATAAGCGCCATGGAAAGGATTGCAGGCAGGATGCCTGTAATAGCGAAGGAGACAGGGGCGGGCATAAGCAGAAAGACGGCGCTCAGGCTGAAAAAGGCCGGTGTCAGGGCGATAGACGTTGGTGGACTCGGAGGAACAAGCTGGTCGGCAGTTGAGTATCACAGGGCAAAGGCAAGGGGTAATGAGATGGGCGAAAGACTGGGAAAGACGTTCTGGAACTGGGGCATACCGACGCCGGTTTCCGTGGCAGAGGCAAATGTAGGGCTGCCTGTCATTGCGTCCGGAGGGATAAGAAACGGCCTCGATGCGGCAAAAGCTATTTGTCTTGGAGCTTCCTGTGTGGGTCTGGCTGGTGCGCTTATCAGGTCGGCATCTGAAAGCCGCAGTGCCGTGATAACGGAGTTGCAGGGGATTATGGAGGAACTGAGGGTCGCAATGTTCCTCACGGGAAGCGCAAACGTGAGGAATCTATCTAAGAAGGAATGCGTGGTGTCTGGAATGACCGGGGTGTGGATGGGTCTTGACTGAATGCGACAGCCGCGGTATGCCTGCGCTCAGGAGGAATGTTGATCAATGGCTCTGATGGATAGACTGGAAAGCAGGAAGGCTAAGATTAACAGGGAGCTGGAGAAAGCACTCGCCGTGGGTGACAACGAAACACTCAGAGGCGCAATGAAGCATTATCCGCTTGCCGGCGGAAAGAGATTGAGACCCCTGCTGTCCTACCTTGTGGCGGAAGCGATTTCCGGCAACGGAGAGCCGACTGTCCCATACGGCGTGGGCCTTGAAATCATACACAATTTCACTCTCGTTCATGACGATATAATGGACAGATCAGATCTCAGGCGCGGCATCGTCTCTGTTCACAAGAAATATAATACACCCACAGCCATAATCGCGGGCGATGCGCTCTTTGCGCTTGCATTCGAAAATATATGCAACCTTCAGATTGATGACGCACTTCTCAGAATAATAGTAAACGACACAGCGCTGGCGGTGAGGGAAGTGGCAGAAGGGCAGCAGATGGACATGGAATTCGAGAAGAAACATGACGTCGCCGTCAGAGATTACCTGAACATGATTGACAAGAAGACTTCGAGACTCTATTTTGCAGCTGCCCGCTCCGGAGCGATTATAGGCAGAGGAACACTGGAACAGATTAAGGCGATGGGAGAACTAGGCTACCTGATGGGCATCGGTTTCCAGATATGGGACGACGTGCTGGACCTCGAGGGCGAAGAGGAGAAGACGGGAAAACCGTTCGGGGGAGACATACGGGAAGGAAAGAGGACACTCATGGTCGTCTACGGAATGAATGAACTCAGAGGGGAAGATCGAAAGACATTTAGTAGCATTCTCGGCAACTCCAAGGCGTCCAGGAAATCGATCCAGGAGACTGTGAGCCTTCTTCACAAATGCGGCGCGGTGTCCTACGCAAAAAACTTTGCCCTTGAGTATGTCAGGGAGGCGAAGGAAAAGACCACCGTGCTCAAATCTTCGGAGGCAAAAGAACTGCTGATGGAGCTGATAGATTACACCGTCAGGCGTGACAACTGAAGCGTTGACCAAAAAGGAAGCGCAAGCCCACGAATGAATTTGTGGGAGGATGTCAGAGAAAATATCCTACTCCATTCCGGTCTGAGTTATGCTGTACTCGATGTGCTCGCTGTCGCGCAGGTATCTGTGCTTTATGAGTGTGGCGATG
>JAKABN010000025.1 GCA_021796895.1 Thermoplasmata archaeon | reverse complement strand
GCCTGTGTTCCCGTGCATCACCTATTTAATGTCGCATCATGCTTTTGGCAACGATGAAATACGCGCATTTTCTTGAAATTTATCAGGAGCTCATAGCCTTTCTGGGCAAGGGTCGCCTCAGCGAGGAAGAATCCGCGTGTTACATCTGTCTGCTTCTTTACGGCAACTCTTCAGTTTCTTCGCTTTCGCGCAGCTGCGGCATCAACAGAACAAAACTTTATGGCATACTAAAGAAGCTCGAGTCGGCAGGCATTGTAAGCCAGATTTCAGTATCTCCAGTCGGGTATGAAGCGGTGCCTCTGGAAACATGTGTTTCCAGCATACTCAACGAATATGAACACAAGCTGATCGACCTGCGCAGGGAAGCCGCGGGCATCATCCGCCTGTTTGGTGAAAAACTCAAGAGGACTCAGGCGATGAATGCTGAGTACTCCTCATTCAAGCTGCGATTCATCGGAGGCACGGGACCGATTTTGAACACGATAACCAGAATGGTTTCGGGCGCGATGATGGATATCGCGATGCTTGTGGACGGTAACAATATGCATCGTATCGAGTCTGTATTAGGAACAAAGGATTCAAACTCTCCTCACAGACCACGGATACGCATCATTACCGATCCCTTGCTTGAAGGTTATGCAGAGAGTCTGCACTCACTGGACTCAAACGCGGACATTCTGAGGAGGTATCACGATATATCGGTGTATCCCAACTTCATTTCAGCCGACGGCACCGAAATGTTCGTGTTTCTTGACGTGGATCTAACAAGAAAGTACGTTAATTCTGATCAGCAGATAGGCTTCTGGGTCAGCGACAGGCATTACATTTCAAGAATGATGAAGCTGTTTGAGAAGCTTTGGTCTGGACAGGCGGTTCAACAACAAGGTCCGGATTTGAGTCCAGTGGCACAATTGAAACAGAAGCGATGATACAGCCGCAGTGCAATAGCAGTCTCGACAATTGTTGCCTCACAGAATTCCAGCCCGGAGGATTATCAGCGTGCGGTTATCTGCGAAAGCGACAGACCGCTGAATGAAGAGAAATCATAGTCATTTGCGTTATATCCTGTTTTACAGTACTTGTCGCGGTGTTTGATCAGCAGCCAGGACTCCTTTCCATGAATGCCTGCGGTGCGGATGAGTGCAAATGACCCCTGCAGCTTCTTGCCGTATTAGCGGAATTTCAGATTTCATTCGCGGAGACCCTTGGTGGCAACTTCGTCTGCAAGCTCCGGATAGGTCACTTCTTTCCTCGTGCCCCTGCTTACCTCGATCTCAGTAACGTAGGTTCCGTCATCCCATTTCATCACTGCCCCTGCTCCAGGCGATCCTTCTGGTAACATTCCTTCGAATGTTCTGTATGCCAGTTCATGGTCGCCCGTGGGCATTGCAAGACGCTTTACTCCGCTATCCCGAGTCGGATATTTCGTGATGGACCACGAAGGCATGACCCCCATCTATTTCCAGCCTGAAATCATAGTGAAGTGATGTAGCTCTGTGTTGATGTACCACAAAGAACAGATTGTGTATCTCCGTGTAACGCTCACTTCCTTGGTTGTGTCCATGATGGGCAAGGTCCTGTCAATTAATGGCCTTTTCCCAGCTGTTGAATCTCAATGCCGCCAGGCGAAAATGCAACGGCCGTAATGGGAATGGGCTTGAGCGAATTGAACCTTTTAGGTTTAAGTCTATACGGCATTACGATTTACGAAGAGAAATCTGGCAAATGTATGAAGCGGCATACTGATGGCAAGATACTACTCACAGTTGTATTGTGAATTTACAGACAAAGCTGTGCACTACCAAAATAATTCCGGCCCTTATCTTAATTGTCGGAATAGGTGCTGCCTGTGTGGGCATATTCGATGAGAGCACTGGCGTTGTACATTTCATATTTTCAATGATTGCGTTTCTGTTTTCCGTAATACTTGCCATAGTATCTTCCAAATAGCTGAGTGGATTTTTCTGGTATTTTTCAGTAATTGTCAGATTGTTCATACTGGTTGCGATTGTGCTTGATGCCACAGTACAGACGCCTATGGGGCCCGGATGCATGGAGAGGCTAGTGGTTTACCCGGCACTTTTCTTGGGCTCTCTTTTTCAGGCTACCTTATGGCTGCCAGCAGGTTTATACCTCATCGCGCATCGTGAAGAAAGAAACGCGGGCTGTGTGCATTGATGAAGAAAAGTAAAAATGCCGTGATTATCGGCGGAACCAGCAGTTCTGTCGGCAAGACAACTGCAGCAATGCTTCTGATGCTTGCTTTTTCAAGGAAAGGATATTACGTGCAGGGTTTTAAGGTGGGGCCAGATTTTATAGACCCGGGCTTTCATCAAATCATTACAGGACGGCCGTCGGTTAACCTCGATCCGTGGATGATGGGCACGGCGTCTGTGCGGAATTCGTTTTTAACATATTCGGATGAAGCGGATGTTTCTGTTATAGAAGGTGTGATGGGCATGTTCGACGGAAAAAGCCCCGGCTCCGATGTTTCAAGCACGTCCCATGTATCGAGGATAATCGGTGCCCCTGTGCTGCTGGTAATAGACGGGTCAGGGCTTGCCAGGAGCTCGGCGGCGCTGGTCAGCGGTTTTGCCGGATTCGACGACAGAACAAACATCCGGGGTGTTGTTGTCAACAGGATTGCAAGCGATACGCATCTTGAGATAATCAGGCATGCCATATGGAAATACTGCGGCCTCCCGGTCAGCGGGCATATAAAAAATGATGAACGCGTATGGCTCCCAGAACGACACCTGGGCCTCGTTCCTGCGATGGAAAATAAAAACATCAGGGAGCGGTTTGAAAGGCTGCTTGACGACGGTATTGCAAAATTTGACCTGAATGCCATATCGAAACTATCGGCTGCAATGCCTGTGAAAAAAGATGTTACTGCGGCAAAAAGCGCCTATGTGCCGGCCCGGCGCGTCAGGATAGGCGTGGCGCTTGACAACGCATTTAATTTCTATTATGCCGACAATCTGCGCCTTCTTGAAGATGCCGGTGCAGAACTGGTTTTTTTCAGCCCCCTGTCTGATGCGGGGCTGCCCCGCGGGTTGTCTGGCCTTTATATCGGCGGCGGATTCCCGGAGGTTTTTTCTAAGAAATTGAGTTCAAACAAAGGTATGATAAATGATGTTAAAAAGGCTATTGAAAGAGGCATGCCGACATACGCCGAGTGTGGGGGGCATATGTATCTTTCAGAGAAAATAATAGACAATGACGGTGCAGAGCATGGAATGGTCGGCATTGTGCCTGGAGTTGTGAAGATGAACAGCAGGATGGCTGGTTTCGGCTACAGGGAAGTTACGGCAAAAAGAGATTCGCTGATGCTGCTTAAAGGTGAAAACGCTAGGGGGCATGAATTCCACTACTCTGATATGGATGTAAAAGACAAAGTGGAAAACGCCTATACAGTTACAGCCAGAGGACGGTCACGCGAAGAAGGGGTTGTGCGGGGCAATTTGCTCAGTTCGTATGTGCACATACATTTCCTGTCCAACAAAAACATGCCACGGAGGTTTGTTTCAACCTGCCATTCATGGCAAAGAAGACATTTACGCGGTAGAACGGACTGAGGGCCATGCGATATGGCTGGTTATCGGCTTTGAAAATACAGTATCTCCGAAGCAAAATTTCCGTAGATGATATGCCTTATACCGCTCATATGCACTGAGGAGCAGTGCAGCAAGCACCCGCTTCAGAATCCGTGTGCCTTAGCGTTTCCGTCCTGTAAGAGCTATCTGCTCAGGACGTGTGCTTCGATGCCCTCTCCTCTGCCCGATTCAGTCTCTCGCTGCATGTATCGCTGACTTCTATCAGGAATCCCTTGAACGTCACCTCCTCTTTGTAGAATACAGACCATATGAGCTGCAGCATCTGCTCATATGCGAAGAGGAAGAAACGTATCCTGACATCCTTAGACTTCGATTTGATGGTTGCCTCGTCCTGGACTCTGAACACTGTCTCGATGTTCCATCTTCCGCGGTATGTCTGCACTATGCCGTCAAGGTCTATCTCCTGCTGATTGGTCGCGAAACACCAGTCCAGGCACATCTCCAGTCTTTTTGCATATATCTGTCTCAGCAGCGCGTATGTCGTGCTGCTGTGTATCCCCGTCCTGTCTCTGTTGAGACTGAACTCATGCTCAACGGTCCTCATGTCGCCCGAACGCATCGGTACCAGTGCCTTCTTCACGGCATCATTCTTCGGAACAAATATGAGATAGGGCACATTCATCCCATTCAGCATGATCATTAGCTCGTTGTGTGCTGTAAAGCCCTCTGTCAAAAAGACAGAGTCTGACTGATTTGAACAGCGGTCTGACGAGTTCAAGACAGAATGGCACGTCCGTTGCAATGCTGTAGCCGGTGTGCACGGGTATCGAGAGCAGCGGCATGTCGCCGCTCACAGTATTTCTGCTGTCGAGCGTCATTTTTGGCGCCCTTATTTCGCTTACACAGAAAAGAAACACCGCTCTTGAGTTCCTTACGGCGTATTTCATCATTTCAATGGTTAATTTCACCAGCCTTGTCTGGGTGCCGATGTTCTTCGGTTGGGGAGCGGCTGTCGAAATAGCGTCCTATTCAATCAAAGGCAACAAGATGACAGCGTCTCTGGTATCAACACTAAGCCTTGTGTTCCGCATGGCGGACGCTGCCCTTGCCAATTCACACTAAACACTCACGCTCGGTTTTTACACGCCACTGTTTACAGTCATGCCGCAGGTTGTTTTCAGCGCCGTCCCTTCACTGGTCAGGGCATTTTTTAGGTTACCGCATCGGAATGGCTGCAAGAAACGGCATAAAACCGTGAAACAAACGGCTCCGCTCAATAATCTATGCCGCGTGCGGCCATTTTGCCCTTTTCGAAAGGATGCTTTACCATCTTCATTTCTGTGACCAGGTCGGCCCTGTCTATTATGCGCTGATCCGCGCCCCTGCCGGTGAGCACGATATGCAATCTTTCCGGTTTTTCTTCGATGAGCTTCAGTACATCGTCTACAGGCAGCAGCTTGAAACGTGTGGCGTTGTTTATTTCATCGAGTATGATAAGATCGTACTCATCGGACATTACAATGTTTTTTGCCCTATCCCATGCCTGGTGCGCCGCATCCAGATGCTCTTCAAACGGTCGTGTAGGCTTCCAGGTTACAAAGCCGATGCCGAGCTGTTCGTATGTTATGCCACCGCCTGTTTTTTTGAGAAATTCGCGCTCGCCTGTTTTCCAGGTGCCTTTTACAAACTGCAGAATTGCTATTTTCCAGCCGTAACCCATAGCCCTCAGAGCCATGCCCAAGGCTGCCGTGGTTTTACCTTTACCGTCGCCCGTATAGACAATTATAAGACCGTGATTTTTTTCAGCTGCCATGATGCTGGCGGTGAAAACAAGGTGAAACAATAATAAAGTTGCGCTGGTTATCGGACCAGGGGCGGCAGTTTTGAAGATTGTTTCACTCCTTCCAAGCGGCACCGAGGTCGTCTGCAGCCTTGGTGCGATAGATGATATTGTCGGTGTGAGTCATGAATGCGACTATCCTCCGGAGGTCAGGTCCAGGCCTGTACTGATAAGAAGCACGATGAAACGTGAGGAGTTGTCAAGCGGCGATATAGACAGAGGCGTCAAGGAGCGTGGGAGAATGCACGTCATAGACACGGAACTGCTGGACAAATTGAGCCCTGATGTAGTCATAACGCAGGATATCTGCAATGTCTGTGCCGCCCCTCATTCGGAGGTGATAAAAGCAGCCGCCGAAGCGGGCATTGAACCCACAATAGTTTCAATGAACACGCACACCTTTTCAGATATGTTCCGCAGCATTGGGGAAATCGCCGCGGTCATCAACAGGGAGAAAGAAGGCAGAGAATTGCTTTCTGCCATGCAAAACCGTGTAGAAAATATAAGAAAGAAAGCCTTGCAGGCAAAGAAAGTCAGGGTTGCGTGCATTGAATGGCTTGACCCCCTGTACGTTGCCGGCGCATGGATGCCCGAGATGGTTGGTATAGCCGGCGGCCATGATGTTCTCGGCATAGCAGGCGAGCACTCCCTGCTGGTGAGATGTGATGACATTGAAAACGCCCATCCGGAAAAAATAATTTTCATGCCGTGCTCTTTCCCGATCGGGCGCACTCTCGGAGAACTAAGTAATGTCACAGGCAACGGCGGATGGAAAAAGCTGTCCGGCTCCGTGAAAGGAGCATATGTGATGGACGGCAGGCTTACTTCGCGCCCCGGCCCGCGCCTTATTGACGGGCTGGAAACAATTGCCAGCATCTTGCACCCGGAAATATTCGGTACAGAGCTGGACGGGAGCGTAGCTGTTAAAATCAGCTGATTTCCTTCAGCAGCTTTTTGAAATAGAAATTTTCCCTCTGCGCTTGCGCCACCCTGTCTATTTCCGAATCGGGCGGGGATTCGGGTGTCGTGATTGCCGAGATCATTTTGTGCATGCTGTCCTTCAAAAATAAAGAATCTCTCAATTCTCTGCTTCCTAAAATTCCATGCAGGCTTGTCCCTACAATTTTGCCGTCTGCAGAGATGCAGCCCTCGCCCGACTCCCTCCCGTTTTTCGCAGTCACGAAAAGAGGCGTTGAGCCTGGAAGCCTTTCCGGTTCGTCCATCCTTATCTCATGGCCTGTGAGAGTTTCAGCTTTCAGGCAGGCATGATTCGACTTTTTAATTGTCACCCTGTTAAGCTTCTTTGAATAATTCCTGAATGATGTTGTGACGGGCAGCAGGCCGAGTCCTGCGTAGATACCTGTTTTTCCCTTTCTATGTCTTTGCTGTCGTCTGTGGACAGGCCGACCATCTGGTAGTCGCCGCATACGCCCATTACGAAACCGCCGCGGGCCGCAGATTTCGTTATTTTCCTGTCTATGCCACTACCTCTGAGCCATGACAGGTCGGCGACGGTGTCTTTTGTTCCAGGCAGCACAATCATATCATGTTCTGTGAAATCCGATAAGGACGGACCGTATGTATCTGACCGAAAACCTGCCGTCAAATATCCTGTCTTCGATGTCTGTGAAGTTGGGCACGTAGGGAAAGTGTATCATGCCTACGTTCACGGCCCCGACGATGTGCCTGCTTTGCCGACGCTGTCTTCCGACGGCAGGCGCAGATTATTGCTGCATACTCCTTCACCCCTGTAGTGCTGTCAGTGTTTTTCAGCGCATCCACAAGCAGCCCGCGTGTTTCTCTGAACTTTTGCTTATTATGAAACCACTGACAAGCTTTCTGTGCGTCGGTTTAAGTATGTGCATTGTGCCTATAATTGAGCATAATTGAGGCGAAACAGCCGCCTCAGTCAATGCCTGCCACTATATACGGGGCTGCCTGTTTTTTCTGCAAAGCGCATATTTATGATGTCTGTCCCATATAGATTCGGCTCTGTGGCTGATCCGGCGCCTTCAATCACTACTATGTCGAATTTTTTTTTGACGGTTTTTAAACGCTTTGAGTGCCACTTCAAAGAGTTTTTTTTTCATTGCTCCTGAAATGGGAATTTGCGTCAACATCTTTTTTATAGGCCCGCTCATGACAACAAGCTGTGAGTTCATCGGCCCTGAAGGCTTTAGCAATATCGGACTCATTTCAACCACGGGTGTTGCCAGCGCCGCATAAGCCTGCGTTGCCTGCGCTATTGCTATCTCACATCCGTCTTCCGTGACATAGCTGTTAAGCGATATGTTCTGCACTTTGAACGGTGCGACGGCATAACCCATGTCGCTGAGTACCCCGCACATTCCCGCCACAATAACGGATTTGCCTGCATGCGATGATGTGCCATGTATCATTACGGAGTGCGGCGTTGACTTCAATGCGTACCACTGCCTGCTTCGACAATAACTACTGTCAGATTTGAAAATTTCCTGCATGAAGCGGACAACTCCAAAATTGTTGATGTCTGTATGCGCTCTCCTGGCAGCGTCAGGTTTTCCAGCATGCGCATTCTATTCTCCGGCTCGATGCCCTTTCAAGCTGGAATCTGGCTATTTCGGCATGCATGAAGTCCTTCGGCCTTGGCAGCAATACCGTATTCCGCGAGATTTCAGTGCATAGCAGAACAATTCGTTTTTTCTTCTTCGATGCTGCCTCTTTTGTGGAATGTTATAAAGATTGATTTTTCCTGCGATATATTGAATCTTGCGCATGCTATCAGAACCGAGCTTATTCCTGGGAAAATATCGATTCGCACTCCAGCTGCGTTCAGCCTGCCTATCAGCCACTCTGCGGAAAATGTTTGGCAGCCGTATGCGCATACGGCCGTTCATTTGCCGCTGAGTGCAAGCTTCAGCAGTTCGGAAATGTTTTTTCCTGATTGCGATAATCTATTTTGATTATCCTTCCTCCCGCCAGATGCTTCACAATGGAAAGGACGCTGCTGAATCCTGCGACAACATCTGCCGATTTGACGAGCGCAATTGTTTCACCGGAATGATGCTTTTCCTGCCCGGCCCCGTGCCTTTGCCGGTTGTATTTGCAGAATGCCTGTGGGCGCGATTTTTATGCGCTTTGCCACGGCAGTTTTTCCGCCCTTCCGTGTTTTTTCATGCAGCCTTCACCTGCGCCTCTAATTTTGTTTTTATTTCGCTCAGCGAAGGTATGAAATCAGGGCCGGCGCCTGCGGTTTTCAGCCCTGCGGCTATGCACGACATTTGTGCAGACCGGTATTCGTCATAGCCTTGTGAGCGCAGCGATATATATGTCCCGTCAAAAACGTCCCCTGCTCCGAATGTGAATCTCCCGGAACTGCTTTTGTATGGAGGTATGTTAACCGCTCTTCCTTCATGTATAAGCACGGCTCCCGCACTGCCGTTTTTAATTACTGCGGTCTGTTTCATTTTAAGCAGCGAATTGGCGGCATGCTGCAGCGATTTCATGTGCGTGTATTTCATGGATTCCGCCGCGTTGAAAAAAATTGTATCGGACAATTCGACAAAATTGGATATGCCCGCAATATCCGAAACGAACGGCCCTGTGTCGAAATATATGCGTGAGCCGTCTTTTTTTGCCCTGTTGAGCATCTCTCGGACTGCCTTGGAAGATGATGCACCTCCAGTCAAACTGTAGCCGTTGAAAAATACGTTTCTGGCTTTCCCGACAGATTTGGTTTTTGCAACCGCCTGTGCCGGGGGCGGCGTGTATTTGCCGAGCATGGCATGTCCGTCCCTGCCGTCATAAAGAATGGCACAGATACCTGTTGTGTAATTTTTTTTAATATGCATGCTTTCTGTGCGCACACCGTAACTTTTCAGCGTATCAATCAGCGCCGAACCGTATGCGTCATCGCCCACGGTGTCGTACATTGCAGCTTTGCACCCTGTCTTTGCCGCTGCTATTGCGACATTGCATGCGCCCCCTGGGGACATCGACATTGACGGTATCGATTCTATGTGTGAAACGCCAAGCGGAAATTTTTTCACCGGTATGTGAATGTCAAGTATGCAGTCAAAGAGCACCAGCAGATCTATGATGTCGCCTTTCTCCAGTGTCATGGAATCACCGTACCTATAGCGTGTTTTCATCTAATTCCTGGTGTGAAACTGAAACCTCTTCTGTTGCGGATGATTTGCTGCGTTCCCACATCCTCACGCTTCTGCCCTGCCCGGTTTCAGTGCCGTATATGACCCATATTACTGCCGCGGACAAGCCCACAACCCATATGCCTGTTTCTACCATCATATACTGCACAAGGCCCAGCGACTGGGTGAAAAAAAGCACAGGTATCACCCCTCCAAGTGCGACGATGTTGTTTACTGCGGTAAGCGTGCCTCTTTTGTGCGTGGGCCATATTTCCGAACTTAGCGCCGATGCGGAAAGATATTGTATGTTTATGGCAGCGCTGAATATAATTATCAGTGCCCAGAAAAGTATTAGCGCCGGGTTGGAAGACCACGTGCCGACTGTCAGCAGCATTACTGCAGAAACCATCATCACAAGCGCTGTGGATGCAAGAAGCATATACCTTCTGCTTATTTTGTCTGCAAACAGGCCCGACAGCCCTGCCAGAAAACCAATGCCGCCGCCGACAAATATGAAATCGTTTGTCATGCTTGAAAAAAAGTATGGACCAAGCACCAGTATGCCCAGGCTGAAACCGGCGGTAAATGCCCAGTTGCTCAGGCTGCTTACTGCGATTCTGATGCCGGTGCCTATTTTTGACTGCATGCCGTATTCGGTGCTTCTGGCTTTTGTGACCGCCTCGCTGACTGTGTTTGCAGAATAATATTTGCTGAGTTCATCTGCGGCTTTTTTGTCGCTTCCCTTTTGCTGCAGCCACATTATTGATTCCGGTGCCTTCAGCCGCGTAACCAGCAGCGTTGAGGTAACAAGCAAAGCAGCCGCACCCACGAACAGTTTCTGTGTCTGGGGGGAGGATCTGAGCATGATGGCAATCACCGACGGAGCGATGCCGCCGAGATTGACAAAATTTAGCGTCAGGAACAGAGAGCGGCCCCTGTATATGCGAGGCATCAGTTCGTTCAATGTCGTTGTCAGCATGTTTATGTCAGCTCCGGCTGCAACAAGCAGGACTGAAATCGCAAAGAGCAGTGTGATGTAATCATAGCTGGCTATCAGGGACAAGCCACCGATCATATAGAGTGTAAACGTAACAAAGAATGTCTTTTTCCTTCCTATAGCATCTGCCATCGGTCCCGATACTCCATAACCTGCAAGGAGCCATAGCGGCGGCCATATCACCATAACGGCGGTCAATATACGCGGCACGGTTACCCATGACGTTGCCACGTACGAAAGTGCATAGATGAAACCTTCAAGCGATGCCCCTACGGCAAACGCCATGAATATCAGCGTGTGGAATCTCTGCCATCCGGATTCTTCTGAAATTAATGCCGCGTCGTCCACATCGTTTACACCTGCAGTTTACTTACACAATTGCGCATGTGAGGTCTTGTATACCGCGTTGGATGCATAATCCAACGCTCCTATAAATAAGGGACTGGTGGGATATTGCCGGCATCTTCAATGCACCCCGCCTTCAGCCTGAATTTTGTTTTTCGCTTTCGCACAATATTTTCGCTGCTAACAACAAATCTTCCTCGGTATTGACGTTTATTGCGGCGGCCGGCAAATTTAAAAGAATGCGGATGTCGGGTATTTCCGCGTCCGAAATATACTCGGGCCTGATGAGATTAATGCCGGCTGCGAAAGCTTCAGTTCCGCCTATATTTGCAAAATATGCGCCTACAGCATGCCTGCTGTGCAGCAGCGAGGAAGGTATGTAAAGAGACATGGCCGGCGGGGCGTTGTTTTTTTCATATGCTGCAGCAAGGGCGCCCAGCATGTCTGCCGTGAGAAGAGGCATGTCACATGACAGCATCATGACTGTATGCTCAGGCCTGATTGATTTTATTGCCTCTTTCATATCTTCGACATATCCGTTTCCCTTAGTCACCATGATGTTTTTCTTTTTGCTTTTGAGAAAAGCTGTTGTTTCTGGCGTGTAGCTGCTCGTAACCGTATAACAACTGCCGATAGCGGCACAATTTTCAGCCGCATCCAGTATCCACTCGACCATGGCCTTGCCGCACAGCGGTGCAAGCGCTTTTTCTATCCCGCCCATGCGTGTTGCCCTGCCTCCTGCCATCACTATTGCTACATATTTGTTCACAGCACGACCACCAGTATGAACAGTGAAAAAAGCGCCGCCAGCTCATCTGTCGAACCCACGGTGTCTCCGGTTATCCCGCCGAACTGTTTCCTGCTGAATCTGTTCACAAGCAGTGCAACAACAATGCCGGAGGCGATCATTGCGGCACCTGTATAGGACAGCGCCAGAGACAATAAAACAGATGTCGCACCTGAAATAACAAAGAGATGCGGGCTGTTTTTTATGCTGCTGCAAAATCCGGAAGTTGTGCTTTCTGCATAGGCGGCCTGCCCCGAAAACATTGACGCCACCATGGAAAATTTGGCTGAAATCTCAGATATGAATATACCAAGCAATATCTCCATGCCGTGCAGCTGCGATATCACGGCTATTTTTGCAATGATAACCATTATGCCCAGCCAGAAACCGCCTGCGCCTGTGTGACTGTCATGCATAGCGTTTATTTTTTTCCGGTAGTCGCCTTTAACCATTACACCGTCGCCGAAGTCCAGCAATGCATCAAAATGATGCAGGCCCGTGAGCAGTTCGATAAGCGCTACCGCAAGGACAGCAGTCAGAAGTGGCGTGGTGAACAGTGATAAAAGATAAGCAGATGTCCCAGAAATGATGCCTATTGCCGCACCCACGACTGGAAACATGTATGTACCGCGGGCTGCCGCATCAAGAGTGGATTTCCCGCCTACGGGTATTATCGTAAGAAATGAAAAAGTACCCCTGAGATGTTCAGTCACTCCCATCTTTGCCCTCCATCAATTGAGTATACAGTAATGAAGAACAGCCGCCGATAAATGAGCCGACAAGGTCGTCCATAAACGGCTCCAGATTTTTCAATATACCGGGTTTTTTTCTGTCAAAGCGCATATATTCAAAAAGTCCCCGCGAACCAGCTATATACTGGGCAATCTCCATGCCTATCAGCTCGTCTGCCACCAGATGAACCGGATCGCTGGCAAATAATTCTGGCGTTATGCCGGGTATCAGCCCGGCTTTGCCATCTTCTTCAGCCCTCATCCCGGCAATAAACATGGCAGAGATGTTTATGTCGTTCAGGTTATTGCTCATGATTTTCTTAAGTTTTTTTCTCACATCTTTTATGCTGCCCATTGACGGATGGTGGATATACAGCTCCATTGCGGTGCTTACCATGTCATCTATCGTTATCCCCCTGTCCCTGAGCCTTTCCTGAAGAGGTCTGAAAGCAACTGTGCCCTGCTCGTCAAGTATTGCCTTTGTTATCGCATCTGTGACTACTATGGAAACACTTGCGCCTATATCCGTCGCCGTACCCGCATATCTATGCCTTTTGCCTCTTGCAGTGGATGCTATCAGTGTTGCATCGGTAGTGGTTCCTGTTGCCGGAAGATGTGACGCGCAACTCCTTATATCCAAGTTCCTGAGCGCCATGACTTTTGCCTCCGTTACTGTCTGAATCATGCCTGCAAATGCCGGTTCATCCAGAACGCCGTCCATTACCACTATGGTGTTTATTGTACCGGCCCCATACTTTGCCGGACTGTCTCCGGCTGCGGCAGCGTTTGAAGTGCCAGCGGTTACTGCAACAAAAATGCCTTTTCTGCGTGCTGTTGTAGTTTTAGATGTCTTTGCTGCCGTCATCATACCTGTTGTTTCGTTCACATTCAATGCCAGTTTTTTCGCAACCCGGGTCAAAACAACTTCGGGATTCACATGATTGAAATTTTTAGGCACCGTATGATTTATTATGTGTTTTGCACTGCGCCTGCCTCCGTTGAGGACTGCGCTGCTGAGCAATTCCATTTCCGATTCTGAATTGATGATAAATGTATCCCCGCGGGATTCAAAGGTTATCCCGGTCATTCCTGTCTCGGAATGCGGCATATTGCGCCATTGGTGATTGGATATATAATCCATCCCGCTTCAGATAATTGCTGCCAGCAGGACAAGTGGAATAACTATCAGTGCTATGAATAATGCAGATGTCACGTGCATTATTGAAATGGATTTTTTTGCTTCCTCTGCCAGCGGCATTCTGTCTGCATTGCCGAGAGCGTAGCTGCATGGCTTTTCAAGCCTTACGCCAAGTACCCCTGCCATGGCGGACATAGGCCAGCCTGCATTGATGCTTTCGGTTTTACCATGATAAGTTTCCAGTGTGTGAAATGCTTTTTTACCGGAACCTGAAGAAACAATTCCGGCGACAATTATCAGAAATGCCGTTATGCGCGCCGGTATATAGTTGAGCAATGTGTCCATTTTCGCCGAAAACCATCCTACGTTTCTGTAATATTCGTCATTATATCCAACTGTTGAATCCAGCGTATTTGCTGCCCTGTATACCATTGCGCCTGCAATGCCAAAAAGTGCAAAATAAAACAATGGCGCCGTTATGCCGTCTACAGTACCTTCGCTGACTGTCTCGACAACCGCTGAGAACATGTGGGCGTCGTCGAGCGATTTTGTTTCCCTCCTGACTATCATTGAAAGTTCCTGCCTTGCTTTTGCCGCATCTCCATGCCCGCTCGAATCGATTATTTCTGAGGCGCTGCTGCGCATGGCGCGTATCGCAAAGGACTGCTTGAGAACCACTCCGCCGATTACTATGTAGCCTGCAATGCCGAAAATCATCAGTGCGGCATATGTGATCAGCCATGACGCCACACCCGTGGCTGCCATTATTGCAATCGCAAGAACGGCGCCTTTTATCTTTTCATCCTGAGGAGTGCCGCCATGGCATTTTTTTTCCAGCCTTGCCGCCACACGCCCTATTGCCGCAACAGGATGAATGCTGTTTTTCAGCTCCCCGAATATGGTGTCTATAAACAATGCGACAAGGAGTACGGACACGGTTGCCAGAAAAGTCGGAAGCAACATACCAATCTACTTGCCGGCAATATTTTTCAGGGCAGCCAGGAATTTGATATTTTCACCGTGAGTACGAACAGCTACACGTATGTGATGACTGCCAGCCATTCGGAAGCTTGAGCAATCCCTTACGAGTATTTTGCGCTCCAGAAATTTTTTGCATAACAGCCTGGATGACATATTCAACTGCTGCGTGCCCACATAAATGAAGTTTGCAAGTCCGCTTACATTGGTGCGGCCGCAAATAGGATGTATTCCGTCAAGCAGGAATTGACGCTCCTTTTTAATCACTTCAAGTGAATCTCTGATGTGCTTTTTCATAACAGGCATCGCCATTTCTGCTGCCATTGAGCATGGAACTGAAATGCCCCATGTGATTCCAAACCTGCTGATTTTGTCTGCCATTGATTTGCCTCCTATCCCGTAGCCCACCCTCAGACCTGGGACACCCAGCACTTTCGTAAGAGACTTGACAACGAACACACTGCTGCTTTTGACTGCTGTGTCAACCAGGGTGTAATTTGTTCCTGCTGCAACGAGGTCCATGAAGCTTTCATCAAGGAGTACGCTGAATTTTTTAGCGACAGCAGCATCAATTAATTTTTCCGTATCCCCTTCGATTTCCAGTTTTCCGGTAGGATTGTTCGGGTTGCAGATGTAAACAACATCGCCTTTGCCTGCAATTTTCAGGATTGACCTTATATCTATCAGCGAATCTTCGCTTCTCTTCAGATGCTTAACCCTGAAACCTGCCTTTTTTGATGCAAACTCATATTCCGAAAATGTGGGTGAGGACAGTATTACACTACTGCCTGTATGCGCCATGGCCGATGCGAACATGTGTATAACTTCTGTTGCGCCTGCGCCTGTGACGACATTTCCTGGATCTATCGAGTGATATGAGGCTATTGCTTCTTTCAGCGCGGAATAGTGCTGATCTGGGTAGCGGTAAATCAATTTGAATCCCTCGCGCAGGCCTTTCAAAATTTCAGGCGGCGGCGGTACCGGATTGATGCTTGAACTGAAATCCAGAATGCTGCCTCCGGATACGCTGCGTTCTGCTTCCCATATCATGCCTCCGTGCACAGGCATGTGCTGAATTTGCTGCATTGAAGCGGATAATGCAACTCATGCATAAAAGCCAGCATTAGTGCGGAGAGCGTGTAGTCTTGAAAAATGTGCCCGGCGGTTAATTATTCCAGTTCTTTGAGCTTTCCTTTTATCCAGCCAACTTCGTTTTCCGCCAGAAGCACGTATTTTTTAGTCTTAACACTGTTTCAGGCTTGTTTGTGCCGCGTGAAGACAACATCTGGTCCCAGTAATTTTTGCTCAGCCTCAAACTGTCTGTAATCAGTGAAATCTTGGTATCGGCGTCAAGCATTTCCCACAATACAGAACGTATTTTACTGAAGTTTTGCGTTTTGCACTATCCGTGCATGAATTTAATTGTGTATCTGTATGGTGTCAGTATCCCTTCCATAATACTTCTCACCTCCGCCGTCTTTGCCGTTACCACAGGGCTTTCTTTTGTAAGTTTCTCTCCGTCCCTCATCCTCGATTCAAGATACTCCCTGAGGTAATCACACCCCTCTTCCGACAGGAATGTAATGTATTGGAAATCGGCCTTCGAAAGGGACGCCGGCACCCTTACAAGTGCAGGCGTCTTTTCGAATTCAGCCGTTGAATGATCTATCTTCAGATCCGGCAGATCTCCGAGCCTCAGGCCGCTGTCACCCATATAGGAGCCGAGAACCTGCGGCCTGACACCGGAGTGTGCCATAAGGATCACGCATACCCTGTCTCTGAGGGATGCTGCCAGCACAATTCTCTTCAGCTCGTCATGTGTAGGCACCTTCTCATTTTCAACCGTGGCCTTGAATTCAGCCCATGCACCTTTATCCGCCTCCTCACCGGTTTGTCCATGAAATTGAGCCATAACTTCACGGTCCTCAGTGTGCCGCTGAGATAGGTCGATGAACTCTTCCCCTTCCGTTCACCTGCGAAATCCAGGAGCAGATCGCTGAGCTCCTTGTCTCTCAATCTGAGGAGTTCTTTGGGGACAGTTTCATCTCATTCCTGAAATTGCTTATCCTTCCGAGGTAGATGTCGGCGGTGATCTGTGAGCCTCTGGCAACATTCTGGTACCATCGCCTTATGTCCTGTCATCAAGAAGATAAGCATACATTGGCTCTTCACCCTTGATACGTCCTCATAGTTGTGAATTATATGGCTATTCATGCCATGTTCTCACTCTTCAGTGAACGGAGACTATAGACTCCCGCCAACCCCAGCAGCTCGAGGTTCACGGCTCCAATGTGGTCTGC
>JAKABN010000211.1 GCA_021796895.1 Thermoplasmata archaeon | reverse complement strand
AGTCTCCCCGGTGTGCGTAAGCGGGCGTCGCGGAGAGTTTCAGATATCCGTTAAAAGCACCACGGAATTATTCATAACGGTTAAGTATTATCAGTCTGGTCACAGGCGGGAAACTACAAGCGCGATAAAATGAACGATGTAAACAGCTTCATTTCTTACAAAGTCGACGATCCCGGCACGTTCGTTGTTGGGCACAGAGGCGCTTCCGGGCATGCGCCGGAAAACACACTGGCCTCGTTTTCACTGGCAATCAAAATGGGGGCTGATGCTGTGGAATTCGACGTACATCAGACGGCGGACAACAGGGTTGTAGTGATTCATGATGAGGCGCTGGATCGGACGACCGACGGAAAGGGTATGGTCATTTCGACCAGTCTGCAGGAAATAAAGCAGCTGGACGCTGGAAGATGGTTCGGGGAGATGTTCTCAGGGGAGAGAGTCCCAACACTCGAGGAGGCGCTGTCGCATGTATGCAGCAGGGCTATTGCGCTGGTGGAAGTGAAGCACAGCTCGGATTTTTATCCAGAAATGGAGGAAAACATAGTAAAGGCAGTTTCCGGAAACAGGGACTGGCTGCACAGATCGATATTCATTTCCTTCAATCCTTCGTTAATACTGAGATTGAAAGAGCTGAACAGGGAGATTATCACAGGACTGCTGACACTCGATCCGCCCGAGGAATATCTTGAGATAGCAAAGGAATTCGGCGCATCCGCCCTGTTCCCGCGATGGGAAAAGATGAAACCGGATTCGGTGAAACTGGTTCATGAAGGCGGCTACACTGTCCATCCATGGGTCATGGACAGGGAGGAGGATATTGCCAGGGTGCTTGAAATGAAACCGGACAGTCTCTCTTCGAACTTTCCCGACAGGCTGATGACCGCTGCCGGACGGAAGCAATGAGATTCAGCAGGCTATGGCAATGACCCTCAGCCAGCCCTTTCGATCTGTTCCTTCAGCTCGATGTAAGCTCTGTTTGCCTCATCAACACTGGCAGAATCCTCGAGCGTACTGATGTCCCCTATGGATTTTTCCTCGACGACCGCCCTGATAACCCTCCGCATAATCTTGCCGCTCCTCGTCTTGGGCAGCCTGTCGACAAAATACAGGGAAGATGGGACAGCTATCGGTCCCATATGGCTGCGGACATGATTCGACAGTTCTTTTCGCAGTTCCTGCGTCGGTGCATGTCCCTGCTTCAGAATTACGAATGCGACTGCGGTCTCGCCCTTGATGGCATCGCTCCGTCCTATGACGGCCGATTCCGCGACTGCCGGATGCATTATCAGCGTATCTTCCAGTTCTATTGTTCCGATGCGGTGACCCGCTATCTTGAGCACCTCATCGGCTCTCCCCAGCAGCCAGAAATAGCCGTCGCTGTCCTGCATCGCGTAGTCGGCCGCGTAATACATCCCTTTGAATCTGCTGAAATACACGGACTCGAACCGTTCCCTGTCACCCCATAGTGTCATGAACTGTCCGGGCCACGGTCTCCTTATGGCCAGAAAACCCTTCTCTCCGGCACCTACAGGCACCCCCTTCTCGTCAACGACGCATGCGTCCACTCCAGGCAGCGGCACCGTGGCAGAGCCGGGCTTCAGCGGTGTTTCGCCGTTACCCGGCTGAGCACTGATCATGATGCCGCCGGTCTCGGTCTGCCACCATGTATCCACCACAGGACATCTTCCTCTCCCTATGGTGCGATAATACCATTGCCATGCCTCGGGGTTAATAGGTTCGCCCACCGTGCCGAGAAGCCTGAGGCTCGAAAGGTCATGCTTTCCCGGCCATGAATCCCCTGCCTTCATGAACGATCTGATTGCTGTCGGGGCAGTGTATAGTATGCTGACGCCGTATCTCTCCACTAAGGACCACCATCTGTCCTGCTCGGGAAAATCGGGTGCACCTTCGTAAATCAGAGAGGTTGCACCGTTCAGCAGCGGACCGTAGACCACATAGGTATGACCTGTAACCCATCCTATGTCCGCTGTGCACCAGAAGACATCTTCTTCGGAAATATCGAAAACGGATTTGAAGGTGTAGTACGACCAGAGCATATATCCGCCGGTGCTGTGGACAGCTCCCTTCGGTTTGCCAGTCGTGCCTGATGTATAGAGTATATAGCTGGGGTGGGGACCCGGTACTGCTTCGATGTCTGTCTTCTTCGTCTGTCTGCTGCATGTATCGTGATACCAGATATCACGATGAGGATCCATGGTCACACCGTGTCCCGTGCGTCTGACAACAATGACTTTTTCCACCGGTGAGGAGTTCCCGAGTGCTTCATCCGCAATTTTCTTCAGTTCAATAATCTTTCCTCTCCGCCATCCGCCGTCTGCGGTTATCAGTAGTTTTGAACCGGAATCGTTTATTCTGTCAGATAGCGACTGGGAAGTAAAGCCGCCGAAAACGACGGAATGTATCGCGCCGAGTCTCACAGTAGCGAGCATGGAGATTATCAGCTCAGGAATCATGGGCATGTAGAGTGTGATCCTGTCGCCTGCACGCACGCCGAGTTCACTGAGAGCGGAGGCCATGCGGTTGACATCTGAATGCAATTCGGCGTAAGTAATCACCCTCCTGTCTCCCGGCTCCCCTTCCCAGAAAAACGCCACTTTGTTTCTCCTTGGTGAATGCGCCCATCTGTCGACGGCGTTATAGCACAGATTCGTCTTCCAGTTTTCAAACCAGGAACCGTATGGCGGCTCCTCTGCCTTACTGAAGATGCGTCCCTTCTTCTCAAACCAGAAGAGTTCTTCGGCAATACCAGTCCAGAATCCTTCCGGATTCTCAAACGACATCTCCCTCATAGACTCTATGCGCTTTACGCCAAAGGAAATCGACTTGTCTGTTGGCAGAACAGATCTTTCTTCATCAGCCATGGGCAATCAACCTCTCCACGTCATCTTGCGTATTTTGACGTGAACCCCGGATTACACTCATCTCTAATAAGCGTTGCAGACCGGATGACACAGCGAGAGGCCGGGACGCAAGGCAGACGGTGAACACGAACCCCGTGCACCTGACATCCTCCCGCGAATTTATTCGTGGGGTTCCTTGCGGCATTAGAATGCGACCTCCTTTGCCGCAGGCGGTTCGCGATTCAGCGAGACTGCTCGCCTTCCCTTCCGGAAGGTGTTGGCAACTCT
>JAKABN010000210.1 GCA_021796895.1 Thermoplasmata archaeon | reverse complement strand
AGTGAGGGATGTCGAGAGCATCCGCCTCGACCAGTATTACGGCTCGCAGTCCACGCTGGACGATTTCTCTGAAGGAACAAAGGTGTTCGTAATACCCAGAAGCAACACAACCATCAGGGGACCGCCTGCATGGAAGGAACTCATCGGCAGACTCATGGATGCGCCGATGGAGTTCCTTTCCGAATACTACAGGAGGGAGAATTAGGAGTCTGGACCCTCAGCCGACAAGAGGACTACGGGATTACGGATACATCGGAGAAGGGAGGACAGGATCCGTACTGCGGCCATGTGCAAGAGCACATGGCATAATCTGTTCAACATGACCGTCGGATAGGGGACATATGTCCCACCCACCTGACACGCCGGTTTGTGCTCTCCGGCGACCAGTGACATTCTCTCGGGCCTGAATACCGGGGAATGTGCTCGCGATTCTTTCAGTGGGATCGCTTGATTTTCAGGCTGATGTAGTCTGGGCTTTCCTCGATGCTTGTTATCGCGTGTCCGGTTCTTTTCGACCATGCCTGAAGATCCGGTTTCGCGGCTGGATCGTTAGCCATGACACAAATCTCCTCTCCTATCTCTACCTGCTTAATCGCCTTGCTTGTCTCGAACACCGGGATGGGGCACTGCAATCCTCTGAAATCGAATAACTTTGCTTCTTCCGCCATGTCATTGGAATTGTCTCATGATAATAAATACTTAATTCATCCCGGCTGTTTCTGCTGACATTGTTCGGAACTGCGGGGAATTTACTTATAATGTGTAGTCGATAATGCAGGAAGGGAATTGGATATGCAGGAAGCAGTAGAACGATCGGAAATGAAAAACAAGCTTGTGCTTGTAGTGAGCAAGGGTACAATGGACGCGGCTTATCCGGCGCTGATTCTGGCTACGACTGCGGCTGCGCAGGGAATGGAAGTTTTCATGTACTTCACGTTTGGAGGAATGAAGCTGCTGACTAAGGGACAGGCCGAGACTCTGGAGCCTTCCAAGGACATCGGTCTCAGCACGGAACAATTGAAGGGACTTATTTCGAAGGGCGGAATGCCTTCAGTGGATCAGATGCTGCAGATGGCTTCCGAGTCCGGAGTCCACATAAACGCATGCTCACCGACGATGAAGCTGTTCGGAACGACGAAAGAGAATCTGACCATTCCAAATGCGGATGTAGTCGGAGCGGCCACATTCCTGGAATGGGCATCCGACCCCTCGGCAATAACTCTATTCATCTGATACACGGGTTATGCACCGGAGCGTTTCAGGTGAAGCTCGCTTACGTCCGATATTCGGACCCCAAACCTTTTTCCCCTGAAGGGAAGGAAGGTGTGAGCACGAGTACATACAGGGCTGTATTCAGGATAGGCGGAATAGTTGTTATGGAGGATGACGAAATGATCCTCCTGGGTGAGCAGGCCATAAAGCAGGACAACATAAAAGTCGCACAGAGATTCGGTTCTGACATGTTTCCCGCCTACCGTAATATCGTGCCAATAAGGAAGAAGGACATAATTGAAAGAACTGATTTCGAGATTCCTGCCGGGGAATGAGTCTTGGCGGAGAACATCATCAGGCGGCTTGTTTACGGAAAGCCTGTAAACAGGATTCTGGTCGTTGGAGGCGCAAATGTGGATGCCAGCCCCATTATGCAGTACCTGCTCAGGGCTGAGTCCGCCGCAAGGGCGATGACTGTCGAGTCTGCTGGTCTTTCGGCCTCCGAAGGAATGCAGATGAGCGCCCGCGCACATGCTTTCCTGTCGAATCGCGGTATCCGGCAGGATGAACTGTCCAGCTTCAGGAGCAGAAAACTGTCCGATGCTCTCGCCAGAGATTTCGAACTGCTTCTTGTCAGCAGCATGGCTCTGAAAGGTTTCCTGCTGTTCCTGTACCCCGACATGACAATTTACACTTTCTCAGAGTATGCGCTAATCGGTTCCGACGCAGGAGAAATGGCCGGCGCCGATGACGGTGAATATGCCAGAATTGCAAATGAGCTGGCCGAGATGTCTGTCAGAATAGTCGCCAGAGCCGTCAAGAACACCACATTCTGAGCAGAAGCATTGCTGTTGCCGCTGCAATTATAACAGGCGCAGTAACATTTCATGGAAAACATGACTTTGCGATGAGCCGTCATCCGTCATATTATTTGGTCAGCTCAGCCGTGATGCTGACAGGGTGGCGAGGATCTTCCTTTATTGTGTCAAGCACCATGGACGGAACGACCTCCCTGATGCCCCTGATCGCGCCCACTTCCCTCATCATTGATGCGAAGTCCTGCTTATTGAGTGAGCTGCCGAGGGCTATTATGTCGTACAAACCAACAGTCTGGTAAGTGTAGCATATTCCTTTCACTCCCGACACACGCTGCCCGACTTCTTTCGGATCTGAGCCGTTCTCAATTCTTATATAGAACGCGACACAAAGCACCGGTCCGGATTTTTCAGGGTCAACGATGATGGTGAAACTCCTGATGAGTCCGCTCCTGACCATCTTTCCCACACGCTCACTGACAGTGGTTACGCTCACATCGAATTTTCTTGCCAGCTGCCGGTAGGACATGCGGGCGTTGGCCTGAAGTTCCTTTATTATCCCGACGTCCAGCATATCAAGTTCCGCAATCACGCTATCCCCGCTCTTCTGTCTCTTCTTCAGTCCAATCAGCTCTCTGTTTTCCCTCTGCTCTTACATTCGCGCAGATATTAATTGTTTGCCTGTGCGTTCAATATTGTCTGCCTTCCCACGGAATCATGTGTTTGGCTTTTCAAGTTTTGAAGCATATGCTCTTCTCGTCTTGTGCAGATGCCCGGCATTCCGCACATTATCTCCTGACAATGTCAACTTTGTTGCCATGTTATCGAATAAGTTTAAGTAAAATATGACAGATGCTGTATGCGGTACGGCAAATGACTGCGGTGGATATATCTCTCATGTTCCCGCCGGTTTTCTTCCGGCTTTTTGTTGCAATACTGGTGCTTGGCGCCGTCCTCGGCGTTCTTTATGACTTGCTCGGGCGCAATAAGATAAAGGCGTATGAAGAGGAGAGGAAGTGGAAGAAGAGTTTCGGCAGGACTCCGGTGGAGCACAGGGAATCACACATGTCGATTATATTTCGCGTACTCCTCAGCAATGTGGCAATGTCCGGTGAAATCGCTTCATGCACCGA